>NZ_JMMD01000001.1:0-444771 GCF_000686965.1 Butyrivibrio sp. AE2005
CCAGTATGAAGAACAACATAGATGACATCAACGGATGGCTCTATCACAGAATTCGCATGTGTATATGGAAGCAATGGAAACTACCGAGGACTAAATTTAGAAATCTCGTAAAGCTCGGAATTCCAGAACACTATGCGGCAACTATTGCGAACAGTCGCAGGAAGTATTGGTACGTTAGTAACAATAAGGCTGTGATTTGGGCGTTAAATAAAGAAAGACTGATAAACAGTGGCTTCTTTGATTTAGCCACAGCCTATCAGTCTGTGCACGTCAACTATTGAAAGCGCCGTATACCGAACGGTACGTACGGTGCTGTGAGAGGACGGCGGTTAGTCACCGCCTTCTACTCGATTTAGGTATATAATGTTCGAAGCGGTTTTTAGTCTGAAAAACTGCTATAAATTCTATTTTCACAATATAGTCAGTGACGTTTAGAGTCTTTTCACTGCTTATATTCCCAACTATTTTGAAATAGGCATTTGCTTTTTGAGGATGATTACTGCTCATATTTACAATGCTTTCATTATGAGCAGAGGTATTTTGCTGTTATCTATAGAAAAAAGTGGTAGAGGCACTGCTCAATGTCATTAAGTTAACATTGACCAATTAAGGGATTAACCAAAGAATCAACAAGAGCGATTGAGGTATTTATATCTTCAATCGTTCTTTTTTTATTTCTGAGCATCACAACAAGACAGACGAAAGTCTGCCGCAAAAAGTATTCAATTAAGTATAATTATGCTACTCTATACAAGAAACCATGAAAAATCTTTGTAGTCAGATTTCGAGTGCGATGTCGTTCTGGCCGTATCGGTATAAGATTTCTTGCAATTATGGTTTCCAGATTGGGTGGTGATGCTCTTTCATAGAAGAAGAGTCTGCACATATGGACGGCAACTGAGAAGTTTGCTTTATATGTATGCTTTCTTTGTTTTTTAGCAATGACTACATGCGAGGTAATCATTTCAGAAAAGTTATACATAATCAGATGTGCATAGATTTCTTGATGGATGCACATCACCTTTTTTGAATGAAAATCAAGCATCCCTAATGTATACTTTAAATCTCGGAAAGATGTTTCAATTCCCCAACGGGCAGCGTATAGTCGCTTTAACTCTGTCGCTGGATACGCGTCTTTGTCAAGGTTCGTGAGTACTGTTTCGTAACTCTCAGTTCCTATTTCAAAACGGACCACCCTGAACTTTAATTCATAAAATATAACAGGATCTGCTTTTCTTGTTTTCTCCGGTAAATAATCGAAACTTGCGTTATGGGGGATAAATCGATATTTATTTTTATCTTTCATAAGTTCCTTTATTTCATTGGTTTGTTTTCGTACAAGCTTCAAGCAAATATCAACATCAAATTCATTCTCTTCAGGGAGTAGCAATCCGTCCTTTATGCCAGCTTTTCCATCTTTTACACGTATCAAAAAGAACCATCCTTTTTCCTGTATATGAGCCATGTTGTTATAAGATTCATATCCCCTGTCTGCGATGACTAAGGCCTTCTGTATGTCTGATTTATCAACCATTTCTTACAATGCCATATGTTCATTCCCACTCATACGCCCTTGTATTCTTGAATCAACATAAATATGTTGTTCAAGATCATAAAGGGCGTTTAAATGAATTAGGTTGTAAGGCTTCTGACCATTTGCCCCTGGAAAATAGGTATCTTCATCATCTGGATTAGTTGCGATTTGAATATCAGAACCATCTACTGCCAATAATCTTAATTGGCAAGATTGCTCGGTTATCTTTTCTGTGAACCCTGCCAATATATCCCTGAAGGCTTCAGGCTTGATTTTGCTCCGTTGTTGGACAAAAGCAGAGGCGGAGGGCATTTCAGGGTCATTATTAAAGATGTCAATCAACTCATTTGTAAGTCCCTTGCTACCCATTCCGATAATACTTTCCACGACTTTTTTTAAAGAGAGTTTTCGTTCTCGTGAAAAATCACGCCCTGGATTTGAACAATACTTATCAGAAGCATTTGCAACAGTTTCAATTTCCGACATTAATAGCTTTTTAATGTGTTTTGGTTTCATATAAGCACCTCCTTGCAATTAACTCTTGCTAATTACAAGGGCCGCTTTCGCTACCTCTCTATTCGATCAGTAGCGAAAGCGGCCGCACATTTTGTCGCTCGTGTCAAGTGTTAAAAAAAAGACCCCTATACCATTTCTGATATAGGAATCTATGTTTGTTATTTTAACTTAATGACATTGAGCCGTGGCTAGCCTTTTTTATGTAATAGGAAATTCCTCTGGAATCTCCTATTACATAAAAAACAAGCTGCGCTTGTAAGATGTGTCTCGCCTGCATATGTACTTAATTGCTTTCAGCAATTGCAGGCTCGCACTGCGGGAGTTTCGCATAGCGAAACTCTATCTTGTTGAATCCTTGACAGGGAAGAAATCCTATGATATAACATACTACGTCAGACATACTATGGCAGTCGAGTATAGAAATCGGAATATGTTTTATTAATAGGGGAGAGAAAGATGAAGAAGATAATAGGCCGTGTCACAGGTGTTATTTTGGCAGGGATTGTCCTGTTTATTACTATATTTGCTGTTTATCAGCATTTGAATATGCATGGAGCTCTTAAGCAGCTTAGAACAGAAGGCTATGAAAATCGAGTTTCAGTGGGTGATTATTCGCTTAATGTGTATCAGTGTGGAAAAGAAAATGGTAATCATAGAATAGTTTGCTTATCGGGATTTATTGATGGTGAAGCTGTCATAGCCTGGCGAGAAATGACAAAAGAAATTGAAAAGAATAATGAATTGTATTTCATCGACAGGGCTGGATATGGCTTGAGTGACGACACTAAAAACGATATGACAGTTGAATATGTTGTTGAGGACTATCGCAAGGCTCTTAAAAATGCCGGCGTGAAGCCTCCATATGTTCTTATAGGCCATTCCTTAGGCGGTATATATTCTACTTATTGGGAAAGCAAATATCCTGATGAAATAGAAGGTGTCGCAATTTTTGATGGCGTACCAGTTTATCCGATTGAAGAGGACCAGTACAGTGCTTGGGACTTCTTCCCTGGTTGGATGCATACAGCTGGTAAATTTGGTCTAATCAACGCTCTGATTAAGCCTATCTGTAATGAGGATGATGACGACAGTACTTTTGCTATCTTGGATGAAAAGCATAGAGATATAGCCTGGAGAGTATTATCTAAGACTATGGGTTCAAATGCCTGTAACTCAGAAGAAAAGCTATTTGGAGACAACATTAGAAAGACTTGGGACACCTTAAAAACGAATGAAATACCTAAAGTATATGTTGCGGCCACAACATATGGAGTAGAAAGTGAAAATCCTGATATAAAAGCAACATATATGGAAAAGCTAGGAAATTGTCAGATGGTAGAGTGCCCTGGATGGCATGAAATATATCTGGATAAACCTGAGAAATGCTCAGATATCCTGGTTAATTTTATTAAGGAAATTAATTGATATAATCACCCTATATAATGATGTGAGTGTCAAAAGTGAATTTTGCTTAGCACAAGCTAAAGCCTGTGTACATACTAAAAACTTCTTTTTAGTCGGTTTTTAGTATGATTTTTTATATCAGTTGAGTGGAAACAAGAATGAAAAAGGCTAGCCGATAGAAAATCAATGTCATTAAGTTAAGATGACAGCCCAAAAGATCTCTATGTCAGAAATGACATAGGGGTCTTTTTTTCTTAAAAGGTATTGACAGATTATCGTAAATGTGTGGCCGCTTTCGCTACTGATGTTTTAAAGGTAGCGAAAGCGGCCCTTGTAATTAAGGAAAACTTGATTGCAAGGAGGTCACATATGAAACCAAAACACATTAAAAAGCTTTTATTATCTGAAATCACTACCACTAAGCAAAGATAAAAGAAGGAGAAGTAAATGTACGGATTAAAAGAGCTACTAAATAAAGAGACTAACTATTAAAAGTCAACAAGAAAATGAAGATTTTTGAATAAAACATCGTTAAGTGTTTTAGATAGCCTGGAGGCAGGATTAAGCCTCAATCAGTACCTTGAAAACTGCATGACAAACAGAGCATCTGAACAGGTGCTCTAAGAAAAGGATGTAAGTTAAAGACTCTTTATTTTCGGTAGGCTTCGCCTGTAAGTTCCATCCGATAGATGGTGCGTATCAGCTTTTTCGCCGCATGACCGATAGCAACATTGTAGTGCTTGCCTTCACTTATCTTTTTAGAGAGGTAAGCGCCGAAACTCTCATCCCAGTGGCAGACATATTTTGTGGCATTGAACAAAGCATACCGTAGGTAACGAGAGCCCCGTTTTTCCATGTGGGA
Organism: Butyrivibrio sp. AE2005; assembly: GCF_000686965.1. Taxonomy (NCBI): domain Bacteria; kingdom Bacillati; phylum Bacillota; class Clostridia; order Lachnospirales; family Lachnospiraceae; genus Butyrivibrio; species Butyrivibrio sp. AE2005. The sequence continues at coordinate 4,317 of NZ_JMMD01000001.1, forward strand.
AAAGCAAGAATCAAGTTGTCCTGATTGGTATGTAGATGGCGATAACCCTGCAAATGCAAGTATCTGATCGGCATTGCTGAAGCGGTTGAAATCGCCAATCTCTGCAAGAATCATGGCTCCCATACGGTAGCTAATACCAGGGATTGTCATAATCGGAGAGTCGCAAGTATCCATAATGGATTTGATTGAAGCTTCGATTTCATCAATCTCATCCGTCATCACCTCGATCAGATGGATGGTGTGCTTCAACTCCATTGATTTTGCCGGCATAACAGAACCGATTGAATCCTTTGCAGCATCTCTTATGGTGACAGCCATATTTCGTCCGTAGCGTCCCTTAGAAGCTGTTTCAAGGACATTTCTTAGATGTGTAAGGTGACTTTCAGCAATGTAAGAAGCACCGGGAAACTCAGAAAGTAAGGCGTACACAGAAGCCATATGAAGATTAGGAACGAGCTTTTCCAGTTCCGGAAACAGGATATTAATAAGCCGAGCCACAGACGATTTAAGCTTGGCTCGCTCTTGAACCTTGTCAAAACGGTAGCGGGTTAATGACTTGAGTTCTTCGCTGTGATATGATGTGTCTGAGTAGGGCTTGAGAGTCTTATCAGTCATTAACATCATAGCAATCGAACCGGCATCGACTTTATCCGTTTTCGTCTTTCTAAGGCTTAAACCTTTTCTGTAAAGATTTGTGTGTAGCGGGTTGATAACACAGGTGGGTAGACCTTTATCAATGAGCGATCCGAGAAGATTGAGTGAGTAGTGACCGGTAGCTTCAAGACCTACTTTTATTTCGGTCCTATCATCAGTCACTGAGAAAATCTTTTCATACAACTCATCAAAGCCTGTCTTGTTATTCGGGATAGTAAACACCGGATAGAGATTATCGGCTTCTGATCCCAGGATGCAGCAATCATGCTTATCCTTTGCAACATCGATACCAACGTAGATCATACATGTGATCCTCCTTAAAAGTATTTGACGCTGTATTGGATCCACAGGGCTCTCTGCCGATGTAACCTCGTTCTACATAAACCGTCATGCGGTATCTAACTGATTAACATTGTGACAAAGAGGCTGTGGTTGGAGCCTTTTTGAAACCGTCTATGCGGTAGGAGGAACGAACCAATCCACAGCATCTTCAACAGCATATCCTATACCTATAGAGAAGGTAAAGAATGGATATGACTATATAATACGAGGAGGAACGGCTTCTGAGAATAAAGGCTGTAGTTGATAAGCAGCTGGATGAGGCACCAGAGGGGCGACTTAGGATTTCATCGTCGGGGAAGCTTGTTCAATACATGCATTGTACTGATGAAAACAAGAAATCAATATATCAGGGAAACTATATAAAAAAGGAAAATACCGAATTTATCAAAGCTCTTGCGCAGAAAGGATATGACAAAAAGGTAAAAAGACTTGTTGATCTGAGACTTAAGCAGATACAAAAAATAAATGCGGATTATGATGATCATGAAATTGAAAAAATATATGCATGCATGAATCCTACGAGAAAGAAATTAGTCAGAGCGTATGAGATTCCGTTTGAACAGAGGATATCTGAGTGGAAAGAAATAGAATATAACGGGAAAAGTTTTTCTGAGGATTCACCGGAGATATGTACAAGGAAAGGCGAGAGAGTCAGGTCGAAGAGTGAAAAAATAATAGCGGATACATTCTTTGAACGCGGGATAGAATATAAGTATGAGTGTCCGCTTGAGCTAAAAGGATATGGAATCATATTTCCTGACTTTACAATTATTAGTAGGAGAACCGGAAAAGAAGTGTATTGGGAACATGATGGACGAATGGACGATCCTCAATACGCGGAAACAGCGGTCAGGAAGATAGATACATATATAAGAAATGGAATAGTGCCGGGAGATAGGCTGATTGTTACATTTGAAACCGTAAACTATGTATTAAGCGACAATACGATAGATGCGATGATAAAAAAATATTTGTGATACCTAATGAGAACATAAACGCTTCAGGAGGAATGAAACAATACTGAGTAAAAAATGACTATTGCTGTTATCCTGAGGGGATTGGACAAGATTGCAGATAAGGACAATTAATAAATTGACATGTGAACACGTGTTCGATATAATAATCATAGATTCGCTACCATACATCAATCTATGCAACATTGGCTTTGACTTTGGAGGTATGAAAACAGTGGAAATTGAGGAATGTATCAAGGATGCGTTTGAAGACTCTATGCAGTTATTTGTTCAGACAGAAGAATACAAGAAGGAACGTGATGAGATAAATGATTTGATCATAACATTTCGAGCAATGCTGGATGTGAACCGGCAACTGCAGTTTAATGAAATAGTAGATGCCATAACCGTTGCAGACGGTAAGCTTGCATCGGAAGCATATCTGCACGGAGTTGTAGAGGGGATAGCGCTTCGTGAGAAAATAATCGGATAGATGGTAAAAAAGTGCAAAGACATATTTTAATATGTGGTAAGTACCTTATCTACCAAGTAGAATGGCGGAAAGGAAGATACATATCACATGTGGGTATGTCTGAACACTATTTTCTATCAAAATGGAATATATAATCGAATGCCTTTATTCATCTTCAGACTCAAGCAGGGCGTTAATGAGCTCGCGCCTTTGCTTGGATGTCATCTTGGAGGCATTTTTTGCAATAAGTCTATGAATCATATAATATTCAGATTCGAAATCTCCGCTTTCTGAGGAGTTCCCGTTTAACAGATAGTCGGTAGTAGTGTGAAGGGCAGTGGCGATATTGGCTATAACGGGCCCTTTCGGAACACGGTCGCCCTTTATATATCGAGACATTGAGACTTCGGTGACGTCGACTTTTTCAGCGAGTTCACGCTGAGTCATATTAAGCTGAGAAAGTAATTCAGCTATTCTTCCTCCTAATGTGTTGTTCATAGGATATCCTCATTTCTAATTTGATATATTATCTTGGATAAATGAAAGTGTAATGCCGCTTTTTTAAGATAAAACATCTTAACCGGCTAATATACATTCTCTTTATTCATATATGGAATAATTTCAGAAACTTACCAAAAGTATAATTCAATTCATCCAAAACGTCAAATTAAAATAATTTTCGGTAAGTATAAAATCCGTAAAACGCAGTAAAATAGCAGTGTTTGATTATTTTATCAGAATCACGGCATAAACAAACGGTAAATTAATGTGTTGACAACTTTCCAAACGTGATATATGATTAGATCAAGCTAAAACGAACGGAGGTGAGATGAAAATGTCAGAACACGCAAATATGCTGTTATTAGGACTGGCACGTGCACCATGTGCGTAAATTTTTTTATCCATTGACTTACCAAATGTATAAGCAAGGATAAAACAAATTAACTTTTGTTCTATAAAATCTACGCACAGGAAAGGAGAATGCTTATGAAGAACTGGCTTGAAGCAGCAGGAATAAGAGCTGTGAAGACGGTGGCACAGACAGCCATTGCCACGATAGGAACTTCGGAGTTTCTGGGAGACGTTAATTGGGTGATGGTTGCAAGTGCGGCATCATTGGCAGGAATACTTTCCCTGCTGATGAGTATTTCCGGGATTCCGGAACTGAAGAAATAAGGAAGGCGCCGGCTCGGCGCTTCCTTCAACAATGAAAACAGAACACAAAAAACAAAACACAGAAACCAAAAAACAAAGTACAAAAAGAAAAGGAGAAAAATTATGAATTTTGTAGAAAGTATAATGACTCAGAACCCCTGCTACACAGAGGGAAGAAAAATAACCGTGAAAGGCCTTATGCTCCATTCTGTCGGATGCGCACAGCCCCGAGCAATGGCATTTATCAATAGCTGGAACACACCTTCACATGACAGCTCATGCGTTCATGGCTTCATAGACGGAAACGACGGAACAGTGTATCAGACGCTTCCTTGGAACCACAGAGGATGGCACGCAGGCGGAGCGGCAAACAATACACATATCGGAGTTGAGATGTGTGAGCCTGCAAGCCTTAATTATACAAGCGGAGCGACCTTTACCTGCTCAAACATACCTGAGGCACGCAAATCGGTAAAAAGAACATATGAAGCGGCAGTCAAACTGTTCGCGATGCTCTGCAAATTATTTAACCTTGATCCTCTTGGAGACGGAGTGATTGTTTCTCACAATGAGGGACATATCAGAGGAATAGCTTCCAACCACAGTGACCCCGAGCACTTATGGAATCAGCTTGAAACCGGCTATACGATGGACGGATTCAGAAAAGCGGTAAAAGAACTTTTGGACAAAGGTGTTGCGGACTTTCCAAAGGGAAGCACAGAAGAGGCATATCCTTATGCCGGACCGGCGGGCACTTATCCGCCCGTACCTTTTTCTGTAAAAGTTCTTATAGATAATCTGAACATCCGTGCAAATCCGAATTTTGGAGGTGCGATCAAAGGACAGACAGGCAGAGGTGTATTTACGGTTGTTGAAGTACAGAACGGATGGGGAAAGCTTAGAAACGGAACAGGTTGGATCTATCTTGAAGAGAAGGCATATTGCACAGTCCTTGACCGTTTGATCTCGGAAAGCTATGAAAGGAAATCCATTGATGAGATCGCAAGAGAAGTAGTGAATGGAAAATGGGGCAACGGCGAAGAAAGGAAGATGCGTCTTACCGAAGCGGGATATGATTACAATGCTGTACAGCAGAGAGTAAATGAGATTATCTGGAATCCTTGAAGAAAAGAGCTTTTGGCTTGGTTAACCTAAGGCAAAAGCTCTTTATTGCCGCAATTATATGTCAAACGTATAACATAGCCGGTCTTGTGTAAAAGACAATTACTTGTGCAAGATATACAAAAACCATATTGATATATCGTAATTAATTCACGAAATGGATAATTTTTTGATAAAAACGTATGTCAACCGATTGACATAAATAAACGTCACGTGGTAATATCTGTTTACAATAAACAAAGACCTTTAAAAGGAGGGGTTATTTAAGATGAGAAGGAAAATAGTTTCATTAGTAGTTGGTGCAGCATTGGCATTATCAATGGTTGCATGCAGTACACAGAATCCGGAAGAGCCTGTTGCTCAGACTGCCGGAGAGCAGGTTGCAGATAGCAGCAATGGAGGGGGATCGGCTATCTCAATTTTAAATTCTAAAACAGAGATTCAGACACAGTTCGAGGATATGGCAAAAGAGTATGAAGAGAAGACAGGTGTGCATGTTGAAGTATACAATGCCGATACGGATACAACAGTTGCTTCACAGATTGCAACAAAGTATGCATCACACGATCCTTATACACTTTCAATGGTGGATCCGAAAGATATATATGCAGTAGCAAATGAGTATGCTTACGATCTTTCAAATGAGGACTGGGCAAAGAAAACAAAGCTTGGAATCACGGTTAACGGAAAAGTTGTAGGATTTCCTTTCTGTGTAGAGGCAAGAGGTATTCTTTATAACGCAGATGCGATTGAAAAGATCACGGGAGAAACGTTCGATCCTACATCGGTTGCTAAGCTTGAAGATTTCCAGAAGTTACTTGATAAGCTTGTACAGGGCGGAATGGAGAAGCCTGTAGGAATTCTTTCAGAGTATTGGTCACTCGGTGCACACTGGTTCCCTATGGTATATGAAGAGCAGCAGGATCCGGATGCATTTGTAAAGAGCCTTCTTGATGGATCGGGTAAGCTTTCGGATAATGAGAAATTCAATTCCTTAATGGATTCATTTGATACGCTTATTAAATATAACTATGCAAAAGGTTCTGCTTCTAACGCAGATCGTGAAGAGACATCAATGATGCTTGCAGAAGGACAGATCGCTTTCATGTTCGGAGGAAACTGGGATTGGTCAGTTATCAACCAGTATGATTACACAGAGCACCTCGGAATGATGCCTGTTCCGCAGAATACTACAGATACAAGCAACTTTAAGATTGTCGGCGGTGCAACCAAGTATTTCTTTGTTGACAGTTCATCAGATACTTCAGATGAGCAGAGACAGGCTGCGCTTGACTTCCTTAACTGGCTTGTAAACGATGCTGACGGAAATGCTTTCCTTACAGAAAAGTGTGCGCTTGTTCCTGCTTTTGAAAATATCAAAGCCGATAAGCTCGATCCATTTTCTCTTTCTGTAAAGACATATGCAGATGCAGGAAATATGATTCCTACATACAATTACCTTCCCGACGATCATATGACGGTAGTAGGACAGGAGATCATGCAGAAATACCTTGATGAGTCAATGGACAGAGCAGCACTTGCTGATGCGGTAACTGAGTATTTCAAGTCTGCAACACCTATTGAGCACTGATAATTTACTCAATAATCAATCTGATTGTAAAAAGACATTATATCAGGGCTTCGATCATCAAGAAGCCCTGATAAAAAAGAAAAGAGATTTAAGTGTTTAGTGCACGGGTATTTTGAAAGGTGAGGCATATGAAAACTAATACACTGGGCTATAAATTAAAACAGTATTTGATCTTTGCTGGATTAACAACGGTAATATTTTGCAGTGTTGTGATAATACCTTTTATTTATGGACTGTATCTTACATTTACGAGCTGGAACGGGGTATCCAGAAATAAGCCTTTTGTAGGCATGGAAAATTATCTTAATGCATTTTCGGATGGGGGATATTGGACATCTCTCGGACGTACGTTTATCTATTCGGCAATAGCTGTTGTACTTGTAAATGCTGTTGCATTTATCATTGCATATATGGTTACGAGCGGAATCAAAGGCCAGAATTTTTTCAGAGCCGGATTCTTTGTACCGAATCTTATCGGTGGTATCGTACTTGGTTATGTTTGGAAATTTGTATTTAATAAAGCGCTGGTAGAGCTTATGGGCTATATATCAGACGGAAGAGCTAAGTCACTCCTTGCTACGGAGAGCGGAGCAATCGCAGCACTTATTATTGTTTCGGTATGGCAGTATGCCGGCTACATGATGCTTATTTATGTCGCAGGTTTTATGAGCGTATCGGAAGATGTTATTGAAGCGGCTAAAATTGATGGCTGTACAGGCAGACAGTCTATCATTCATATATCAATTCCACTTATGACGGCATCATTTGTACAGTGTCTTTTCCTTACAATCACAAGATGTTTCATGGTATATGACGTCAACCTTTCGTTGACTAACGGTGATCCTTATGGAAGTTCAGCGCTTGCAGCAATGCACGTTTACAATCAGGCTTTCGTAAACAAGAACTATGGAACCGGCCAGGCAGAGGCACTTATCTTGTTTGTGATCTGCGCGGTGATCGGTGGAATTCAAGTATACGTAGGTAAGAAAGGGGAGGTACAGGCATAATGGAAAATGAAAAAGCAAGACGCAATAAAATAATAAAGCATGCCATTATGATCGCTATCCTTGCGGTTATGTTTGTAGTATTTATTTTCCCTTTCATAATGGTAATAATAAATGTTTTTAAGGTAAAATCAGATATTACGGGCAATCCGCTTGCATTGGTAGGAAAGCACGGATTTACGATTGAGAACTTCCCCAAAGCGATTGAAAAAATGAAATTCTTTAATTCATTCGCTAACTCCTTTATAGTGACAGTGTGCTCAACTGTAGGAACAATCGCGCTTTCATCCATGACCGCTTACCTTATAGTAAGAAATAACTGGAAAGCAAATAAGATATTGTTCGTTCTTATGATCGCATCAATGGTAATTCCTTTTCAGGTACTCATGATCCCGCTTGTTTCACTTTACGGCGGAATACTCGGCATTCTGAATCACAGGATCACATTGATATTCATGCACATCGGATTCTCGCTTTCAATGGCTACATTCATGTTCCATGGAAGTATTAATACAAATGTTCCGTGTTCGCTTGAAGAGGCGGCTACAATAGACGGATGTAATAAATGGCAGATCTTTTCAAGAATCGTATTTCCTATACTTAAGCCAACTATAGCAACGGTGGCTATTATTGATGCAATGGCATTTTGGAATGATTATCTTTTGCCCAGTCTTGTACTTGGAAGAAAAGAGCTGTATACGATCCCTATCGCGACAAAAGTTTTCTACGGCACATATTCGACAGACACGGGTCTGATCATGGCTGCACTTTTGCTTGCGATGCTTCCGATATTGTTGTTATATCTTTTCCTTCAAAGATACATTGTTGAGGGAATCACAGCAGGAGCTGTTAAATAATTATATGAAAGGTTTTATGTTATGAAAAAGCTAGAAAACAAATGTATGTTGATCACATACGCAGACAGCATGGGGAATAATCTCAAAGATCTAGCGTTTGTAATGGACAAGTACTTTAAGGATGCAGTAGGCGGTATACATATACTTCCTTTTTTCCCATCTTCGGGAGACAGAGGATTTGCTCCTATGGATTACCACGTTGTAGACAAGACGTTTGGAGACTGGGACGATATAGAAAAGTTGTCGGAACAGTATTATCTCATGGCCGATTACATGATCAATCACATTTCGGCGCAGAGTGAGTATTACAAAGATTTTCTTCAGAAAAAAGATGATTCGAAATACAGAGATCTTTTCATTCGCTATAAGGATTTTTGGGAGAACGGAGAGCCTACACAGGAAGAAGTGGATGTTATCTACAAGAGAAAGCCCAGAGCTCCCTATGTGGATGCGGTGTTCGCTGACGGAAGCACTGAGAAAGTATGGTGCACCTTTGATGAGCAGCAGATCGATATCAACTGCAAATCGGATACGGCAAAAGAGTTTATCAAGGATAATCTTGTAAATCTCTGTAAGCACGGACTCTCGATCATTCGACTTGATGCGTTTGCTTATGCGACAAAAAAAGCAGGAAGTTCATGCTTTTTCATAGAGCCGGAAGTTTGGGAACTTATGGACGGATGCCAGAAAATAGTAGAGCCGTACGGTGTTAAGCTCCTTCCTGAGATACACGAGCACTACACGATGCAGCAGAAAATTGAAAGCCATGACTACTATGTTTATGATTTTGCGCTTCCAATGCTACTAATAAATGCGTTATACTATGGACAGTCTACGTATTTGAAGAATTGGCTTAACATTTGTCCGAGGAAGCAGTTCACAACGCTTGATACTCACGACGGAATCGGTGTTGTCGATGTAAAAGACCTCCTTCCCGATGATGAGATTGAGAGGACAAAAGAGGACATCTTTAAATACGGAGCCAATGTAAAGAAGATTTACAATACGGCTGCATATAACAATCTTGATATTTATCAGGTCAACTGCAGCTATTACTCGGCACTTGGCGATGACGACGATGCTTACCTTCTGGCAAGAGCGGTTCAGTTTTTTGCTCCCGGAATTCCGCAGGTATATTATGTGGGACTCCTTGCGGGAAAGAACGACCTTAAACTTCTTGAAGAGACCAAAGTCGGAAGAAATATAAATCGTCATTATTACAAGCTTGACGAGATAGAAAAAGAAGTCGAAAGACCTGTCGTAAAAGAGCTTCTTAAGCTTATGAAGTTCAGAAATGAGCATCCTGCATTTGACGGAGAGTTTATTCTTGAAGATTGCGGCGATGAGGAACTTGTTATTCTTAGGAAAAACGGCGACGATTTTGCACGGCTTAAAGCAAATTTAAAGACTAAGAAGTTTACTATCGAGCATTCGTAAGAAGTGCGTGGTAGGAAGAGGCATCGGAGGGAATATGGCTACATTAAAGGATGTCGCAGCCAGATGTGGGCTGACGGTTACAACTGTATCAAGGGTTCTGAACAACAGAGGGTATATCTCGGACAAAACAAGGTCCAAGGTATATGCTGCAATGGAAGAACTCAATTATCAGCCCAACGAAGTAGCCAGATCCCTGTCCAAGAAATCGACGAATACGATCGGCGTTATTATGCCGCACATAAGGCATCCTTATTTTTCCGAGATGATAAGTAACATTGAGAATGCGGCAAGCAAGAAAGGGTATAAGATCTTGCTCGCCAATTCCAAGGGCGCAGATCACAAGGAAAAAGAGTACCTTGATATGTGCACAAGTAATCGTGTTGCCGGTGTTATAGTTTTTTCCTCCACTGTAAAGGGGCTCGAATTTGCAAATAGTAATATCCCGCTTATCACCGTTGAGCGTTTTGTTGAGAACGGAACGGCAGCAGTTGAGTGCGATAATGAGCAGGGAGGAATGCTCGCAGCCGAGGCGCTTATCAAAAGCGGTTGCAAGCACCTGCTTATCATAAGCGGTGTTTCGAAAAGCGTCATGCCTGCAGATGATCGTTTGAAAGGCTTTGCCAAAGTCTGCGAAGAGCGCGGTGTTGTCTATAAGGCGGTTTCAACCAGCATGAATCAGTATAACAACCTTGAGTATCACGCTCTTTTGACGGGAGAACTTAAACTCGACAATGAGATAGACGGAATTTTTGCAAGCTCCGATCTTATCGCGGCGCAGGTTCTTCAGGTTTGCAGGAAAATGGGCAAAAGAGTACCTGAAGATATAAAACTTATAGGCTTTGATGATGTTCTGCTTTCGAGGCTTACGACTCCGCCAATCTCGACAATACACCAGCCCATTAAAGAAATGGCGGAAATGGCAGTGGATCTAGTCATTTCATCTTCTGAGGGCAAGGTTGTACCAAAACGCACGATACTTCCTGTTTCTTACATAGAAAGGGAGAGTACCAAGTAACTGATTTGAAAAATAGAATATTTAAAAGATACCGTTCTGACAGGCCTTTAACAGCTTGTTAGAGCGGTTTTTTTAAAGATAAAGAAAAAGATGGAAATACTATTGAAAAATAGATTGATATGTGCAATATTTAAGTAAAATACAAATACATTGCGATTGAGTTAAGTTAATTTAATTAAATTCCGGATTGGAGTTTTTGGTAGCATATTTACTTTTTAGTGATAACGGAGGGGAATACAGATGTATGGCGCGATAGAAGCAGGTGGGACAAAGATGGTATTGGCTGTTGGGGACGACAAGTCAAATATAGTAGAGACCACAGAGATAAAAACGAGAAGTCCGAGGGAAACAATCCCTGAGATTATGGATTTTTTTGGAAAGTATGACATTGAAGGCATGGGAATAGGCGCGTTCGGCCCTGTGTGCCTTGATAGGAACTCGGAAAGTTACGGAAAGATAGGAAAAAGCCCGAAGCTGGAATGGGTGGGCTTTTCCTGGATGGAAGCTTTTGGCAAGGCAGATTACCCTGTGACAATAGATACCGATGTCAACGCGGCATGTTTGGGAGAAGTCAAATATGGGAATGGAAAAGGGCTGAATAACGTAATCTACATAACAATAGGCACCGGGATCGGAGTTGGAGTTTATGCTGAAGGCAAGCTCCTCCATGGAGCGCTCCATCCCGAGGCAGGGCATATTCTTTTGCCTGTGAGCGGCAGAGACGGTTTTGAAGGAATCTGTCCGTATCATAAGAATTGTTTTGAAGGACTGGCATCGGGACCTGCAATAGAGGCTCACTATGGCAAGAAGCCGCAGCTTTTGCTTGATGATATGAGCGTTTGGGAGCAGGAAGCAGACTACATCGGAAAGGCATTGATGCAATATATATGTTGCTATTGCCCTGAGAGGATCATTCTTGGCGGCGGTGTTATGCATATAGAAAAGCTCTTTCCCATGATCCGCGAGAAAACCCTTTCCTATATGAACGGATATGTTGATACAAAAGAGATGCAGGATATTGAAAGTTATATAACACCTGCGGGACTTATGGGGCAGCAGGGAATAAAAGGAGCATTATTTTTGGCATCACTTAAATAAGATTAGATGAGAGATGCAGTAAATACGGAGACAATAGATGAAAAAATTTGCAATAAATAACTGGATACTGAAAAGAGTATCCGATGGCAGCAGCTACAGGACAGAGGTTCCGGGTAGCGTTCTCTATACATTGCAGGATAACGGAGTAATCCCGGATCCGTTTGTGGCAGACAATGAGAAATTTGCCCTGAAAATGATGGAAGAGGATTTTGAATACGAGGCTAAGTTCGATATTGATCATGCTCTCATGACATCTTTGAAAAAAGAGCTTGTATTCGAAGGAATCGATACCGTTGGGGAGGTGTATCTAAACGGAAGCAAAATCCTATGTGCCTGCAACATGCACAGGACTTACAGGATTGATATAACAGATTTTTTAAAGGAAAAAGATAATGAATTAAAGGTCTGCATCAGGTCAGCGCTTAAATATATAAAGGATGCATACGAAAAAAGTGAGTGCGACGGAACAGAAGATGCCATGGAAGGCTTTGTTCACATAAGAAAGGCCCACTACATGTTCGGCTGGGACTGGGGCCCGAGAATCCCTGATGCGGGACTTTTCAGACCTGTATATATTCTTGGAATAAATACTGCACGTATAGAGAATGTCAGGGTTCATCAGAGACACTCGGGCGGTAAAGCCGGGCTACGTATTTTTATTGACAGAGAAGTTTACGGTGATGATAAAGGCATTTCCTGTGATGTGATTCTTACAGATCCGCAGGGAAAAGAGCTTAAGTATGAAAATTACAGATCAGGCGATGAAATCGTGGTCGAAGATCCTTTGCTCTGGTGGCCGTCCGGATTCGGAGAACAAAATCTTTATAACCTGGATATAAAATTAAAACTTGGAAATACGGAGCTTGATTCTCTGACAAAAAGAATCGGCCTGAGAACCCTTACCATAACCAAAAAGAAAGATGAGTGGGGAGAGAGTTTCGCGCATTGCATAAACGGCTTTGATGTATTTGCATTTGGCGCAGACTATATACCGGAAGATAACTATCTGACAAGAATGACGCCCGAAAGGACAAGGAAACTTCTTGAAGATTGTAAATTGGCCAACTTCAATTCCATCAGGGTTTGGGGCGGCGGCTTTTTTCCGGATGATGCTTTCTATGATATCTGCGATGAACTTGGGATCATGGTATGGCAGGATATGATGTTTGCCTGCGGTGTCTATGACCTTACCGAGGAATTTGAAGAGAATATCAGGCTTGAAATAAAAGACAATTTAAGACGAATAGCGGATCATGCCTGTCTTGCTCTCATTTGCGGCAATAATGAGATGGAGATGTTTGTAAAAAACGGAGTGTGGGTTAAGACTCATAAGCAAAAGGCTGATTATATCAAGATGTATGAATATCTTTTTCCTAAGTGGGTAAAAGAATATGCACCTGATGCGGTATACTGGCCATCCAGTCCGTCATCGGGAGGATCTTTTGACGATCCCAACGACTTTGACCGCGGAGATGTTCACTTCTGGCAGGTATGGCATGACGGAAAACCTTTTACCGAGTACAGAAAGTACTTCTTCAGATATCTGTCGGAGTTTGGCTTCCAGGCTCTTCCGTCAAAGAAGACCTTGGAAACGGTAATGACAAGCGAGGAAGACTTCAACCTTTTTTCCTATAACATGGAAAAGCACCAGAGAAACAAATCTGCCAATTCCAAGATAATGCAGTACATGCAGGCAACTTTCAAGTATCCTACGGATTTTGATATTTTAATATATGCTTCTCAGCTTCTGTCGGGAGAAGCGATACGATACGGTGTTGAGCACTTTAGGAGAAACAGGGGGAGGTGCATGGGGACTCTGTATTGGCAGCTAAATGACTGCTGGCCTGTTATAAGCTGGGCTTCTGTTGACTATTACGGAAGATGGAAGGCACTGCACTATTATGCCAAGAGATTTTTTGCGCCCGTGCTTCTTAGCTGTGAGGAGACGAGCACTGTATCCGAAGGCATTGAGATAAATTCCGAAAATAGCAGCTTCATACCTGCGATAAAGCTTAATATCTCCAATGAGACCATGACGGAGCGAAAGCATACTGTGGAGTGGAAACTTAGAGACGCTTTCGGAAAAGAAATTGATGGAAAAGGACTTGAAATCGATACTTCGGGTACCGTCGATGTAACTGTTTCTCCGCTTTCTTCAAAGTGGGTGACTGAGCAAAGCTTCCCCGAAATCGACATATATTCCTGTTACGTGTCCTTTAAGGCCATAGAAGAGGGCGAGGTGGTATCGGAAGGAACGGCTCTTTTTGTGCCGGCGAAATATTTCCGTTTTGAAGATCCGGGGCTCACAGTAAGAATGATCTCGGAAAATGAGATAGAAATAAGCGCAAAGGCTTTTGCCAAAAATATAGAAATTAGAAATGAGAATGACGATCTGGTACTCTCAGACAACTTTTTTGACATGAATCCCGGAGTAAAGGTTGTCAGGATCATAAGGGGAGATGCCAATAATCTTACGGTCAGAAGTGTTGCTGATATTCACTGAGTGAAAAAAGACTTACCACGAAATGACCTTAAATGAATTTTTACCGGAGGAATTGTATGAGTGACAAGATTTATGAACCGAGTAACGCGAATATGCAGCAGGGAGCAAGAAATGTGCTCAAATATCTGGCCGAGATCACATATGAAAAGATGATCACAGGACAGCATACGCAGACGATGGAGCAGGAAGAGCTTAAGCTGATAGAGGAAAAGACGGGAAAGAGGCCGGCGCTTTTGGGCTTTGAACTTTTGTCTTATTCACCGAATATAAACTATCTCGACACTGATGATGAATGTATGGATGAGATCGTTCATAACAACGGAACGCTTAAGAAAGCCTGGGAATGGGCTGATGAACATGGGCTTATCACATTCACATGGCACTGGTTCTCGCCTCTTTACGGTAGGTCTAAGGCTTTTTATACAGAGAATACTTCTTTTGACCCTGAAAAAGCTGCAACCGAGGGCACTGCTGAATATAATGCGATGATCTCGGATCTTGACGTAATGGCCGGGGTACTGAGGCCGTTTTGCGAAAAAGAGATCCCTATTTTGTGGAGACCGTTCCATGAGAGCGACGGAACATGGTTCTGGTGGGGAGCGAAAGGCGCCGAGCCTGTCAAAAAGTTGTACAGAATAATGTATGAGCGCTTTGTGGGCGTGCATCATCTTAACAATCTTATCTGGGTGTGGAATTCGCATATTAAGGAGTTTTATCCCGGAGATGACGTTGTGGATGTGATATCGGTCGACCTTTATACCGATAAGCATGTCCATACAGCATATTCCGGGCAGTATAATGAACTTAAAGAAATAACCGAGATGAAAAAGCCCATGATTCTTGCGGAAGTAGGTGTTCTTCCGAATCCCGAGGCTGTTCACAATGAACATATAGGGTGGGCGAGCTTTATGACATGGTCTTTGGATTTTTGCAGGACAGAAGAATATAACACATTTGAATTTTTGAAAGATGTATATAACAGCCCGAATGTTGTAACAAAAGATAATCTCCCCAAACTATATGAGGTTAAAAAGATATGAATGAAGTAGAAGGAATAAAGCGGATAAAAAAACTGATTGATAGAGCCAAAGCGGGTGAAGAACTTGTACTTGGCTTCTTTGGAGGCTCGATAACTCAAGGATCTTTGTCATCCAAGCCAGAACTGTGCTATGCATACAGAGTTTTTGATTGGTTTAAAAAAGAGTTTCCGAATGCAAAGTTTCATTATGTGAATGCCGGAATAGGCGGAACCTCCTCATATTTTGGAGTGTCCAGAGTTTATAAGGATCTGCTTATGTACAGACCTGACTTTGTAATCGTGGATTTTTCCGTAAACGATGAAGAGGCAGAGCTTTTTAAAGAAACATATGAGGGACTGATAAGACGAATATGGTACTCGGATACAGAGCCTGCAATGCTGCTTCTTAATAATGTGTACTATGACGATGGCAGAACAACAGAGGATATACATTTAGAAGTCGGAAAGCACTACGGAATTCCCAACGTGAGCATTAAAGATACGATATATAAGAGGATGCTTGAAGGAAGATATAATAGAAATGACATTACACCGGATGGACTACATCCCAATGATCTCGGACACGAACTTCTGGCAAAAGAGATAACGGATAGGATCAATGAAATATGCGGTATGAACGTATCTGATTGCCAAGAAGAGCAGGAAAAAGAACCTGTTACAGCAAATCGCTTTGAAGCTTCTTTAAGATATACCATTGAAAACAGCAGTCCGATATTATCGGGCTTTAGAGCCGATGCGAGAGAAAAAGAAGGACATCTTGACTTCTTTAAAAATGGTTGGATAGCTACCAAGGCAGGTGATTCAATTCACTTTGAGCTTAGCGGCGCAAGGACGATTGCCATTCAGTACAGAAAGACAATAAACAGACCTGCTCCCGTTGCGCTGGCAGTTTTGGACGGATGCAGGGAAAAAGCTGTTGTACTTGATTCGAATTTTGATGAAGACTGGGGCGATTGCCTTTATTTGCAACCTGTGCTGAGCGAAAACGAAAGAAAAGATCACATATTGGATATAGAAATAGTAAGTGCCTCGGAAGCAGATAAAAACAGCTTTTATCTGTTATCATTAATAGTATCTTAAAGCAAAGCGTGAGCAACAGCGGGTTAAGGAGATTGGAGGAAATATGGCGATAGTATATAACGACAGTGAGCAAATATGGAAACTTGATACGGAAAATACATCATATGTTCTTGGAGTAGTGGATGGGAAGTATCTTTCACATATCTATTACGGCAAAAAGATAAGAAGCAGCGAGCTTTCGTATCTGCTAAGACCTGATGAGATTGTTCCTCCGTCAATCAGGCCTGCGGAGCAGCTTGGCTTCATGGATGCGATACAGCTTGAGTATCCTTGCGGAGGGATCGGTGATTTCAGGGAGTGCTGCATTTCTGTAAAGAGCGATGCGGGACAGATAGGATGTGACCTGTCATACAAGGGGTATGAGATTGTAAAAGGGAAAGCAAAGGTTGCGGGATTTCCCACGTGCTTTGGAGACAATGCAGATACGCTTGTGATAAGGCTTGAGGATGAGATTTACGGTCTGGTTGTATCTTTGTCTTTTACCGTGTTTGATGATTGTGATGCCGTAATACGTTCTGCGCTTATCGAGAACAGAGGCTCGAAAATATTATGTATAGAAAGAGCCTTGTCTTCATGCCTTGACTTTGAGATGAGAGACTGCGAAGTTATAACGCAGTGCGGCGCGTGGGCGAGAGAGCACATAATTGAAAGGACGCCTCTTAATCATGCGGCTATTACAGCGGAGTCGACAAGAGGCGAAGAAGGCCATGATTCCATGCCTTTTATGGCTGTCGTTTCCAAAAATACCGACCGGAAATGCGGAGAAGTCTACGCTTCTCAGCTCATTTACTCCGGCAATTTTATGGCAAAGGTAAAGAAAAATGCTCACGACCAGATAAGGATGGTCATGGGAATAAATCCCGAGACATTCTCATGGAAGCTTGAACCGGGAGACTCTTTTCAAACGCCTGAGGCTGCACTTGTCTATTCATCCTGCGGCCTTGGAAAGATGACAAGAGATTATCATAAGCTTTTTAGAAAACATCTGATAAGACAAGACTGGGTGAGCAAGGAAAGACCTATACTTATCAATAACTGGGAAGCAACATATTTTGATTTTGATAAGGACAAGCTTCTTGATATTGCAAAGACGGCAAGGCAGTGCGGAATAGAACTTCAGGTTCTTGACGACGGATGGTTTGGATATAACAGAAATCAGCCAAGTGGAGGGCTCGGAGACTGGTATGGCAATGAAGATAAGCTGGAAGGCGGCCTAAAGGGGCTGACCGATGAGTTAAAAAAGATAGATATGAAGTTCGGACTTTGGTTCGAGCCTGAAATGGTCTGTGAAGATACGGACCTTTATAAAAAACATCCGGGCTGGATATTACATCAAGTGGGAAGAATACCTGCGCGAGCGCGTGATCAGTGGGTTTTGGATTATTCCAATCCTGAAGTGAGAAACTATATCTATGAAAGTATGGCCAAAATACTGCGTGAAGTTCCTGTTGTATATATTAAGTGGGATATGAACAGGTCTCTTTCCGATGTCGGTTCTGAGTATCTTCCTTCAGACAGGCAGGGGGAGATTTGGCACAGACACGTCCTTGGTGTATATGAGATTCAGGAAAAGATAACCAAGGAATTTCCATATGTTCTGATCGAGAACTGTTCTTCGGGTGGAGCCAGGTTTGATGCGGGAATGCTGTATTACAGCCCTCAGATATGGTGCTCGGATGATATGGATCCTGTTGAACGTCTTTCGATACAGGAAGGTACTGCAATGCTTTATCCGGTATCTGCGATAGGATCTCATGTTGCAAAAAGCCCCAATGATATTTCGGGAAGAGAAGTTTCTTTTGAGTCGAGAGCTGTGGCGGCCATGTTTGGAACTTTCGGATACGAGCTTGATGTAACCAAACTTTCAGAAGATGAACTAAAGCAGATCCCAAAGCAGATTGCCAGATACAAAAGCATAAGAAGACTGATCCTTGACGGAGAGTATTACAGGATAGCGTCATACAGGAAAAATAAAGAATATGATGCATATATGATAGTTTCCGAAGACAAAAAGGAAGCTTTTATGATATATATGCAGGTATTGTCAAAGGCATTTTCAAGAAGCAGATTGCTTAGACTTGAAGGACTTGACTCTGATATGAAATATGATGTAAACGGAAAAGTTTATGACGGAGATGTGCTGATGAATGCGGGACTTTTGATTCCCGGAAGCAAGGACTTTGCAGCACAGTTCATTAAAATTACAGCAGTATAAACTGTTATGGATTGATTATTAAGTTAATTTAATTCATAATAAGAGCCGGAGGATAACAGATGAGACCAAAACAGAAGGTAAAACTAAAAGATATTGCTGACAGCCTGGGAGTATCTGTTGTTACAGTATCTAATTCACTGGCGGGCAGACCCGGAGTGAGCGCCGAAATGCGCACGAAGATAAAAGAATGTGCGGCAAAGATGGGGCTTGATTACAGTAAATACGGGAAGACTACGCCTAAAAAGGTTGAAAATCCGGAACTTATCGGAAAGACCATCAGCGTCATTGTTTCAGACAGATATATTTATATAGGCGCTTCTTTTTACTGGGAGATGTATCAGAAGGTCGCTTATGCGGTTTCGGAAAATGAATGCTTTACGTCGCTGAGTATGGTCAAGGATTACGACGATGACGAAATACTTCCACCTGTAACGGATGCCGACGGAGTGATAATAATAGGACCTATAAAAGAAAAGTTTCTTAACAGGCTGCTGGCGGCAGTTAAAGTGCCGGTAGTTTTCATGGATCAGCAGATTGAGACAGGTAATTACACTTCCGTCTTGTCGGGAAATTATTACGGAATGTACAGAGCCACAAAGGAGCTGGTTAAAGCAGGTCATAAAGAGATAGGATTTGTCGGAGCACTTGATTATTCCAGAAATATAATCGACAGATACTATGGATATAAAAAGTGCATGCGTGAGAACGGCCTTAAGGTGAATCGTGAATGGCTTTTGCCGGACAGGAGCGGGAATGACGAAACTCCTATGATAGAGCTACCCAAGAAACTGCCCACAGCATTTGCGTGCAGCAGTGATTTTTCTGCCGGATTGTTATATGAGGCGCTTAAAAAGCAGGGAAAACGTGTTCCGGAAGATATATCAATTGTCGGTTATGACAATTACCTGCTTAACAGCGATCTTGAAGGAAAGCTTACAACTTACAACGTTGATCTTGTGAAAATGGCCAGACTCACAGTGGAGCAGGTCATTAACGAGATAGAGGATCCGTCACTTGCAGGAACGATATTTGAGGTGGATTCCAACGTTGTGAAAAGAACATCGATAAAAGAGTTGAGGGATAATAATGCAGAGTGATGTTACATTGTCTGATATTGCAGAAAAGCTTGGCGTAAGCAGTGTTACCGTGTCGAAGGCTCTTGCGGGGAAAAAGGGCGTCAGTGATGAACTGCGTGAGGAGATACTAAGTCTTGCCGACAAAATGGGATATGTGCGAAAAGAAAAGAACCATCATCCCAAAAAGAATACCGTAATTGGAGTGATAGTTGCGGAAAGATATCTGAATCACAGTAGGTCATTCTACTGGCACATTTATAAAGAATTATCGGTGCAGTCAAATGATAAAAGAATTCTTACTCTTTTGGAGGTTATAAACAGAGAGGCGGAAGAGTCCGAAAGTGTTCCCAATCTCATTGCACAGGAGAGTGTGGATGGACTGATAATTCTTGGAGCTTTCAATGTCGGATATCTTCGTATGCTTAGAAACAAAGCCAAGATACCGATGCTTTCGCTGGATTCTTTATATGAGGAGATAGAAGGTGATGCGGTGATAACCGATAATATCCTCGGAGGGTATGAGATTACCAGATATCTGTTTGATAAAGGACACAGGAAGATCGGATTTGTCGGTACTTTGAAGGTGACACCGAGTATTGACGAGCGGTACATAGGAATGTGTAAGTTCCTGTCATCGGCAGGTCTGGATGTTGAGTTTAGGGATAATCCATTGGTGATCAATGACAGGGATAAATATGGTAATCTTGACGCAGAGGGGACATTTGCGCTTCCTTCGGCAAAAGAGATGCCGACAGCTTTTTTCTGCAATTGTGATGTATCTGCGCTTTTGCTTATCGAGCATTTGAAAGAAAAAGGATACAAAGTTCCCAAGGATATTTCTGTCATCGGATTTGATAATTATGTTCCCGATATGAACAAGAGCATTGAACTTTCAAGTTATGAAATAGATCTTAGTGTGATGATAAGTAAGGCAATGGAGCTGCTGACGCAGAGACTTCGTAATCCCGATATGCCTTTCAGCTCCGCGATGATACGCGGAAAGCTGATCGTCGGGGACTCTGTGAGAGCTGTTTGATAGTGGAAAGGCCAATCGTTCGCGCGTGGGCATTTCGCGAGTGATTGGTCTTTTTTTGCTTTAATTAATTTAAGTTAATTTAAGAAGGTTTGTCTATAAATAATTAACAATATTTAAGGAGTCGTTTTGTTGAGGATTAACGAAACGGCTCTTTTTTACTGAATTTTGTAAAAGTGCTATTGAAAAATGGTGATGAACAAATATAATATTAATTAACTTAAGAACAATGTATTGGAACCATGGTTTTACTTAAATTAATTAAAAGGGGTGAATGAAATGAATTTAAAAAGGACTATTGCTCTATTGGCTGCTGCAGCTGTGGCTGCATCTCTCGTCGCATGTGGCTCTTCACCGAGTGCAGGTACGGAACCGGGAACGGCAGGTTCCGAGGCTTCTGGAAATTCCGGTAATGCCGGTAACGGTGGCACTGCAGATACTGCGGATAACAACTATACATCTGTTGTTCTGGGTGAGACGGGGAAGGATATCAAGACTACGATCAAGATTCTGACACATAGAACGGACATGGTTGGTGATGATTATTCGGGAAAAAGTTGGAAAGACTATGTTGCGGAATTTAATAAGATTTATCCCGAAATTACAGTAGAATTTGAAGCTATTACAGATTATGCGGAAGATTCGCTTCTTCGTCTTCAGGGTGGTGACTGGGGCGATATTATGATGATCCCGGCGATCGATGCATCTGAGCTCTCGAATTATTTCATGCCGTATGGAACAGTAGATCAGATGAAAGGTGCTATCCGTTTTGCTACGGACAAGCAGTATAACGGAATATGTTACGGGGTTCCGTCTACGGGAAATGCTCAGGGTGTTCTTTATAACAAGGCAGTATTTGAGAAGGCAGGAATCACAACTTTACCCAAGACACCGGAGGAATTTATAAATGACTTAACTCTGATAAAAGAAAAGACGGATGCGATCCCTCTTTATACAAACTATGCCGCAGGCTGGACAATGGGAGCATGGGATGCATATATTGCGGGAACTGCTACAGGTGATGCAACATACATGAATCAGAAGCTTGCTCATACGGCAAATCCTTTCGCCGATCCAGGTGACGGATCACATGCATACAATGTGTATAAAGTCCTTTATGATGCAGTTGCAAAAGGCCTTATTGAGGATGACTATTCAACTACAGACTGGGAAGGCTGCAAAGGCATGCTTAACAGAGGCGAGATCGGAACTATGGTACTTGGCTCATGGGCATATTCTCAGATGCAGGCAGCAGGAGATAAGCCTGAGGACATCGGATATATGAGCTTCCCTATCACGGTTAACGGCAAGCAGTATGCTACAGCAGGTCCTGATTACGCATTCGGAATCAATAAGGATGCAAGCGATGAAAATCGTATGGCGTCACTTCTTTTTGTAAAGTGGATGACAAATGAGTCGGGATACTCATACAACGAAGGCGGTATTCCTATCAATGCCGAAGATGACAAATATCCCGATCTTTATGCGGCATTTGACGGAGTTGAATATGTTTCCGACGAACCTGCACTTGCGGGAGAAGAAGATCTTAAAGATACACTCAATTCCGATTCGGAACTTAGCATTAACAGCGGTGGTGACAAGAAAGTTCAGGCAATCATAGAGCATGCATCCAACGGTGATATGACTTTTGACCAGATCATGGACAGTTGGAATAAAGCGTGGACAGAAGCACAGGAACTTAACGGAGTTGATACAGACAACTGATTTATAAATTTTTTATGAGCTGCGGGGGAGGGGCGGAATTGTATGATTCCGCCTCAACTTATAGAAAGAAAGTGAGATAACCCTATGAACAAAAGAAAGTGGAAACAGGCACAGGTAATATTAACATTTCTCATTATTCCGGTAGGATTACTGATTTTGTTCACATATTATCCTTTTGGTAAAATGGTCCAGTTCAGCTTTTATAACATGAAATACATTGGACCAAGGAAATTCGTGGGATTCAAAAACTATATACAGATTTTTAAACGTGAAGATATTCTGAGAACGCTGCTTTTGTCACTGTATTATATGGCCGGAGCGGTTATTCAGGTATTTCTTGCATTATATCTTGCAACAATATTCTGCTTTAAGGTAAAAGCTGAAAACTTCTGGAAGGGATTTATTTTCTTCCCTTATCTGATAAACGGTATAGCTATCGGATTCATTTTCAAGTTTTTTTATACAAGAGGATTTGTGCTGGACACGGTTCTTCAAGCGATAGGTTTCAATCCGAATGATCTTCCGTATTGGTTAAAAGACCAATCGATAAACAACTGGTCGCTCGTATATTCGTCGGTGTGGAGATACCTGGGCTCGACAATGGTTCTTTTCCTTGGGGCAATGATGTCGGTGGACAGTACGCTTTATGAAGCAGCGTCGATAGATGGCGCAAATAAGTGGCAGACATTCTGGCACATCATTTTACCGAGCATAAAGACAATAGTAACACTGAATGTAATCTTGGCTATTACAGGATCTCTTTCGGCATTTGAGCCGCCTTTTGTTATAACAAGCGGTGCAAACGGCACGGGAACATTCTTTGTAGTAATGAATGATATTGCTCATACAAGTCAGAAGGTCGGACTTGCCAGTGCGATGGCGGTATTCCTTCTTGTGATCATCTTCATTGCCAAATTTATTCAGGATGCAATATTTAGGTTCCTGTTTAGAAATGCGGGAACAGATATGGATGAAAGAGCGTTCAAGAAACAGCGTAAAAGGGAAGCAAAGGCAAGAATGCAGATGCAAAGAGGAGGTAAATAATGTCATCAGATACAGTAATTGCAAGTGTTGTTCCGAAGAAAAAGAAGCGTATTGGTGATATTGTTTGGGGAATCATAAAGTATGCTTCTGTTGCACTTTGTGCTTTTTTGGCAGTACTGCCTATAGTATCCTGTGTCATAACTTCGCTGAAAACAGAGGTTGAGTATCAGAGCACCAATGTTATGACACTTCCGGAAAACTTTTTTAATTTTAACAATTATGTTCAGGCTTTTGCTCAGGCAAATATGGGACTGGCATTTATTAACTCGGGAATAATTCTTTTATTTGTACTTGCGGGATCGACCATGATAGGCTCTCAGCTTGCATATGTTCTAAATCGCTTTAGCTTTCCCGGCAATGCGCTTATCAGGAATCTGTTTACTTTTGCGGCGCTTCTTCCGGGAATTGCCATGCAGGTTTCGGTATATGAAATAATGGTAAATCTCGGACTTGTAAATACTTTGTACGGATACATCATCATGATGATGGGAACGGATGTAATGTCAATTTACATCTACATTCAGTTTTTTGAAAACCTTCCCGTTTCGCTTGATGAAAGTGCCTTTTTGGACGGTGCGAATTACTTCCAGATTTATGCAAAGATATTGTTTCCGCTCTTAAAACCTGCGATTGTTACGAATCTGATTCTTAAGGGCGTTGGCGTTTACAACGAGTATTATTGCGCGAACCTGTATCTTCAGGATAAAAGAAAACTCTGTACGGTAGCCACATCATTGTACACATTCACGGGGCCTATGGGTAATCAGTATCATCTTATCTGTGCCGGCGTGATCATGTCACTTCTTCCTGCTCTGATAATATTCTTGCTTTGTCAGAAACAGATTTATAACGGCGTTGCAGCCGGTGCGGTAAAGGGGTGATAAGTAATGGTCAGTGAAATAAAGGAGCATCTTCTGAATGGGATCATACCTTTTTGGAAAGGTTTAAGAGACGATGAATTCGGCGGATATTACGGCTATATGGGCTATGATCTTGCCGTTGATAAAAAATATGAAAAGGGCTGCATACTAAACAGCAGGATATTATGGTTTTTTTCAAGAGCATACAAAGTTCTCGTAGATAAAACGCTTTTAAGCGAGGCTACGCATGCGTATGAGTTTTTAAAAAAATATTGCATTGATGATGAATATGGCGGGGTATTCTGGTCGGTATCTTATGACGGAAAGCCTCTTGATACTACAAAACATACATATAATCAGGCTTTTACCATCTACGGACTGTCTGCTTATTTTGATGCATCGGGAGATTGGGAAGCACTGAAGATGGCTGTTTCGCTCTACGAACTTATAGAAAAGAAAATGCGTGATGAGCGTGGATATCTTGAAGCGTTCGACAGAGAGTTCAAGCCTGTATCAAATGAAAAGCTGTCGGAAAACGGTACCGACGCGGTAAGGAGCATGAATACTCTTTTGCATGTTATGGAGGGATATACGGAGCTTTACAGAGTATCGGGTGATGGCAGAGTCAGAAAATCTTTATATGAGATTCTGAAAATAGTAAGTACCAAGATATATAATCCAAAGCTTCGCAGACAGGAAGTCTTTTTTGACAAAGATTATAACAGCCTGGTCGATCTTTATTCCTACGGACATGACATAGAAGCGGCATGGCTGATAAATAGGACAACCGATATTCTTGGCGACGGTGACCTTTCGGCAAAAATCGGCAGAATGACGGAGGAGATGGCGAGTGAAGTATATAAAGTTGCTTTTGACGGAAAATCAATTCCCGTCGAGGGACAGAATTCAGTTGTAAAAGAGGACAGAGTCTGGTGGGTGCAGGCTGAAGGAATTAATGGATTTCTTGATGCATACGAAAGACATCCCGAGAAAAAAGAATATCTTGAGGCGGCACGGGCTCTTTGGGATTACATAAAAGAATTTGTCATCGATAAGAGACCCGGATCTGAGTGGTTCTGGTATGTCGATAAAAACGGCGTATCCGCGAAGGACAAGCCTATAGTTGAGCCGTGGAAGTGTCCGTATCATAACGGAAGAATGTGTTTGGAGGTAATAACAAGAAATGTTACATGAGAGATATTACATTGAAAAGGATAGACAGGAAAAGCTCATGTCGCGGAAGAATGAACCTGCGGATTTTTATAACGGAGTATATACAAGATATAAATATCCGGTTCTTACAAGACAGCATATTCCGCTTACGTGGAGATACGATCTTGATATAAAGAGTAATCCGAATTTTCAGGAGAGGCTTGGGATAAATGCAGTTCTTAATTCAGGAGCCATTAAACTTAATGGGAAGTATTATCTTGTTGCCAGAATAGAAGGCAATGACAGAAAGTCTTTTTTTGGAGTTGCTGAAAGTGATAACGGCATAGATAATTTCAGATTTTGGGATTATCCGATCTTGCTTGATGACACTTGTAAGGAAGAGACAAATGTCTATGACATGAGGCTTACGCAGCATGAGGATGGTTGGATATACGGAGTGTTCTGTTCCGAGAGCCACGATGATTCCACAAACGATCTCTCGGCGGCAGTTGCGGCAGCAGGAATTGTAAGGACAAAAGATCTTAAAAAGTGGGAGCGACTTCCTAATCTTGTTACAAAACGCTCGCCTCAGCAGAGAAATGTTGTTCTTCATCCTGAGTTTGTTGACGGAAAATATGCTTTTTACACCCGTCCAATGGACAGCTTTATCGATACCGGAAGCGGCGGTGGTATAGGCTTTGGGCTGTGTGATGATATTGAACATGCAGTGATAGATGAGGAAAAGATTCTTAGCAGAAGAAGATATCATCAGATTACGGAAGCCAAGAACGGTGAATGCGTTGTGCCTATAAAGATAGACAAGGGATGGCTTCATATCGCACACGGCGTAAGAAATACGGCAGCAGGACTAAGATACGTCCTTTATGCCTATGCAACAGATCTATATGATCCCGGAAAAGTTATAGCGGAGCCCGGAGGACTTCTTCTTGGACCGCTTGGATGGGAGAGAGTAGGAGACGTTTCAAACGTTGTATTCTCAAACGGCGCGATTGTAGAAGAAAACGGCGATATTCTTCTTTATTATGCAGGCAGCGATACAAGGGTATATGTTGCAAAAACAAGTATTGAACTTCTTAGTGATTATATCTTCGGAACTCCCGAAGATCCCGGCAGAAGCGTGCTTTGCGTGCAGCAAAGATGCGAGCTTATAAAGAAAAATCTTGAAGTATTAAAAAATGAGATTTAAGGAGCAAATATGGCAGTATTGAAACTACAGGCTCCCACCAAAGATTATCTGTGGGGAGGAAACCGCCTTGTCGACGAATTCGGTAAAAGACCGGCAGGCGATGTGACCGCGGAAAGCTGGGAGCTGTCATGTTATCCCGGTTGCGAGTCTGTGATTGAAAACGGTGAGTTTGCGGGAAAGACGCTCACTGATTATATAAATGAAAAAGGTAAGAATGTCCTTGGAAAAAACTGCGAGAAATTCAGGGAATTTCCAATACTTATCAAGCTTATTGATGCAAGAAAAGATCTGTCATTGCAGGTTCATCCGTCAGATGATTACGCTCTGAAAAAAGAAGGGCAGTACGGAAAGACGGAGATGTGGTATATAATTGATGCCAAAGATAATGCTTTTTTGTATTATGGCTTTAAACGCGAGATTTCCAAAGAAGAGTTTCGAAAGCGCATAGAGAATCAGACTCTTACAGAAGTTCTTAATGCATATCCCGTAAGCAAAGGGGATGTTGTTTTCATTGAGGCGGATACTCTGCATGCAATCGGTGAGGGGATTCTTCTTGCAGAAATTCAGGAAAATTCAGATATCACTTACAGGGTGTATGATTACGGAAGACGCGATAAGAACGGAAATCTGCGTAAACTTCATATAGAAAAAGCACTTGAAGTGACCGATCTTTTTCCAGCAAAAAAGGTTTCGAGACCTGAACCGCATATCGGAAACTGCAAATATTTTACGGTTGATAAAGTCAATCTAAGCGGTAAGATCATGAATAAGCTTAGCGGTACGGTTGACGAGAACTCGTTTTTACATATTCTGTTCCTTTCGGGAGAAGGGGAAATAAAGAATGACAACGAGGATGTGAGATTTAAAAAGGGCGACAGCTTCTTTCTCCCCGCCGGTGATGGAAATTATGAGATTTGCGGAGAGTGTGAGGCACTTTTCACGTATATTTAAGGATGAGAATATGCTTAGAGAGTATAAAATTTCAGAAATAGAAAAATTGAAGATTCATGGCAGGAGAACTGCATGTCTTGATCCTTTAACGCTGTTCTGGAATGGTTCGGGAATAGAAATGAATGTACGTGCCACTGTGGTGAAACTTCGCTGTTACGCAGACTATTCAGTCTTTGAGCCGTGGATTGATGTTCTTGTTGAAGGCGTAAGATATCAGAAGAGACCGCTTGAAAAGGGAATAAATGAGATCACAATCTGGCAAGGAAATGCGGGATCTGGCGAAAGTGATATTCCGCTCAGAAATATCAAGATTATGCGAGATACACCCGCTATGGCGGCGGATGGTGATACCCTGATACGGATTGAAGCTGTTTTTACCGATGGTACATTTGAAAATGTGGATGAACCGGGGCATAGGATTGAGTTCATAGGAGACAGTATAACATCAGGCGAAGGCTGCATGGGGCCTGTCTGTGAACAGGACTGGAATAGCGCATGTTTTGATGCTTTCGATAATTATACATATATCACAGCTCAAAAACTGGGGGCTGACTATGAGGTTTTCAGCCAGAGCGGTTATGGCTTTGTGTGGTCCTGGAATGGCAATCCGAAAGAAAATATGCCGTTATTCTATGATGAGGTGTGCGGGCTTGTTCCGGACGGAAAAGCTTGTGAGCTTGGGACTTATGAGAAATATGATTTCTCTCTTTTTGAACCTGATATCGTCATTATTAATTTGGGTACGAATGATGCGGGTGCGTATTCCGTAAGTAGCCATGAAGCTGCAAGGAGCATGGGAAGTGATAATATTCACTATCTGAATGAAAAAGGTGAGATCCCGTCGGAGGATGTGGCAGTGCTTAAGAACGGCGCAAAAGCTTTTTTGAAAAAGGTCAGAGAGAAGCGCCCGGGTGCCATAATAATATGGGCTTACGGAATGCTGCTTCAGGATTCTGATATAATTAACACTCAGATGACAAACCTGCTGTCAGCGGCAGTTGCTGAGTATTCCAAGCAGGAAAACGACAGCAAGGTATATTATCATCAGCTTCCGCCGACACTTGCCGGAGAGTTTGGCTCGAGATCGCATCCCGGCCATGCGGCTCACAAAAAGGCAGCAGAATCATTGGTGAAGAAGATAGAGGCGGTGTTGGGAGTGTGATAGAAAGACTTGCATTTGTGGGATGTTTTGAATCATAGATTCAAGGCGCTCGCAAACAGGCCATTTGAGTCGGTTTCGCCGAAGAAATTGTTTGTTTACTGTATCAAGCTCTCACGAAATCTGCAGCCGATGCGTATTGGATATTTCGGATGTTTATGCTTGTTAGTTGAATTACAGTCAGCTTACCCTGTCCATTTTGCAGTAAATGCAAGTATGGACAGGGCTATTTGCTGCCTTTACCCTGTCTATTTTGCGGAAAATGGAAAAATAGACAGGGGTTTTTGCTGCCTTTTTCCTGTCCATTATGCGCGAAATGGAAAAATAGACAGGGCTATTTGCTGTCTTTTCCCTGTCTATTATGCGGTAAATGGAAATATAGACAGAGCTATTTACTGCCATTTTCCTGTCCATTATGCGGTAAATGGAAAAATAGACAGGGCATTTTACTGCCTTTACCCTGTCTATTATGCGGTAAATGCAAGTATGGACAGGGATTTATTGCTTTATATTAAAGTGCACTGCCTATATTGGAGAGCGATGAAAAGTGGCAGAACAACACGGGAAGAGTTGCTGCTTAGGCTTTGTTGTTTTCTTTCATAAAATGAGCTGATACCGGGTATTTATAGAGCAGGTTTGCTACGAGGATCGAGAGTAGTGATCCTGCTATCATTATCAGAAAACCGATGGCTATTGCGATTTTCATGTTGATCTTAAAAAATTCATCCAGCATGGATGTGAAGATGATTGTTGGAATAAATATGATTACCATGAATATAATACTCAATAGTGTGCGCTTGCTAAATAAAATTTCATACAACATAAAATTGATGCAGAGTACACTGAAAGCCAAAATGAGCGTGCCGTGTTTTGCATAGCTTTCTTGTAAAGAAAGATTCGGTAACGGTTTACTTACAATATATAACCTGTGTATTGATATTAATAGAAAAGTGATTATATACAGGGGGATTTGTATATAAAAGGGGTATACGGTCTGGAGTTTTTTGGCTGACGGTGATGACTGCGCAAGTCCTGATCCGCTTGTGTTCACAATGCTCATAAAAAAGAAAATTGCGGAATTAGTAAAGAATATCATGTTTGATAAATTACTATGTGATAAGAGCTCGCCAATCATTCCTAGTAAAAACACGACTACTGATAATATAAGCTGAGATTTTAAGTGCGGATCAGTTTTGATTATTGTTATTATTTTTTTGATTTCTTTTTTCATGTGGCTCCTTAATGACAAGGTGAGATTGGTTTTTCTTGTACATAAATTATTTCACTTCATAATTGATCAAAAGCCGGCGAGGTATTTGCTAAGCTTTGTTGTTTGCCTTCATAACATGAGCTGATATTGGGTACTTATAGAGCAGGTTTGCTAGAAGGATTGAAAGCAGTGAACCTGTTATTACTATTGCGAATCCTGCGGCGATAGAAGCTGTTAGGGTAAGCTTGTATAGTAATGACGGCACGCGTATACCAATAAAACAGATTGATAAAATTATTGGTGCATAAGTAATACAAATGCAAATTACTCCGAAAACAAAGATTTTTCGGGTGATAATCTCAGAAATAGAAATGATAAATATCGCAATGCTATACAAGATAATCAATCCGCATTGTATAGCATAGATGCGATCTGCTGACATATCGGGTATTGGCTTACTTGAAAGATAAACTCTGTGCCAGGAGAGTAGCGCAAATATAATAATGTGAAATGGCATTTGCAGAATGAATGGATATAGGGTCTGGAGTTTTTTTGCAGATGCCGAGGATTGAACTATGCTGCTTCCGCTTGATATCATGATTGATTGATATATCAGGCATACACAAGTTGACAATCCAATTATACCTGTATTTCCTAAATCTGAAGAAAACTCACAAAATACTCCTCCGACAAATAGAAATATTCCGATGAAAATCTGGGATTTTAATTGTGGAGCCGCTTTTATAATAGTCATTATTTTCGTTATTTCTTTTTTCATGTCTGATCTCCTTGATGATAGAAGGCAATTTTTTTGGTCTTTTCCTTAAGCTTTATTATTGACTCTCATTACATGTGCGGATATAGGGTATTTATATAGCAGGTTTGCAAAAAGAGTTGAGAGCAGTGAACCTGCTATTAGAATAAGAAAGCCTAAAGTAATAGCGATTGGAAATGTGAGATTAGTAATATTGTAAAAAGATTGAGGATGTATTATTGAATAAGAAATCATAGTTATAAAAATAAATGTAAATAATATCATACAAACAAGAGAAAGGCCAAAGAATTTATGACTTAAAATTTCATATATGGATGAAAAGAAGCATATTGCGCTAAACATTAGAATATAAAAGCATTGTAAGCTGATGTTTTCTTTTATAGACATATCAAGTGCTGGTTTACTTGCAATATAAACGCTGTTAAAGGAAACAATAAAAAAGAGGATACTGTTCACAAGTAGCTTTATATAAAAGGGAAAACTAATTTGGAGTTTTTTTGCTGATGAGGAGGTTTGGCCAAGCCCGGTGCAACTAACCGACATTATGGTCTGGTATATTTGTCCGGTAACGTTGGAAAGATAAAATAACCCCAGAATGTTATATGTACTTGATGTCTTTGCAGTTATCTCGAAACATATTCCTGCAATCAAGAACAATAATGCACTGATTATTCGTGTTTTTAATTGTGGAGCGGCTTTTATAATAGTTATTATTTTCTTTATTTCTTTTTTCATGTCAATACTCCTTGATGTTAGAAAAGCAACGATCTGTTGTGTAATTAAAAACCAAAATACTGATTATTACAGATAAAATAAAACTTATCGGAAGCCATATAATAAACGGTATATGAATGGAATCATAAATAAACAGGAACAGCATGCATGCGTTAAGCGCACCAATTATTGCGGTTAGCGGTAGTGATATATATGCGTGTACATTATTTGACAGAATATTTCTCGTAAATGTAATGATGCCTGTCGTAGTGCTGTAGTCAAGAAAGATTATGGTTGAGACAAACACCGGCAAACGCATATCTATACTATTGGCTGATATTATTGTGGCTATGATCAGGCTTAGTGTAGGAGGGATGGTCAGCTGCACAAACCTTCTTATCTGGTCTGCAATTATTGCGTCCTTTATAAAGCTGTCAACGTGAGTTGATGTTTTTATTATTCCAAGGAAAAATCCTTTTGCGGTAATTCCGTTAAAAGGCATATAGTCAGCTAATAAGGTAAAAAATGAAAGAAGCGTCATCATGATTGCTATACCCATATAGTTGTCAAATGACATAATTACCAATGCAAAAGGAACAAGAAAAGCAGGCATAACAACAAGCATTGCAATGTTATATAAAAAACTGCAAAAGCAATTATGCGCAGTTATCATTCTTGATAGATGTTTCATTTATATACTCCTCCGATCAGCTATGTGACTTAAGCTTTGTGTATGCACGCATAATGCCGACGGCAAGCTGTGAAAGAGTGGGGATAGAGGTTTCTACATCCATTCCTGCAAGCTTATCAATGTTTTCGCTGAGGCAAAGACCCTCATAACCGTAGGTATTCGAAGTTATGTCATAAAGGATATGCTTTGCGGCTTTTTCGTCTTTCTTTTCACCGCGTACAAAAACATATTTCTCTTTTAGATCTTCTACAAAGCCCTGTTCGACAACGGTTCCGTTTTCAATTATGATCGCATAATCTGTCACGTTCTCCATGTCAGAGATGTTGTGAGTGGAGAAGATAACCGATTTGTCGTTATCCTCTGAAGAAGCGAGGTATTCACGGAGCATTGAACACAGTCTTTCTCTCATAAGCGGATCAAGCGGAGAAGCGGGCTCATCCATGAGAAGGAGCTTGGTATCTCTTGCAAGAACACCTGCAAGCATGAGTTTTATGCGGTTTCCATCTGAGAGACTACTTACTTTTTTGTCTTTACCCGAACGTGAGCTGCTTGTTACCGCAAGATCTTCTAAGATCTGATCGTATTTTTCTCCGTCGAAATTATCGAACAATACAGACTGAATCTCTTTTGTCTGCTTGAGTGTCCAGTGGGGGAGGAAGTAGTGCTTGTCGGTACCGGTATAGCCGATGTGTTCTTTAACGTAAGGATCGTTTTCCCTGTCTTTTTCCGTGTAATTACCAAAGTAAGTGATTTCGCCTTTATGAACCTGCTTTATACCTGCGATCATTTCGAGCAAAGTAGTTTTACCTGCGCCGTTTTCGCCGATAAGTGCCGTTGCGAATCCTTTGGGAAAATTGATACTGTCAATATTAAGCTCGAAATGACGGTATTTTTTACTGATGTTTTTACATGAGATGACTGCTTCTGCTTTCATAGCTTAATGCCTCCGTTATTAATTATCCAATTTCTGCAATGTCTTTAGTGTGCTGATAAGCTCGCTGTCTGACATCTTCGCGATCTTTGCAAATTTGATCGCATCAAGAAGTGCGTCTTCAACCTTGCGAATATGCTGCTCTTTGAGCATTTCAGTGTCCTGGGCGTTTACGTAATAACCTTTTCCTTGGACGGCTGTTACAAGCCCTTCGCTTTCAAGCTGTTCATATGCCTTTATGGTTGTGATGACGCTGATCTTAAGTTCCTTGGCAAGTCCCCGTATCGATGGCAGGTATTCACCCTGACCGATTCGCCCTTCAAGTACCTCACCGCGGAAATAGTCAGCAATCTGCTGGTAGATTGGCACACCTGAATTCTGTGAGATTTTCATATGATTCCTCATTAAAAATACAGTTAGTGTTATTGATTCAGATGAAACTGTTTATGTGTTATATATACACTAATAACACATAGAAGTCAAATTCAAAATTTCCGAAAACATATTGACATATTACGACTGACGTAGTATTAATACTATTACAGACGTACTACGACAAACATAGTATAGCAACAAATTAAATGACATGAAGGGATCTATCTGAGAATGAAGACAAAAAAATTTATCTACGGAATACTTTTAACGTTTTTATTATTCTTTTTATTTGTGGCGTCGGAAATATTGGCAAGTATTTTTGTTCGTGATGAAACATTAAAAGATACTTTGCAAGCGGCTTCGCGCTATCTGATTGCTATATTGGGACTATTTTTGGCAAACAGGTTATACGGAACTGACTTTAGATTCAGAAGTAAAGGATTTGCAAAAGGAGTTTTTTGTACGGGAATAACACTTATGGCATTGGTTGTTCTTAATCTTTATGATGACTTTTCGCAGCCTGAAATTTCTTTTGTTAAGGCTCTTCCAAGACTTATATTCGCATTTGTTTGCAATATGGGAACCGGAATGTTTGAAGAATCAATGCTTAGAGGTACACTTTTTAACTCCTTCAGATATCGTTTTGGTGAAAGCAGAAAAGGTATAGTAAAAGCAATACTTATCTCATCGATTGTATTTGGGCTTTTGCACTTTTCGAATCTTATATCTTCACCTACAAGGGTTATCGCGACTGTTTCACAGGTTATCTATGCAATTGCAATCGGATGCTGTCTGGCTTGCGTGTACTACATTACGGATAGCATATGGGTTGTTTCTGTTTTGCACGGACTTATTGACTTTACATCCGAGTTTTGGGACTGTTTCATTAACTCGGATACCGGACTTGCGGTACAAAAAGCGACAGAGGATATAACACTTTCCGAAGGAATATATGCTGTTTCTGTAACGGTTGTTTGTGCCGTAATTGCTTTTATACAGCTCCGCAGAGAGTTTGGCAAAAGAAAGATGAAATAATCGATAGCTATTGAAAGGAGGTGGTATAAAAACATAATAATCTGATCACACTCTAATAAATGTAAATACCCCAAGGAAAAGCGAGGACATATAGAATGGATAGCCTGTCACTATATGATCCTCGCTTTACTGTTTGCATGTGTATCGGATATAATCTGATATGTGGAGGGAAATATGACAACAGACGAGATAAGAGCAAGGCTCTTTGAACTAAAAGACGATAAGTACGCAGCATTTAACAGAAAGCTAATTCCTACAGTCAATCCCGATAAGGTGCTCGGCGTGAGAACTCCTGCGCTTAAGAAGTTTGCAAAAGAGGTTGCAAAAGATGAGGAAGGGTGCACGGCTTTTTTACAGGAGCTTCCGCACAGATATTACGACGAGAATCAGCTCCATGCCTTCATAATATCCGGGATAAAAGAATATGAAAGCTGCGTTTTTGAAGTTGAAAAATTCCTTCCGTACGTTGATAACTGGGCAACCTGCGATCAGATGTTGCCGGCGGCATTTAAGAAAAACAAAGATGAACTTGTAAAGAAGATATACGAATGGCTCGATTCGGATAAGACATATACAGTGCGATTCGGCATAGGTATGCTTATGAAGCATTATCTTGAGGAGGATTTTAAACCGGAATATCTTGAGAGAGTATCGTTGATCAGGTCTGATGAATATTACATTCAGATGATGATAGCGTGGTATTTTGCAACTGCGCTCAGCTTTCGCTATGACGACGCGCTTCCGTACATAAGAGACAATAAACTTGATCCCGATGTTAAGAAAAAGACTGTCAGAAAGGCGATTGAAAGCTATCGGATATCCAAAGAACAGAAAGATTATCTCAGAAATTGTTGATTAAGCGTAAATTAAAAAAAAATTTACAACACGTAATAATTTGAAGATGCCGATGGATAGGGGGTTCCCGCGAACGGAAACGGTAAAATTTTGTGGAAAATCGTACACATTTATGGTGCAGAAGTATAAAATATGTGCGGAATGAAGCAATAAATCAATCTTTATGATACAATAATATGCAGTTAAGGAGAAATGTGTATGCGTATTATTAATATTATAGAAAACACTGCAGGTAAAAATGACTGCATACCGGAGCATGGATTGTGCTTCTACGTAGAGACCAAGAAACATAAGATTCTCGTAGATACCGGAGCATCTGGACTTCTTGTAGAGAATGCAGATCAGCTTGGAATAGATTTAGCGGATGTGGACACTGTTGTTATCACACACGGTCATTACGACCATGGCGGCGGTATCCTTTCATTTGTAGATCTGAATGATACTGCGATGATTTATATAAGTGAACATGCTTTTCAGAAGTTCTACTCGACGTCGCGCGGAAGAAGACCCAGATATATTGGTCTTAGCAGAAAGGTAAAAGACCTTCCTCAATTGGAAATCTTAGAGGATGGCGTAACAAAAATTGACGATGAGCTTACTATCTTTTCCGATATAGGGGACAGATATGAGAACCCCCAGACGAACAGCACTCTTTTTATAAAAGATGGCGGAGAGCTTGTAGAGGATGATTTTGCTCATGAGCAGTGCCTTGTTGTTTCAACCGAAGGTAAAAAAATATTATTTTCGGGCTGTGCACATCACGGTATTCAGAATATAATGGATAAGTATGTGTCGATATTTAAGAGCGATCCCGACGCGGTAATAAGTGGTTTTCACACTGCAAGGGACAGAGGATACTCCAAAGAAGATATCAAGGAGATCCGTAATATCGCAAAAGATCTCACAGAGTACGAATCGGTATTCTATACAGGTCACTGCACGGGCGTTGAGCCGTTTGAAGAGATGCAGAAGATTCTGAAGGACAAGATAAAGTACGTTCACTGCGGCGATGAGATCAAATTCTCTGATTCGAGAAAGAGCAATGATTCGAGAAAGAGCAAGAGCAGAAGCAGAGACAGAGACTTTGATATGGACATGGATATGGATGTTGATAATGACATCGATAATGATATCGATAATGATATCGATGACGATGAAGAGGATACAAGAACATCCGGCTCAAGAAGTTCCAGAGCTTCAAGACGTAAAGAAGAACCTGAATCAAGTCCGAGAGAGAGAAGATCGTCAAGGGCAAAAGAGTCGGTTGAATCAAGACCCAGGGAAAAAGCGTCTTCGAGAGCAAAAGAAGCCGTGGTTTCAAAGCCTAAAGAGGCTTCGAATTCAAGAGTTAAACAGGCCGTAGTTTCAAAGCCTAAAGAGACAGCAGCTGCTAAGAAAAAAGAAGCAGAACATGTAAAATCAAAGGATACAGCACCTGAGAAGAAAGAAGAAACAGTGGTTGTAAGAGCTGAAGATACCGTAAGGGCAAAATACAGAAGGATAACAGAGACTCTTATCAAAAGAGGATTATCTTTTACATCAATGGAAAGTTGTACGTCGGGGCTTATCGCTTCGCTTATAACAGATACAGAGGGCTCATCGGCCGTAATGAAGGGCGCTTATATTACTTACAGTAATGAAGCCAAGGTTCTCCACGGAGTTCCTAAGGAAACCATCGATAAGTACGGAGTATATTCCTATGAGACTGCCGAAGATATGGCATTCTCCGCAGGCGCAATCTATGAAGCGGATGTTGCTATCGGAGTAACCGGAACGATGGGAAATTCCGATCCTTCAAATGATGACAGCGTTCCGGGAGAGGTTTATTTTGCGATTGCTTCCAAATTTGGAAACAGAAGCTATCATGCGAATATACCCCCGAAACACTCAAGATATGAGTATAAGCTTGCCGTCGCTGAACTTGTGGCGGATAAATTAATAGAGATTATAGGCAAATAATTCACGGAGGGATTCATAAAAAATGCAGAAATGGGCAAGACTTTTATATCAGCCGGCGCTACCTTTAAACGGGAAGGTGCCTGTTACGGGAAGCGAGGAACATATCAGTATTTCCAAAAAAGCTGCGGATGAAAGTGTTGTTCTCTTAAAGAACAATGGGCTTTTGCCTCTCAAAAACGTTGAGAAGGTGGCTCTGCTTGGTAAAGCGTCATATGAGTACGTAAAAGGCGGCGGAGGTTCCGGAGACGTTTACTGCGAATATACAAGATCGTTGTACGACGGACTTAAGATGCGCGGTGTCAAGGTGTACGAGCCTATTATTGAATACTACAAGGAAGAACTTGATAAGCAGTACAAGAAGGGCTGTGTTCCGGGAATGACCAAGGAACCGACTATCCCTTCGGTTATTCTTAAGAATGCTACGAGATTTTCCGAGACAGCTATCGTTGTTATCAACAGATTCTCAGGCGAAGGTTGGGATCGAAGCGATATAGACGGAGACATCGAAACGTTTAATCCATGGCCTGCCGGAGTTAAGATGACAACTTTATCGAAAGTCATCTTCCCTGATGGAGATTTTTATCTTTCATTTGAGGAAAAAGAGCTTGTCCAAAATGCATGTGATATCTTTGAAAATGTAGTTGTTGTTCTCAACATTGGCGGTGTTATGGACTGCAGATGGATAGAGGGCAATGACAGGATTGATGCGGCTGTTTATATGGGACAGGGCGGAATGGAAGGCGGTCTTGCGGCAGCAGACGTTATTCTTGGAAACATTTGTCCTTCGGGAAGACTTGCCGATACATTTGCGGGAACTCTTGATGATTATCCGTCAACAAAGGGATATCACGATTCTTTTGATTACGTGGATTACACGGAAGATATCTATGTTGGTTACAGATTTTTTGAAACCTTCGAGGGAGCTTCCGACAGAGTTATCTATCCTTTCGGATATGGATTGTCATATACAACTTTTGATATAGAAGTTTTGGGTGCCGTCAAAAAAGAGGACACCATCATTTTCAATGTAAAAGTTACAAATACAGGAAGAATGGCAGGAAAAGAAGTTGTGCAGCTCTATGTTTCGGCGCCTGCCGGCAAACTTCTTAAACCTAAAAAGAGCCTTGTTGATTTTGAGAAGACAAAAGAGCTTCAGCCCGGCGAGGCACAGCTTATGACACTTAAGATCACCGAATACGGCCTTTCATCTTATGATGATCTCGGAAAGTTCAGTGATGCATCTTATGTTCTTGAAAAGGGAAAATATGAATTCTACCTTGGAAGCAATGTAAGAGATGCGGCAAAGATATCTTTCTTCTGGGAGAACTTTGTTGATAAAGTTGTATGCACATTAAGCCACAAGGCTGTTCCCGCAGCGCTTAAAAAGAGACTTTTGGGCGACGGAACATATGAAGAACTTCCTGTTTTTGAGAAACCTGACAAGAATGAAAGTGTAATAGAGAAGATGGAGCCCGGTACGGAGGAAGCGCTTGCTCCCACTGAAAAAGGGCTTAAGAGACATTATTACACAATGCCTTTGATAGAGGGTGCAAAGCAGCTTTCGGAAGTTGCGGAAGGCAAGATAAGTCTTGATGAATTTATGGAACAGCTTTCTGTCAATGATATGATAGAGCTTCTGGGAGGCCAGCCCAACACAGGTGTTGCCAATGTATTCGGTTTTGGTAATATGGACGAATACGGCATTCCAAATGCAATGACAGCTGACGGACCTGCAGGTGTTCGTATCATGCCTGAGACCGGAATCAGGACTACGGCATTCCCATGTGCTACTTCAATTGCATGTACATGGAACAAAGAAATCGCTGAAGAAGTGGGAAGAGCAGGCGGAGAAGAGCTTAAAGAGAATAACCTCTGCGTATGGCTTACACCTGCGATCAATATACACAGAAATCCCATGTGCGGAAGAAATTTCGAATATTATTCGGAAGATCCTTACCTTACAGGTAAGATGGCAGCAGCCATGGTGCGCGGAATTCAGAAGAATCATGTCGGTGCTTGTGTTAAGCACTTTGCTTGCAATAACAAGGAGATCAACAGAAAGCACTGCGATTCAAGAGTATCTGAAAGAGCGCTAAGAGAAATCTATTTAAAGCCTTTTGAGATGATCGTAAAAGAAGAGCAGCCTTACACCATAATGTCATCTTACAATGTGGTTAACGGCGAAAGAGCTTCTGAGTGCAGAGACCTTATAACAGGTATCCTTCGCGAGGAGTGGGGATATACAGGACTTGTTATGTCCGACTGGTGGACAAGAGGAGAGCACTATAAAGAGATCAATGCAGGTAACGACCTTAAGATGGCGACAGGATTCCCTGAGAGAGTTAAGGAAGCCCTTGAGCTTGGCGCCGTAAGCGAAGAGAACATTCGTATAAGTGCCAAGAGAGTGCTGAAAACACTGCTTAAATTTGATTGATATTTAATAGAACAATATGAAAAGGACTAAAGAGATATGACTCTTTAGTCCTTTTTTCTTAGTGGGGTTTTAACATGCAGTTTTTATTTTGTTTCGCCTGAACTTGTCCATATATTGGCATATGCTGAATCAATGTAACCTTCGCTGCCTTCATCATATTCAATTTTTAGCCAGCCTTCAGTTTCATCAAGAACTTTTACTTCTTCGCATGGAGCAAGGTATCCGATATTTTCAGAATCATAATTTGGTTCTTTGCGTACTCTTAGGACTCCGTCATCTGTTTTGATTGTAGCCATCTTGACTCCGTTTGGATCAGAAACTGCAACTATATCAGAAGATAATAGTGCAGAGGCGGAACTTTCGGGAGCTTCTGTTGGAGCGGCATCGTCGGACGCCTCGTTCGTAGATGAAACGCTTGCAGAATTATCAGCGGATGGGTCAACATATGAATTCTCGGCGCTGTTGCCGCATCCTATAAGTGTAAATACAATAGCAGAAGTAAATAAAAAAGCTTTTATTTTATCCCTTTTCATCTTTTCTCTCTTTTCTCTATTATGTTTTTATTTAGAACTGTTTAGCTCCACTGGAACTTTTTGTAATTTACATTATTCTGATACTCGATAGAAGCAACCTTTCCGTTTTCGACGGAAAAACTGATCCTGACATCACCAAGCTCATAGACGAATGATTCACCGAAATAGGCAATATATTCTTCTTCTGTCAATTCTCTTCCTGTAGGACCGTCAAATACCTGGTTGTGTTTGCCGTTAGGAGTTCCGTAAGCGGCGATAAGTTCTTCCTTGGAGCTTCCAACCTTGATATTACGTGCGGTTGTCATTCCTGCTACACGTGTGGATATTGTAATAGGAGTTTCTGTTCCGAAATCACTTCTACATATCATACCGACTGCCTGATTTTTGCCATATGCATAATAGGATTGCAGGCTCTGTATATTTGAATCTGCAGGAACATATCCGCCCATTGCTTTATTCACCGCATCAAAGCTATCCATTATGGATACAACGTTTCCGTTATAAGTAAACTGATAATCCTTGACGTCGCCCTTATTAGCTGTGTTAGAAGATGCGGTAGCCTTGTTTTCTTCAGGGGCAGCAGGTGTAGTAGAAGTGTTTGCCGCTGTGGTATTGGCTTTTTCGTTAGCCAAAGCCTCTTTATTGGACTTATCTACGTTGGCATTGTGATCAAATGCAAACCATGCTACCTTATCGGTTTTTTCGCTAAAGCAGAAGTATAAGCTGAATTTATCGAACTTATATTTATAACTGTATTCTGTGCCGGTACCGCCTTCAAAATATCCCTTCTCAACAGGCTTTCCATATAAAGATGTTATTTGATCAACTGTGTCTCCGACACCTGCATTGCGGGATGTCTTTATATCTTTCCTGTTATATACGGAAAGGCTGAGCGGAAGTTCCTTGCCCTCACTTAGATAGGTAGAGTAGTGGATGTTTCCTGAATCATAAGAATAGTTATATTCGTTGAGGGAATAGGTCTTTTTGTCTTCGTAAGTTCCGAGATCGGCAAGTGTTTTTGTTGAATCGTCCAATACTGAAAGAACCTTACCGTTATAAATGATCTCGTTCTCGGCAAGTTTTGTCTGGGTTTGCTGTGAGGTTGCAGTAGCTGCGGTATCTGTTTTGGTCTCGGACTTATCGGCCGATGAAGCAGTAGTAGCTGCGTCTGATACCTCAGAAGATGCAGCGGTTGCTGCAGATGTATCTGCTGAAGCTGCAGTTGCTGCTTCTGCAGAAGATG
The DNA here is from genome assembly GCF_000686965.1 of Butyrivibrio sp. AE2005. Lineage (NCBI taxonomy): Bacteria > Bacillati > Bacillota > Clostridia > Lachnospirales > Lachnospiraceae > Butyrivibrio > Butyrivibrio sp. AE2005. The sequence goes on from NZ_JMMD01000001.1 coordinate 45,816, forward strand.
CGTTGGAAGAAGCGTCTTCGCCGGCAACCATCTCAGCTTTTGCGATTTCTCTCTTTGCTTCCTCGGTCATTTCCATTTCGCTGCTTCCCTCGGTGGCACTCATTGATGCTCCGTCGCAGCCTACAAGCGATAACATCATTGCAGATGCCAAAAGGGCTGCTGTTGTTGTGCGTCTTTTCATAGTATTTCTCCGTTTCATTTTGGTAATAATTTATGAGTAACCTTATGTGCCTGACATTACTTGTGCATAAACCAGGTTACTGAAGGTTTCATTATTTGCTTTATCAGTAAAATAGTAATAACCTACCTTGCCGTTCTCGATTCCGAAGGATATAGAATATGAATCGAATTCATACCAATTCATTTTGCCCTTGATTCCGTCACCGCGCTCATATTCTTCCTTGTCTCCAAACGGTTCGCCGTAAGCAGCGATCATTTCTTCTTTTGTACTTCCAATGCCTATATTACGGGCTGTATTTATGCCTTCTTTGTTTATGTTCATGTTGTATGCATATTCTTTTCCGTCTTTAACATAAGTTGACAGACTAACGCCGGAGTCAAATTTGTATATAGGCATTGTTTCTCCCCAAAACTCGATGTCTTTATCTGAAGGGGTGCCAAGGTCTGCCAATGTTTTTTCTGCGTCGTTAAGAACTGAAACGGCTTTGCCGTTCACGGTGACTGTTGTTTCAGTGATGGCGTCTCCGTTTTCCGATGCGCTTGAATCTGTGGTTTCTTCACTTTCAGCTGAAGTAGTTTCTTCTGTTTCGCCGGCTTCTCCGGTCTCTTCGGGAGCTACTTCGGAAAGCTGCAACTCGCCTTCTGCTTCGGAAGCATCAGATGATGGAGCACTACATCCCATAAGCGAAAGAATAATAGATGCCGCCAAAAGGATAGGTAATGTCGAACTTTTTTTCATGTTGTTTTCCTCCGTTTTCATGGTTTTATTTGGTGTCATTTATTACATATTCAATCTTGTAAACCTTATCATCATCATCAAAATAGAAGATGATGTAGTAATCTTCAAAATCACAAAGAATCCAGTTCCCGATTCGCTCACCGGCATTGTCGTAGGCGGCGATGACTTCGTCCTGGGTGCTTCCTATACTTATGCCGTTTGAAGTACGCACGCTTTCGTCGGATATGGTGTACATAAATGTCGCATCGTTTGACATAGTATAATCAATGGTAGGAGAGTGATAACCATCGAAGTATTCTTTGTTGAAGTGGAGGTAGGTAGAGACCTCTCCGGTATCACATGTACTTAATATATCAATGACTGTATTCGGATCGTCGAAAAGAGAAAGCATATTTCCCTTATATTCAAAAGCTGCATCGGCTAAGTTCTTTTCTTTGGTCTGTGGCTGAGACGAAAGTGTGGCAGCGCTTGAAGCGGTGTCTGAAATGTTGCCGCAGCCCATAAGTGTTAGGACTATTGCAGATATTGAAATGATTGATGTTACGATTCGTTTACTCATGATAGGGTCTCCTCATTGCATTAACTAAGATAATACTGCTTTTTTAATTGAGCGCACAGCTGTACTTATTGCCGTTATCGTTGTTTAAGTATGAGAAGGATGTAAGTTTTTTGTCGTTATCCAGGCTGAAAGTTATTGAAAAACTTCCCATATCATAATCAAGATCGTATATATTTACCTCGGGAAAATCAGCAATCTCACTTGGCTTTCCGTAGGCTGATATTATTTCTTTTTCGGTGTTCCCGAGGCCTATTCCCTTAGATGTTTTTATGTTTTTGTCATGGACAAGAATATAGTCAGGGGCTTCGGTGCCGTTGCTTAGTTTAAAGGCAGAGTACTCAATGATGTCGGGATCTGTTCCGAAGAGGTAGGTCTCAGAATTATTGTATGCTGAAGGTTCGCTGCTTGTGGGCGTACCAAGAGCTGCAAGGACTGTTTTGGTATCATCGAGAATAGAGACTGTATTTCCGTTATATTCAAAAACTGCATCTTCTGAATTGGTGATCTTTTCAGGCTCAACGGGTATTTCGTCCGAACTTTTTTCATTAACTGTAGTTGCTTTAGTGGCATTCATAGTTTCGGCTTTGTCAGCGATAACTTTGATGGCAGATGCTTCTTCGGCAGCAGAAACGCTGTCGGGTGAAGTTACGCCACATCCTACGAGTGCAAGTGCTATAACAGATATCAATAAAAAACTTGTTCTTCTCTTCATCATTTTTCCTCTGGTTTAAATATATCTTTATGAAACTGGTTATTAGTTTTCGTTAATGAATCCGATTGCATCAACTTTACTGTTTTTATCTAAAAAGAATGTAAGTGTGTAACCGTCGAAGTTATACTCGATATCATTTATGCCGTCAAGCTTGGTCGCCTCAGCTTCACCATAAGCGGCAATAACATCTTTATCGGTGCTTCCTATTGATATTCCTCTTGATGTCTTAATAGCGGAATCATAGATTATTATTGCGTCTGTCTTTCCGGCGATTACTGTAAGGTCGATAGTATCGGGATCGGTACCGTATGTATACATCCTGTCTGCAGGATCGTCGCTGTTTGGAGCTTCCTCTTCATTACTTGGTTTGCCGAGAGCAGACTTGATTTTATCAGGGGCGTCGGTAATAGATATTGTGGTTCCGTTATATTCAAAAGATAAATCTGCAGCATCGGGATTACTAGGCTTATTGGCAATGGCTCCGTCAGTGTAGTCGCCTTCGTCTTCAGTTGCTTCGGGAGCATCTGCTTTAGCTTCGGCTGAAACTTCTGCTTCAGATCCTTTTGAAACTCCCGCATCCGATTCTGCTGTAACACCGCATCCTGCAAGTGTAAGCATCATAACTGATGATGCAATGATAATTGCTGATAAATTTCTTTTTTTCATAATAGACATTCTCCTCAATTCCTGTTAAAATAAATACACGTGTTACGTGTATTAGTGATACTAGTACACTTATAGCACAATACTTTTTGGATGTCAATAGCCTGATAGTATTATGCGGATGAAATTATAGAAATTGGAGGGATAGCAGAATGAAAGCAGAATTAGTGAGAAAAGTATTATCTTATGTGGTTACGCAGACATTATTGATGAGATATACATATTATGATACAATTTGTCTACGGAGGCGATAATTATGATATTTCGAGAAGATATTAGACCATCTGCTGATCTGCGAAATCATTATAACGAGATTTCAAGACAATGTCGAGAAAATGGAGAGGCGGTTATTATTACTGTAAATGGTAAAGGTGATACCGTGTCTTTAAGCTATGAAGATTATAAGCGGTTGAAGAATGAATTGAGATTGTATGAACTGCTGGCTCAGTCAGAAAATGACCGCAGAAATGATAGAGTTGCTCCTATCGAGGGAATGTTTGACAGAATAAGAGACAAGGTAAAAGGTATGAATCTCAATGAGTGATTTTGTTATTGAGAAGACAGATACATTCGAAGAATCGCTTTTAGAAATTGCAATTATGATTGCAAAAAAATTTGATTATGAGGTAATGGACGAAAGTTTAAAAATGATTGAGGAGCATATTTCTCAATTATCAAATCCGGAAATAGGCAGTGACAAATTTCCGGCACTTTCCAGAAAAGGATACAAAGTATTGGTGATTCCTCATAATTATGTTATATATACAGTTGATTATTTACGAAAGAGAGTCACATTACATCTTATCATTGATGATCGCCAAGAATTATATGGAGTTATCAGCAGATATTCATTATTATGATTATATAAAAAATCCCTATACTGAATGGTATCGGGATTTTTTATTCTATATAGTAAGTGGGGGCCGGGCTGTAGCTCGCCCCTTTTACTATGGGGGAGTTTGGATCAGTTGGTTTTGAAGATGGCGCTTTTTCTTTTGTTGAGGGCAAAGAGTAAGATCATGCCAAGGATGAAGCATGAGATGACTTCGCCGATGCATACTGTGAGCATGAAGTATGGAAGAGTTCCTTCGAGCTGGTACACGTGAATGAGTACGAAAGGAACGATGAGTGTGTTTGCTATGATGGGAGGAAGTGGGGTGAGCCATGTCCTGAGTTTGCTTGTGCTATAGAAGTCGGGGGCTGATGTCTTTTTTAACCCGTGTGCAATGAAGTAAGTTCCGAGTGCACCGAGAAGCGTTGCGATTGAGCCGAAAATGATGTCGAGCAGCATGCAGCCTGTTGTTATGTTTGCGATTATACATCCGATGAAAAGTCCCGGAATTGCGGCGGGTGTGAAGAAAGGCAGAATTGTAAGTGCCTCCGAAAAACGTACCTGGATCGCGTAATTTGCAAGACCAAGCATGTTTGCAAAGTGCGTAAGCACAACGTAAAGAGCTGCGATTGCGGCAGCATGAGTGATAAATAGAGTCTTTTTGTTATTCAATTGAATTCTCCTTTAGTTTTGTTTATTGTCAGGAAGGTCTCGAACTGACATAATAATACTATCATCTTTTGGAAAAAATGACAGGGGGATTGCGGAATATATGAGCAGAAATTACAAGTTCTTGATTAGTTATGACGGTACCAGATTTCACGGATGGGAGAGGCAGCCCGGTAAGGATATGACTATACAGGGCAAGCTTGAGAGTGTTCTTAATAAGATGGTAAATCTCCCTGAGGGAACGATCAATCTAATTGGTGCGGGCAGGACGGACGCCGGCGTGCATGCCAGGGCAATGACTGCAAATACCGCTCTTGATACCAATATGACGGAAGATGAGATACGTGAGTATATGAATAAGTATCTCCCTGAGGATATAAGCATAAATGACGTTAAGATCTGTTCGGACAGATTTCACTCAAGATATAACGCACTTGGAAAGACATATCGTTATACCTGTTGGTATGGCCCTTCCAAGCCTGTTTTTGACAGAAAATACGTGACCGTATTGGAGAAAAAGCCTGATGCGGATAAGATGAGAAAGGCTGCTGCAATCCTTGAGGGAACGCATGACTTTAAGAGTTTTTGCGGAAACAACCGCATGAAGAAGTCCACGGTCAGATGTGTCGATTCCATAAAGATAGAAGAGAGCGGAAGCTACATAAGGCTTTATTTTCACGGAAACGGCTTTTTGCAGAACATGGTCCGCATACTTACGGGAACTTTGCTTGAAGTCGGATACGGCAATATAGCGCCTTCCGAGGTAAAAGAGATTTTGGAGTCATGCGACAGGCAGAAGGCGGGACCGACGGCGCCTCCGCTCGGATTATGTCTTATGAAAGTAGACTATTAAAAATAACTAAATTTAGCAAAAATACGTTGATAAGTGCATGGGTTTTAGCTTAATATAGTATTATTGTTTATCAAAATTTTAATATGAGGGGACACTAATGACAAACAAAATCTATTCTGCACTAACACGTACTGCGCTTTCTGCGTTAGCGGCACTAAGCGTCTTTTCTTTTGCTACGCTCTACGCTAAGGCGGAAGGAAACGGATCTGTAGCGATCACATCGGCAAGTATCAACAATGACGGCGAAAAAGTAACGGTTACCGCTTCTGTTCAGGCGATGCCTCAGAGCGATAACGGTATGTTATATCTTTTCGCAGAGAAAGTTTATCAGAACGAACCTGCGGGAGCACCTGTGGCGTCAGTTCCGATGAATTCGGCGGTTACTTTTTCTTTTCCGCTTGATTATAAAACTACTCAGTGTAAGTTATATGACAAGTTTCAGGTTGCAGTGCTTTCGGGAGGCGTGTTCGTTCCTGTTTCGGGAACCCGCTATATAACCAATCCCGAGGTGCTTGCCAAATCATCTCCCAAGAGAAAAAACAACGGTAAAAAAGGTCTTATCCTTGACGGAGCAAAGATTGGTAACGGAAATACAGAGGCTACCCAGCTCGGAGTTCAGCAGGCTGCGTACAATATTAATCTTGAAGATATCATAGGCGGCAACGGAGGCGTTGTTTTTGAGTATAACGGAAAGACTTACAACTATGATTCATCATATTTAAGTCAGTACGACCATGCTGTAAGAACATGTACACAGCAGGGAATGGGCGTTACGATAGTTCTTTTGAATCCTTATGTTCCGGGTGAAGAGTTCATGATCTCTCCTTATTCAAGGGGTGCGCATTCACGTTATTACATGATGAACACATCGGATGATGTGGGACTTGAGAACCTCGAAGCCGTAGTTACATATCTTGCATACAGATATAACGGACAGAACGGATTTGGACAGGTAGATAACTGGGTGATCGGAAATGAAGTAAATGCCAAGAATGAGTGGAATATTGCGAATGTTTCCGATGAGATGTTGTATGCACAGCTCTATGCCGATGAGCTAAGAGTGTGCTACAATGCTATAAAAAGCAAAAATGCCAATGCACATGTTTGTGCAAGCTTTGATCATAACTGGACTTATAAGAACACACCTTCATATTTCTCGGCAAGAAGCCTTATAGAGGCGATGAACGCGTGCATTGTTGCACAGGGTAATTTCGACTGGGCGCTTGCAGAGCACCCTTACAATTATCCCATGGTATGGACAGCGTTCTGGTCACCTAAGAACGAGGCTGCAGCGGCAATGGTAAGACATGATATCGACACACCTTATATGTCTATGCAGAATATAGAGCAGCTTACGGATTATATGTGCCAGCCTGCGATGCGTAACACTAAGGGTGCGGTAAGACCTATACTTCTTACGGAAGTTGGATATACATCCACTCAGGGACAGGAAGAACAGGCATCGGCTATTGTTTATGCATATCAGAGAGCTATGACAAACCGATATATCAATATGATCGTCTTTAACAGACAGACGGATTATCCTGTTGAGGTTGCCGACGGACTTTCTGTCGGACTTACAGGCCAGGACGGATCAAGAAAACTTGCTTTTGAGTTCTATCAGCAAATGAGCAGTCCCAACGCCGGAGCTTATATTCAAAGAGCTGCCGCAAATGCCGGAATCGCTGACTGGAATGCTGCTATGTTTGCAAGATAATCATAAAATGATCGGTATGGGAAATCGAATATGAGAATAATTGATTATTACAATTATATAGCTACGGCTGCCTGCGCTTTTATAGGCGCAGCAGCCGTTCTTATTTACAAGAAGGGCAAGAATACAGATTTAGATACTGATAAAAAAACAGCGGATATTTCCGCAAAAACAGCGCATATTATTCTTATTGGGATAATTCTTTTTGCGGCAGCATTGCGGCTTATAGGGCTTGGAAGCGTGCCTGCCGGACTTCAGCAGGATGAGGCTTCGCTTGGATATGATGCCTTCGCGATCGCAAAATACGGCGTTGACAGAAACGGTTTCGCATACCCGATATATCCGATAACATGGGGGTGCGGTGGCGGAAGCCCTCTTATGATCTATATAAACGTACTTACGATCAAATTGTTTGGAACAGGTGTCGTGAAGCTCAGACTCCTTCCCGCAATTCTCGGAATCGCCACGGTTTATATTTTCTATCTGATATTAAAAGAAATCACTTTATCTTATAAAAAATCTCTTTTCGGAGCGGCATTTCTTGCGATATGTCCGTGGCATATCATACTTTCGAGATGGAGCCTTGACAGCAATATAATGCCGTTTACGCTCGGGCTTTCCGTATATCTTTTTATACTCGGAATCAAGACGGAGAAGACGCTTATTTATTGCCTAAGCGCTGCTGCATACGCGATGTGCATGTACAGCTACGGCTCTGCAACCATAGTGGTTCCGATCCACCTGATTCTCATCAGTATTTATTGCCTTAGAAAAAAAGTTATCAGTGTAAAGCAGCTTATTTTGGCTGTGCTCACATTTGTTATTGTATTTTCGCCGCTCCTTGTTTTCTATGCGGTAAATTACCTCGGACTTCCCGAGATAGTGACGGACAGCTTTTCGTTTAATAAGTTCACGGCGTCGAGGTCGGGGGAGGTATTTCTCAGATTTGATTCAACTCTTCCCTCCGCGCTTTATGAAAATATCAGACAGCTCCTTATTACGCTTACAATAGGCGACAACGATGAAATGCTGTGCCATTTTATTCCGGGATATGCGACGTTGTTTGAATTTACGTTTCCTATAACTTTTCTTGGGATTTTTCTCGGAGTTTTTTTGGGTAAAAAAGATATTGTAAATAAAACTTCTGAAAATATAGCTTCTGCAAATAAAGAAAGTGCGGAAGATACAAGTAAGATTGAAAGCGTGACTGATGAAGATAAGAGACTTGCTATGGATGCGGTGTTTGTGACGCTTTTGATCTCATGTGTGCTGCTGGCAATCGGAATCAGATCGGATGTAAGCAGGATGGTAATGATATTTCTTCCGCTCATATATTTTCTTGTAAAGGGAGTTTCCTTTATATGGGACAGACGTGCAGTTGGTGCATATGCTGTGATGACGGTTATTGTTCTTGCTGCGGGACTGTTTATAAAAGATTATTTTGGCGGATTTAATGATAGGACTTCGAATCTTTTCATGCCGGGATATGGCGAAGCGGCTAAGAGAGCTTACGAGATAGCAGGGGATGATACAGAGATTTATTCAACTTATGAGAATTTGTCAGCTCCGTTTGTTATTGCTCTTTATTATACGGACTACAATCCGGTAAAGTTTGCAGATACCGTAGTATACAAAGATGAAACGGATGAATTCAGAGTTGCCGAGAGTTTCGGGAATTTCAAGTTCGGCCTTCCCGAAGATTATGCTAGTTATGCCGGTAAAGATGCGGTGCTTATACTTGGAAGCTCGGAGCTGGAGGCTATTAACGGAGCTACGGACTGTACAGTAGAAAACTTTGGAAGATATTCAGTGGTATATGGTTCCGGCGAATGAGCGTGTTTAAAAATAGAACTGCTCCTTGGCATAGCCTTGGAGCAGTTTTGTTATGTTTATTTTTTAGATTTCCTCAGATGAAAGTTCTTCCCACTCATCATAGAGCGCGGAGAGCTTTTCTTGTATCTCGGTCTGCTCGTCTGTGAGCTTTCTGAGCTTTGCGAGGTCGGATCCGACAGCGGGATCGGAGATGAGCTCTGTGATCTCATTGTCTCTTGATTCAAGCTTTGCGATGTCTTCTTCACACTTTTTGAGCGCGGCCTCAATCTTTTTCCTTCTTGCCTTGGCTTCTTTTTGAGCTTTATAATCGTTACTTCCGGATGACTGCGCCGTAGCTGCTGAAGGAGCGGAAGATGAGGCTACGGGAGCGCCGATTGAGCTTGTGCCCGTATCTGATGTTCCGAAAGTGTTCTGCATCTTTTCCTCGACATGCTCGATGTAGTAGTCGTAGTTTCCGATGTAATTGACCATGCTCTTACGTGTGAGGTCAAGGATTCTGGTCGCTGTCTTATTTATGAAATATCTGTCGTGGCTAACATAGAGAACAGTTCCCTCATAGCCTGAAATAGCAGATTCAAGGATTTCCTTACTTGTAATATCAAGGTGGTTTGTAGGCTCGTCGAGGATGAGGAAGTTTGCATCGGAAAGCATGAGCTTAGCAAGGCTGACTCTTCCTTTTTCGCCACCCGACAGATCACCGATCCTCTTAAATACATCATCGCCGGTAAAAAGAAATGCTGCGAGAGTGTTTCTTATTTCGGTGTTGTTAAGCGAAGGATATGCGTCCTGAAGCTCGTCGAACAAAGTCTTGTTGTCGTTTAGAACGTGGTGCTCCTGATCGTAGTAGCCTATCTCGACCTTGGTTCCGAGCGTGATCTTACCGCTGTCTATGCTCTCAAGTCCGTTGATCATTTTAAGGAGAGTGGTCTTACCAGTTCCGTTGTCGCCGATGATCGCAACGTGCTCGCCCTTTTTGATCTCGAAACTTATATTGGAAAAGAGCTCCTGACTTCCGAATGATTTTGAAAGATTATCTGCCTCAAGGACATCTTTTCCGCTTTCGCATGAAGGTTTAAGAGAAATTTTCATGCTGTCGTCAATCGTTATGGGTTTATCGAGACGCACAACCTTATCCAGCATCTTTTCGCGGCTTTCGGCGCGCTTTATGGATTTCTCGCGGTTAAAAGATTTTAACTTGGCGATTACTTCTTCCTGATGCTTGATCTCTTGCTGCTGTTTCATGTACGCACTCCACTGCGCAAGTCTTTTTTGTTCTTTCTTGACGGAGTAAGCGCTGTAGTTACCTACAAAGCTTGAAACGAGCGTGTTCTCAACTTCTATGACTTTTCCTACGATCTTATCAAGGAAATATCTGTCGTGGGAGACGATAAGTACAGCGCCCTTGTAGTTAAGAAGATAGTTCTCAAGCCATCTGATCGAAGTCATATCTAGGTGGTTTGTGGGCTCGTCGAGGATGATAAGATCCGGGGAGCTGAGAAGAAGCTTACCCAGAGCGACTCTTGTCTTTTGCCCGCCCGAAAGGGTAGAGATTCTTTTATTGAGTTCATCTTCCGAAAATCCGAGACCCTTTGCGACACCTGTAACTTCGCTCTGCCATGAATAACCGGACATCCTCTGGAACTGTTCGTTCATAAATGTGTATCTGTCCATAAGGCGTGTGAGCTCGTCACCTGTGACGTGCTTCATTTCTTCCTCGGCGGCTCTGATATTTTCCTCAAGCTCGATTACGTGCTTTTTTACCTCCATGAGTTCTTCAAAGATGGTATTCTCTGTCTGAACGTTCTGATTCTGCGCAAGATATCCCCATGTCACGTCTTTTGAAAAAGTCACATCACCGCTGTCTGCCGCAAGTTGTCCGATAATTATCTTAAGAAGGGTTGTCTTTCCGGCGCCGTTGATCCCGACGATGGCAGCCTTCTCATTATTTTCAATATGAAAAGAAGCATCTCTTAAGATGTCCTTTCCGTCAAAGCTCTTATTTATATTATGTACTGATAAAATCATGATCTGTCTCCAAAAAACTACTTTTTGCAACACCACATTTTAGCATGCGCGCGGCGATATGAAAAGGTATGCTTGAATTCGCTGTTTATTGCGAGCATGACAGGTGATAAAATATAGTTGTTTGCAGAACCATGAGGTTTTCTGAGAAATAACAGCAATTCGTATCAAGATATTTAAGAATATACGTGCAAGGGAGCGCACATGACACAGAAGAAAGACAAGAATGGATTAACTGAAAAAGAGTTTCTTAAGGACTACAAGGCGGGAGATTATGAGAGACCGTCTGTGACTGCGGATATTCTGGTGCTTGGAACAAGTGCGGATCTGATGACTTTGAAGATTCTTTTGGTGAAAAGAGATGAGCATCCGTATCTGGAGCAGTGGGCTCTTCCGGGAGGCTTTGTTCGTAAGGATGAGACCGCTTATCAGGCAGCAGAGAGGAAGCTTTCTCAGGAGACAGGGCTTGAAGGAGTGTACCTTGATCAGATATATACTTTTACCAATCCTGCGAGAGATCCAAGAACCTGGGTTATGACAATCGCATACCTTGCCTTGGTTTCCGATACAAGCGACGATGTGCTCCACGGAATAACCTGTGCGGGCGTCGGAGAAAGTGAAGGCGGAGTACAGGACGCAGCATGGTTTGATCTTGTGATCGATGCAGACAGTATTAGCTTTATCAATGCCGAGAGAAATGTCGAGATCAGATATTCTATCGTGAACAAGCGCTTTAAGAACGGCAGGATATATTACGAAAACTGGGTTTCTGAGCCTGCAAGTAAGGAAGAGCTTGCGTTTGATCATATCGAGATAATCATAGAATCAATCCTTAAGCTCAAGGCTGAGTTTGAGCATACTGACCTTTCTTTTAATATGATAGGAGAGAAGTTCACTTTGCCAGATCTTCAGGTGTTGTATGAACTTGTGCTCGGCAAAAAACTCTACAAGACAAACTTCCGCGCAATGATCGCCCCCAAGGTCGAGGCTACCGGCGAGAAGATGAAGTCCATCAGCAGCAAAAAGATGTCCGCCGAGTATCGGTATAAGGGGTAAGGGGATTAAGATATAAAAGAAGATATGTGACACTTCTTGTAAATATAGAGAAGAATGATCAAAAAAAGCATGAAATGCCTATTTAAATGGCGTTTTCATGCTTTTTATTTTTTATGTTGACAAAGTAGTGAAAAGCTACTATTATATATTCAAAGATAAAAAGTAGCAAAAAGCTACTAATACAAAAGCATAAAACTCAAAGCAAATGCGCAACACACAAACGCACAAGCAACACAGTTACAAAAACCTTAAAGCAAGGAAGGAGAAAGCAGTATGAAACTCAGAAAATTTAAGCCAAACGATTATGTAATGGTTATCAAGAATGGAAAAGTGATCAAGGAAGGTTTGGGATTGTCGGTGTTCTACAACAATCTTACGACCAGCATCATGGTGGCGCCATCAACTGCTTTTGACGGAGCATTCGCATTCGATGATGTGGTTACAAGCGATTATCAGAGTGTATGTGTTCAGGGCGTTACAACCTACATGATCACTGATTACAACAAGGCTTCAAAGATGCTTGATTTCGCATATCAGACGAATGTTTCTACGGAGCAGAAAATTGCTGAGCAGATGGCTCTTTTGGAAAAAAGAATAAATAACATAATTAAGGCAATAGTCATTCGTGAAGTCAGCAGGAAGGATGTAAGGACGATCATAAGACTTGCGGATGAGATGGCCCAGACAATACAGGATGCGCTTACAAATGATGAAGCGATAGAAAAGCTTGGAGTCAGCATTGTAGCTATCAATATTCTTGGCATCAACCCAAAGACAGAGACAAGAAAGGCTCTCGAGGCAGCAGCCCGTGAGCAGATCCTTAAAGAGCAGGATGATGCGATATACAAGCGCCGTAATGCAGCGATAGAGCAGGAGCGCACGATCAAGGAAAACGAGATCAACACAGAGATCAAGGTTGCCGAGAAGGAAAAAGAGAAGGAAGAAAAAGAGCAGGAAATGAAACTGTATGTACAGCGCTGCGACCTTGATATGATGAAGGAACGCGAAGAAAGAGAACAGGAAATGCGCATGAGAGCTCTCAGAAGTGAGCTTGAGATGAGCACCGAGAAGCAGGAAAAAGAATTTGCGTTAAAAGAGATGGCTGCAACCAAGAAACTTGAGATTGAGAACAAGGAAATGCTTGGTAAGCTTGAAATTGAGAATAACGAGATGCTCGGAAAGATTGAACTTGAAAAGAAGAACAGTGAGTACACCGCTCTTGAAGCAGAAAATGAGAGAGTAAAGGCAGACCAGCAGGCATATGCACTTAAGGGACTTGTAGATGCTTACAACAACCTGAATGTGGCTCTCGTCGAAGCTTGCGCAATGGCACAGACAGATCCGAGCACACTCATGGCTAAGGCATTCATGAACATCGGTGAGAATGCGGACAAGATCGGAGCGCTCAATCTCACACCGGATCTTTTACAGACTATCACAAACGGACTTGCACAGAAGAACTGATCGGTAATCTAACGAGATACTCATAAAACGGAGGTCACTATGGACAGGGGAATGAATAAGGTTGTTTTGATAAAACGCCGCACAAGATATGAAGAACTTAAGAGAAGATATAACACAGTAGAGCAGGCAAGGTTTTACATCGAGCACCTTGGAGCCGATTTCTCCGACTACGAGAGAGAAGACAAGACCTATAATGCGGCTCTTGAAAATATCAGAAACCTGATTCGCCCCTGTGCAAGACTTCAGGAGATCGACAGAGAATATCTTCCCAACATGATCTTTGGAAAAGATGACATCGTGATAGCGGTCGGTCAGGACGGGCTTGTCGCAAATGCCATGAAGTATCTGGACGGTCAGCCACTGATCGGCGTAAATCCGGATCTCGCAAGGTGGGACGGAGTTCTTTTACCCTTTGAGATCGGAGAAATAGGAAAAGTTCTTCCGAAGGTGATTAATGGCACATTTGATACAAAAAATGTTACAATGGGAAAAGTGGAGACTAAGGATGGTCAGGTATTATATGCGGTAAATGATTTCTTTATCGGAGTATCTAATCATACCTCAGCAAGATATAACATTAACTATCGTAACCGGGTTGAAAATCAATCATCATCGGGAATAATCATATCTACAGGCTTTGGGATGACAGGCTGGCACAAGTCGATCATGGCAGAGTTTGTGGGAATTGCCAAAGCATTTGGCCTTAATTACGTCACTGAACTTCACGCGGACTGGGGAGCAAGACAACTAATCTTCCAGGTAAGAGAGCCGTATCCGAGTAAATTTACACAGGCGGATATAGTATTCGGGAAGATATTGGACAATGAGAAGCTGGTGATCACGTCAAACATGAGTGAAAACGGAGTTGTTTTCTCTGACGGCGTTATCGATGACACTATTGATTTCAATGCGGGAATGGAAATTACAATTGGTGTCTCGGACCGAATCGGAAGGCTCGTGACCGGTTAGGAGATTATATGGGAATCAGCTTTGATAAATATTTTGACGGTGACGGAAATATCAGGGAAGGAGTGCTTGCAGACAACAAGTGGCTTAAGCTCCTGACAGAGACGGACAATGTTTACGTAAACGCAGAGCGACTTGAGAGATATCTCGACCTTCTTGACGAGAACGGAGATGCGATTGAATACCCTGCTTCGAACTGCATAATCGTGGCAGAAAAAATAAATTGACCTAAATATACGGAATATTTATAATATAGCTTGATTGTACATTCAAAGGAGCACAGCTGTGAAACGCTTATACATACCGTTTATTTGGGAACTGGTCCTGATTATTTCAACAATTATCTGGGAAAAACAGTCATTTTATTTTTTCTTTGTTTTTTACGTTGGACTGATCGTATACTTTTACTTTATAAATAAACAGTTCTCATTCAGAGAACTGAGCAGTAATTTCAGTGAAGTCAAAAATTTTTGGATTCCCGTTATGATGACGGTTGCGGCCATGGTGCTGGCATATTTTTTTCAGGAAAAAATAATTGTCGGAATGTACAGTGAATATTATGACAGCATAGTTCATTTACCTATCAGAAATGAGCTTGCTCCGCTCTTGTTTAAGTGCCTTTTGTTTATGGTGATTAAGCCTGTTGCGGAAGGACTTTTCTATAGAAAAGCGATTATTTTATTTGACAATAAGAAAAAAATGGTACTTTTGACAATAGCAAGCCTTCTACTTTGCTCTATAACATTGGCACACGGGGTGGTCGGAATAACGACAATCATATTGATGGCGCTTCCCGTTACAATTGCTTACCTTGTTACAAAGAATGTATATGTTTCAATAATGGCACAGTTTCTTTTTGAGGTTTATAACACCGGATATGAGACAGTTTATGATCTCGCAAGAATCTATTTCAGATAATGCGGGTTGATAAAGGTTATAGTCATTATAATGCAAAGGAGAGGTAAAAAGTATGTTGGAGAAGTTATTCAAGCTCAAAGAACATGACACCACGGTAAAGAGGGAAATACTTGCAGGTGTCACGACATTCCTTACTATGGCGTATATCCTTGCCGTAAACCCTAATATCCTGGGAACTGTAATGAATGCAAACGGTGTATTTGTCGCTACGGCGATCGCATCGGCAATCGCAACATTTATCATGGCTTTCTTAGCTAATTATCCTATCGGACTTTCCGCGGGACTCGGACTTAATGCATATTTTGCATATACGGTTTGTCTTTCGGAACTGGCCGCCGAAGAGAACCCTTTTACGATCGCACTCACAGCGGTTTTTGTAGAAGGTCTTTTGTTTATTATTCTTTCTTTTTTCAAATTCCGTGAACAGATTATAAATAGTATTCCTCAGAACCTTAAGTTCGGTATTTCCGCAGGAATAGGTCTTTTCATTGCATTTATCGGAATGCAGAACGCGCATATCATTGTTGCAAATGAGGCTACGGTAGTAGGACTCGGAAGCTTCAGCGATCTTGACATGGTGCTTGCGCTTGTGGGACTTATCCTGATAGCTGCGCTTGTTTATTACAAAGTAACGGGCGGCGTTCTTATCGGAATTATCGGAACATGGATAATCGGTATGATCCTTCAGGCAGCAGGAATTTATACAGCAGGAAATCTTTTCCCCGATTTTTCACAGGGACTTCAGCTCGGAGCAATTTCTGAAACAGCGTTTAAGCTTAATTTCGGCTGGGCTGCATCACATCTCATTCAGTTCCTTGCAATTACATTCAGCTTCCTGTATGTAGATCTTTTTGATACGGTTGGAACAGTCGTAGGTGTTGCCGATAAGGCGGGGCTTCTTGATAAGGACGGTAATCTTCCCAGAGTCGGACAGGTATTTCTTGCCGATGCCGTAGGAACAACAGCAGGTGCCGTTCTTGGTACATCAACCATCACAAGTTTCGTAGAGTCAAGCGCAGGCGTTGCTGCAGGCGGAAGAACAGGACTTACGGCTCTTACAACAGGTGTGATGTTCCTTGTTTCACTTGTGCTTAGCCCGTTATTCCTTGCTATTCCTTCATTTGCAACGGCTCCCGCACTTATCTATGTCGGAATGCTTATGCTTATGAGTGTTACCAAGGTTAAGTTTGACGGAGACATCGCTGATTCTGTAGGTGCTTACCTCGCGGTAGTAATGATGCCTCTTTCATATTCAATCGCTACAGGTATTATGTTTGCTGTTCTTGCATGGGTAATCCTTAAGGTTATCGTTAAGAAGGCTAAGGATGTAAGCCCTGTTATGTGGATTGTATTTGTACTTTTTGTACTTAGGATAATTGCCCTTATTACCAACTTCCAGTGATGACATAATATTATTGACTACGGGCACCGCCAATGCTTTTTGTGACGGTGCCTGTTTATGTCATAGATTATTATTTGATGAGAATGGAGAAAATGATGATCAAGAAAAAAAGAAAATTTGATCCCAAGCTCATACTCGTAGGCATTATAGCTGTTTTTGTACTGCTTACGGTAACGGGAAGCTTCTATTCCGTTAAGGAGCAGGAGCAGGCAATCCTTACAATGTTTGGTAAGGTTGTCAGAGTTGACACCGCAGGTCTTTATTTTAAAGTTCCTTTTATTCAGAGTGTTCACCACATTGATATGACCACTCATGGTGTGGGTATCGGCTACACTATGCAGGATGGACAGAACATTACTGTAGAGGATGAAGGAATTATGATCACTTCAGACTTTAACTTTGTAGATATTGACTTCTACCTTGAATACAAGGTAAGTGATCCCGTAGCAGCATATTATAACTGCGAGAATCCCGAAGTTGTAATGAAGAACATGGCTCTGTCATGCATCAGAAACACGGTTGTAAATTATCCTGTTGATGATGTGATTACAACAGCAAAGGGACAGATCCAAGCAGAAGTAAAAGAAAAACTTCAGGGCGAACTGACCAATAAGGATATAGGACTTATGGTGGTAAACCTTTCTGTACAGGATGCAGAGCCGCCCACAGAGGAGATTGTTCAGGCATTTAAGTCTGTTGAAACAGCCAAGCAGGGCAAAGAGACAGCTATAAACAATGCCAAGAAGTATCAGAGTGAAGAGCTTCCCAAGGCAGAAGCCACAGCAGATAAGATCGTTCAGGATGCTGTTGCAAAGAAAGAGTCCAGAATAGCGGAAGCCGAAGGACAGGTTGCAAGATTCAATGAGATGTATGAGCAGTACAAGCTTCAGCCATACATAACCAAGAAGAGACTGTTCTACGAGACAATGGAAGACATTCTTCCCGAACTTAAGGTTATTATCACAGACGGAAAAACACAGGAAATGCTTCCTCTGGAAAGTTTTAATTCTGTTGAAGGAGGGGCAAAAGATGGAGAAAACTAATAATAAAGGAAAGATTATCGGAACAGTAATAGCCCTGATCGTTTGTGTACTTGCTTTCCTTGCATTATCCGCGACTTATGTTGTTCATCAGAAAGAGTACATTGCCGTAAGAAGATTCGGTAAGATCATCAGCCTTGCAAAAGAGCCGGGACTTTATTTTAAGACACCTTTCATTGATGATACACAGTCGATCAGCGCACAGATAGTGCTTTACGATATTCCTAAGTCAGATGTTATCACTAAGGATAAAAAATCTATGATTGCTGATACTTATGTGATATGGAAGGTTGTAGATCCTGTAAAGTACATCCAGACTCTTAATGCGATAGATGCAAGGGCTGAAGAGCGAATTGAGGCATCTGTTTACAATGCTACAAAGAACGCCATTTCTTCAATGACTCAGGATGAAGTTATTGAGGCAAGAGGTGAGCAGCTTACAAAGCTCATTTCAGATGAAGCCAATTCAGATATGACAGGATACGGAATTGAAGTCGTACAGGCTCAGATCAAAGCTTTGGATCTTCCTGATGACAACAAGCAGGCTGTCTATGAGAGAATGATCTCAGAGAGAAATAATATCGCAGCATCCTACACAGCTCAGGGTGATGCCGAAGCTCAGAAGATCCATAACGAGACAGATAAGGAAGTTGCGATCGTAAAAGCAAATGCCGAGAAAGATGCGGCAGTGCTTGAGGCTGAAGGAGAGTCAGCTTACATGTCGACACTTTCCAAGGCATATGATACAACAGAAAAGTCAGAGTTTTACAGCTATATAAGAGGTCTTGATGCCATCAAGAAATCACTTGTAGGAGACAATAAGACACTTATCCTTGATAAGAATTCAGAACTCGCAAAGATTCTTTACGGGAATTTTAATTAAATAAACATCGGGGATTTGCGGCGGCCACACTTGATAGTGTGGTCGCTTTCCGTTTATTTAATATTTCTAATTGATTTTTTTTCTTGCATTAGAAAAAAATATGGTGTATGGTACATATATCGAAAACGAAATATTCCGTAAGCAAACGCGTAGTATTACGCATTCGTTTGTTTATCCCACTTAATTATTTTAACATTTATAGTTTACAGTCTTGCGATTGAGTGCGCAGAGGATAGGAGTTTAAATTTGAGAGAGAAATATGAAACATTGAAACTAAATGACCTTAGAGATATTGCCAAGAAGAGGGGAATCAAGGGCGCAACTACTTTGAAGAAGTCAGAGATCATCGATCTTATGTGTGAACTTGACGAGAAAGAGAAAGCTTTAGCAGATTCCGATGATGCTACTGAAGCACCTTCAAAGCCTCGCAAAAAAAATATAGTGGTTAAATCTCAGAAAGAAGATTTTGGACACAAGAATGACATTGCCGAAGAGAAGCAGGAAAAGAAGTCTGATGCATCGGCAAAAGAAGAAACTGAAAATGAACTGCTTGACGGTGATACTGCCGACGGTATTCTTGAGATAATGCAGGATGGATATGGATTCATCAGATGTGAGAACTATCTTCCCGGTGAAAATGATGTATATGTAGCACCGAGTCTTATTAGGAAATTTAATCTTAAGACGGGAGATATTCTTAAGGGAACATGCAGGGCAAAGAAAGAGACAGATAAGTTTGCCGCACTTCTTCGCCTTGATACCGTAAACGGATACAAGCCCGAGGTTGCTATGGGAAGATGGAATTTTGAGAATATGACACCTATTTTCCCTAATTCAAGAATCAGACTTGAACAGCCAGGTGCCAGCGTTGCAATGAGAATCATGGATCTTATCAGCCCTATCGGTAAGGGACAGAGAGGAATGATCGTTTCTCCTCCCAAGGCAGGTAAGACAACACTTCTTAAGGAAGTGGCTAAGTCTGTTCTTAAGAACAGCCCTGAGATCCATCTCATCATTCTTCTTATCGATGAGAGACCTGAGGAAGTTACAGATATCAAGGAGTCAATTGAGGGACCTAACGCAGAAGTCATCTACTCTACATTTGATGAGCTTCCCGAGCATCACAAGAGAGTTGCCGAGATGGTAATGGAGAGAGCTAAGAGACTTGTTGAGCACGGCAAGGATGTTGTTATCCTTCTTGATTCCATCACAAGACTTACAAGAGCTTATAACATCGTTGTTCCTCCTTCGGGAAGAACACTTTCGGGTGGTCTTGATCCCGCAGCTCTTCATATGCCTAAGAGATTCTTCGGTGCAGCAAGAAACATGAGAGAGGGCGGAAGCCTTACAATTCTTGCGACAGCACTTATAGAGACAGGTTCCAAGATGGACGATGTTATCTACGAGGAATTCAAGGGAACAGGTAACATGGAAATGGTTCTTGACAGAAAGCTTCAGGAAAAGAGAATTTTCCCTGCAATCAATATTCCGAAGTCAAGTACCAGAAGAGAAGACCTGCTTCTTGACAGAGAAGAACTCACAGCCATCAATAACCTCAGAAAAGGCTTTAACGGCATGAAGGCAGATGACGCTGTAGACCAGTGCATCAACCTCTTCTCCAAGACAAGAAACAACACAGAGTTCGTAAGAATGGTAGAGAAGCAGATCCGCTTCTGATAGTATCTAAATAATCTATGATCACCGGAGCTGGCATAAAGTAAACAGCCCGGTGATTCTTTTATTTCTTGTTACAAATCTCATATATAACTGAAATTGAACTATTGAATGGATGGAATGAAATTAGAACCCCCTGTCTTTATTTGCTATTTTATGAAAATGGACAGTGAAAAACAGGGTATGTCCCTGTCTAAAAATGCAGGTAGCGAAGAATGGACAGTGAAAAAACAGGGTATGTCCCTGTCTAAAAATGCAGGTAGCGAAAAATAGACAGTGAAAAAACAGGGTATGCCCCTGTCTAAAAATGCAGGTAGCGAAGAATGGACAGTGAAAAAACAGGGTATGTCCCTGTCTAAAAATGCAGGTAGCAAAAAATAGACAGTGAAAAAACAGGGTATATCCCTGTCTAAAAATGCAGACAACGGAAAATAGACAGGGAAAAGGCAGAAGATAACCCTGTCCCAAAATGCAATCATTGTAAAAAAGATAGGATAACACCTAAAGATAAAGGGAAAACAAGGGAAGCAAAGAAAAATAAAGGAATACAAAGGAGAATAACGTTATATGAACAGCCTTGAAGAATTGTTAAAAAGGGAAAGAGACAGATTACTCAGGATAAGCAGAATAGTTGAGGACAGGCTGACTGATGCACCGGATGGCTTTTTGAAAATAACTACATCCAAGAATAATACTCAGTTTATCTATTGCTCCGGCAATAATAAAAATTCCTATATCAAGAAAGATAAGGTGAAACTGGCTTATAAACTTGCTCAGAAGTCCTATGACAGCAAGGTGAAAAGGCTTGTTGACAGAAGGCTAAAGC
Source organism: Butyrivibrio sp. AE2005 (assembly GCF_000686965.1). Lineage (NCBI taxonomy): Bacteria > Bacillati > Bacillota > Clostridia > Lachnospirales > Lachnospiraceae > Butyrivibrio > Butyrivibrio sp. AE2005. Next base: position 66,821 of record NZ_JMMD01000001.1, read on the forward strand.
AACTTGCAACGATTGCTGAGGAATACAAGGACAACGAGATTGAGGATATATACCGGGAACTGCATCCTATTAGAAAAAGTATCGTAGAAGCAGTTGAGATTCCGTGGGATCAGCGAATCAAGAGATGGAAAAGTGTCCCTTATAACGGAAAAGATTTTGCGGATAATATACCTGTAATATGTACAAAGAAAGGGGAACGGGTTCGTTCAAAGACAGAAAAGATACTTGCAGATTACTTCTATGATAATGGTATTGAATATAAGTATGAGTGCCCGTTGAAACTAAGAGGTATAGGAACAATATATCCGGATTTTACATTTTTAAGAAAGAGAGACGGGAAAGAGGTCTATTGGGAGCATGATGGTAGAATGGATGATCCTGGATACGCAGAGAAGGCAATTCAGAAGATCAATTCTTATATGTTAAATGGCATATTTCCGGGGGATAATTTAATATTATCCTTTGAATCCCAAAAAACAGTATTAAGCGATAAAATCATACAGGCACTTATTGTGAAGTATGGATTAAAGAGCGAACTACCTGAAAGAAATACTTAGGGAAAAGCGGTAAGTACAAGGCGGAGACAATCGTCGATGTGGACATCGACGATTGACGACAACGCAGTACATGGATTATTTCATGAGTAAATTATCTAATTGTCATCTTGCCGGTACACTTGACGTCAACAACGGGATTATGTATAGCCAAAAACGAGCTGAATAACGGTAATCTTACCGTTATTCAGCTCATCAAATATCTTAGGATATTCAATGTACTAATTTAAAATCAAGCTTTCTTGCTGTAGTCTCTTTCGCCGAAGATTCCTGTTCCGACTCTTACAAAGGTTGCGCCTTCTTCGATGGCAACTTCATAGTCGCCGGTCATGCCCATTGAGAGTGTGTCCATGTGAACGCCGGGAATGGACAGGGAATTAACTTGATCTTTGAGCTCGCGGAGCCCCTTGAAGTATACGCGGTTTGACTCGGGATCCTCCGTGTAGGGAGCGATTGTCATAAATCCGCGGATGTTAAGATGGGGGAGAGTGCTGATCTCTTTTACAAAATCAATGGCTTCATCCGGTGAAAGACCGAATTTCGTATCTTCGTGAGCCATGTTCACTTCTACGAGAACATCCATTACAAGGTCGTGCTTTGCTGCCTGTTTCTCAATTTCGTCGGCGAGCTTTCTGTTGTCAACGGAATGTATCATGCATGCAACGCCGGGAAGATATTTTACTTTGTTGGCCTGAAGATGACCTATCATGTGCCATGAGAGGGGCTCTGTTATCTCGGCTGTCTTATCTCTTATTTCCTGAACTTTATTTTCTCCGAATACAGTGATGCCGCAGGCCATTGCTTCGCGGATGTCACTTACGGGTTTTGTCTTACTTACCGCTATAAGGGTTACGTCTTCCCTTTTTCTGCCGGCTTTTTCGCAGGCTTTTCTTATGTTTTTTTCTACATATTCAAGGTTTTCTTTTATCATCGGCCGCTCCTTTAATGTTGTTTATAACTCATAAACCGTGTTTTTCTTTATTTTTTGTATTTTATAGTATATCATATGATGTGATGGTGTAACACGATTCAAGTGGGGAAAAAAAGCATATGAAGGTTAGCGAGATCGCAAACGGATCAGAGGTAAAGATTTATGCGGCCATTAACGGACACTCGGTTGTTATCATGACTGAGGCTATTTTTGGTGTGAATGTTGGACTTCTGGTAAGACCGATGGAGTATTTCGGTAAGTATATTCAGTTTTTAGAACCATCCAATGTTCAGATTAGAAACAAGCGTGACGGACGCGTATACAAGTTCATGTCTACAGCAATTTCGCCCGTAAAGACAAGGTACGGGAATTTTCATTTGATCAGGTGCTCATCTATGTTGGAACCTGAGAACTCAAGAAGAGCGGAACGTTTTTATATCGAAAAGCTCGGACTCATTTCTGTCAACGGAGATAACATGCAGCTTAGAAACTGCCTTGTCCATGATATATCTATGAGAGGAATTTCTCTTGTTGTAGACGATGACACAGAGTGTGTACCCGGAGATAAGATTGACGTAATGTTCAGGTACGGGGCAACACTACATAATTATGAATTAAGCACTGTAGTTGTAAGAAATTTTAAACTTGGCAAAAAAAATGCCGTAGGATGCAGCATATCGAATCTTAATATCGATCTCATCGGACTTTTAAGTTCGAAGAAGAATGAGAAACAGACGAAACTCGATGATGCTCCTGCGACCAATCTTAATCCTACAATTTCCGAACAGCAGCAGATTCTTGAAGTTGAAGAGGATGTTGCAAGGGATATAATTCCGGAGAGACCGGCGACCATTACCATAAGGTCGGGAAAACAGATGAATCTTAAAGACATGGAAGAAAGTACAGATTCAGATGATATGACAATTCTCCGTAAGAATAAGGAAAAGAAGATGGACGATGAAAGGCGTGAGATTGAGAGAATTCTCGATCTTAAAAATATCTGAGGAAATGCCGAACCGATCGGCATTATCTGTACCATTAAAGGGAAGACAGAGCAGTTGTTTAAGACAATAACTGCTCTTTATGCTGTTTACAGCAAAAAAATATAGGGGTTAAAAATTGTGAAAAAGAGAAGTGTATTGACGCTTATGCTTGTTATTTCTTTGATCGTTACCGCATGTGGCGGAAAGAACGGCAAGAAAGCAGAAAGTGAAGCCGATAAAGGTGACATGGCTGTTGAGAGTACAGTCGATGGAGAAAAGGTGACTATTGATCTTGGAGGAGCGCAGCTTCGCTGGGATAATCTCGGAGATGCGGAAATCTCTGCCGAAGAATTTGAACGTTTTGACGGAGACGTGGTGCTTACAGCCTATTACAAGACCAATAATTATACGAAGGATTCGTCGCATGAAATTGGTCTGAGACTTAATTGGGACGATAAGTCATTCGGTGAAAACAGGAAAGTAAAAAAAGGAAAAGACAGCATTTCTTTTGAAATCTCAGAGGAAAAGAAAAATTCCATAATCGATGAAGGGTACGTATATGTGTACGGACATAATGTTCTTGTTGATAAAGTGGAGATCACCGGAAAAATGATAGAAGAAAGCGAGAGCTCCGGGCCGCTCTTTACCGAAGAGAACGGTCTATTGCACGTTGCTGACGGAAAGCTTGTAAATGAAGCCGGAAATCCCATTCAGCTTAAGGGACTTGCAAACTTTTACTTAAGTGTCCAGCCGCAGCTTGCGCGAAAGAGCGTATTTAACAGAATGAAAGAAGAGTGGGGAGCCAATGTATTAAGACTTCCCGTTAATGTCGATACATCATTCTGGGGAACTCCCGAGAAAGGATATGCGTCCGGTTCCGATGAGGACAGGGCAAGGATCACGGCTACACTTGATAAGGCAATCGTTGCTGCAAGAGAAGCCGGTATGTATGCTATTGTTGAGTGGGTTGTTCTTGAAGAAGAGAATCCTTTGAAAGAGATTGAATATGCGAAGAAGTTTTGGGAATATGTTTCTTCGACATACAAGGATGACAAGCATATTATCTATGAGATCTGCAATGAGCCAAACGGCGAGGCAACATGGGATGATGTAAAAGAATACTGCTCCGTGATCATACCTCTTATCAGAAATAACAATCCGGATTCGCTTATACTTGTCGGAACACCCGACTTTTCGGCAGATCTTTATGCACCTATGAAGGATCCGCTTCAATACGACAACATTATGTATGTTTTCCATGAATATACGGGACATAACAGTGAATTCGAGAGCGAGATAGAACAGATAGATAAAGCGATGGAAGCAAAACTTCCCGTGTTTATGACCGAGGTTGCGGGAACGGATGCCGAACAGGAAGACTATTATGATATGGAGACGATACAGCAGTGGATGCCTATCGTTGAGAAATATAATATAAGCTACATTGTATGGAAACTTGAAAAATATTCCGATTTTGACAGAGATGATGAATATTGGAATTATATGCGTGATTATATGAAGAATGACAGCCCGTAAAAGTTGGGAAATATTAAATATATATAAACGAATTTACACAAATATCGGGGGATAGTATAATATTCTTGTACGATTCAGCTTTTCTGAGAGGGTAATATATTGGATAAGATGGGACTGTTAAGTAAAGTTTTTGAAGCATTTGCGAACTCTTCGGAGAGCAGATATGTATTTTTATTTGATGTAGAAAAAAATATCTGTAGATTTTCCCGGAGTTGCGTCGATAGATTTGCTCTTCCCGGTGAGTATGTAGATAATGCCGGAGAAGTGTGGGCTTCTATAATTAATCCTGCCGACAGGTTCAGATTTCAGAAATCTTTACAGGATTTGTTCACCGGTAATACGAAAATACACGATATGAGCTACAGAGCGCTTGATAAGACGGGAGAGTATGTAGTTTGTTCGTGCAAGGGATTTCTTATTGATGACGATGAAGGTCATCCGGTGTATTTTGCAGGCACGATCGACAATCACGGAATTGCTACCGAATATGATCCCATAACAAATTTATATACAAGATATAAGCTTCTTAACGATCTCAGAGAATATCAGGAGAGAAAAGAAAAGTACAAGATCCTTATGGTCGGACTGTGCAACTTTCATGAGATCAACAATATTTACGGCTATGAAGTCGGAAATAAGGTTCTTAAAAACTTCGCCGAAAAGCTTATCGATTATCTTGACGGAGCTTTTGTATTTCATGCGGGCGGAACAAAGTTTGCAATAGTATCTTCTGTCTTTACCGAAGAAAAAATGTCTTCAATATACAAAGAAATATCCGAATATGCAAGAAATTCGATCGAGATAGAAGGCAGCAAAGTTGCGATAAATATCGGCGGAAGTCTCTCGGAAGTGAGAAATTTCGATGTTGATGTACATACGATATTAACGGGCGTGCTCCTTGGACTGGATGAATCAATTCACGAAAAACATGGAGAACTCGTTAAATTCGGAAATGACAATTATATAAATAATCATGACAGGATTGTTGTCATAAATACACTCAGAAACTGCATAAATGACGGATGTAAGGGATTCTACATGTGCTATCAGCCGATCGTCAACGCAAACACCGAGAAATTGGTGGGTGCAGAGACACTTGTGAGATGGAACATGGAACCTTTTGGAAATATCTCTCCGGGAGATTTTGTTGCATGGCTTGAAAACGATCCTCTTTTCTATGACCTTAGTTACTGGATCATGAAGACGTCAATGACCGCAATAAAAGAGAAGGTGTTACCGATCATGCCTGATTTCCTTCTCAACATAAATCTTTCATATATGCAGCTTGAAAGACAGAATTTCAGGACCGATCTTCTCAGGATAATCGATGAAGTCGGATATCCTCCGAAGAACCTGTGCCTTGAGCTTACGGAGAGGTGCAAGCTTCTTGATGAATCATTTTTGAGAAACGAGATGATCTTCCTTAAATCAAAAGGAATCAAGATCGCACTTGATGATTTCGGAACAGGTTTCTCGGCGCTTGAACTGCTTATAACTTTGCCTATAGATGCGATAAAGATAGACAGATCTTTTGTCATGGATATCGAGAATGTAAAAGAAAAGCAATATGTGGTTGATGCGATTCTTGCATGCGCAAGGAATATGAATATAAGCTCGACGATTGAGGGAATTGAGACCGTGAGCATGAAAGAGATAATGAAGAATTACGGTGCTACGTCTTTCCAGGGATATCTGTATTCCAAGCCGGTTGTAATTGATGAATTTGTAAAGCTGTTACAAAAGTAATGTTACTGTTGTAAGTGTTCAGAAGTGGGCGAAGCATATGATGCGGACAGTACCTTTATCGAAGAGTTTATCGTTGGATCAATTGAATCATCTTACCGACACAGGACATATTTTTATTACACCGTTTGCTTTGAACAGAACTGCGTATATCGTGGTTAATCAAAAACCGTTTATGGTTATTGTTACGGATATATCGATTAAGGGAATACAACTTAGCGGAGCGTGGTATACGTGGGACGACCTTGAGAAAATGGGTGGAGTGTACGAATCGGAATTTGATGCGCTGAAAGCTATAGCGGATAGAGGATAAATTGCGGAAGTCTTATAATGAGACTTCCGTTTTTATATCATAGAATTATTCCTAATTTAGAATAATTATTTATAAATATTGTATAAAAAAGTGTAATTTCGTGGGCATTATTCAGAATTTCGTGATAAAATTATGACTATGTACGATGATTGGAGGTCCGGTTTTGACATACGTCTTTTATTACGTTGAAGCACATCTTGCATGCATATTTCTGATGGCCTTTCTGCTGTTCAAGATCAGAAAGGGTGTAAATAAACAACTTTCACAGATTTATCTCGGTAATCTGATAATAGTACTTATAGCATACTGTTTTGCGGAAATCTTTTGGGCTTTGGTAGACGGCGGTTACTTAGGCTCATCCAAAACTCTGTTATATTTATCTAATGTTTTCACATACCTTTTAATAAATGTAGCTGCGTATATTTGGTATATTCTGTCAGAAATTATGCAGAAAGAGAAGTATATTGAGAGTGATCTTACAAGGGTATTTATAAGTGTGCCGGTTTGGATATCGGCTCTTTTGTGCGTGACTGCATACAGAACAGGTCTTGTTTACTACCTTGATGAGAACGGTAATCTCACGGGAGGAAAACTGTATCTGATACTTATAATCGTTCCTTTCGGATACCTTCTTGCGGCGTCGATAAAGGCTTTGTCACGTGCGTTCAGCAAGGATAGATATGCAGAGAGATATATCTATTTTATGATCGGTATATTCCCGATAACGCCTATTTTGCTTGGAATATTGCAGGCAATGTATTGGAGAGTTCCGTTTATATGCTACGGAAGCCTTGCTGCGGTTTTGTATGTATACATAACTTATATGGATAATCTTGTGTCTATAGATCCTCTGACACAGATAAATAACAAGAATCAGATGTATAAATATCTGGTACAGAAAATGAGAAATCAGAATCCGGGGCTTTCTCTTTTTATGCTGATCATAGATATAGACAGATTCAAGTCTATTAATGATACTTACGGTTACAGCGAAGGTGACAAGATCCTTGTCAGGGTTGCGAATGCCGTTAAGGATGCGTGCCAGGGCCCGAGAAGCAGATTTTTTATCTCAAGATACGGTGGAGATGAGTTCGTTGTTGTTGCTGAGATGGCATACAGAGCGGAAGCGAGCTGGCTTGCCGATCAGATCAAGAATAACGTAAAAAAAATTCCCGAACTTACCGGATGTGCTTATGACCTCTCGGTAAGCGTGGGAATTGCTCAGTACGACTATGAAGCTCCTATATCCATTCAGTCATTCATTGCAAGGGCAGATTCGGATCTGTACAAGCAGAGAAAACTGAATAATTAAAAATCTTTTACTAAAAGAGCGAGGAAATAAAGTTGATCGCAAGGCCGGCGAGGACAAATCCTGCCAATATGGCGATCGCATAAATAAATTTCATTCTTGCCATGGCATACTCCTTTTAAAATATCATGCTATAATTATATTGTATCTTTTTTGGGGATACAACCGAAATGACATGTACATCTGAATATCAATTCAGGATTGGAGGGAGTATGAAGATTTACGTTGCCGGTAATGTGTCCAGAAGTGGGGATGGATCGCTAGATCATCCGTTTATGACTATTTCGGAGGCCGCTGATAAAGCCCGCCCCGGAGATACGGTCGTAGTTGCCCCGGGTATATACAGAGAGTGGGTTAAACCTCGAAATTCGGGAACGGAAGATAAGCGAATTACATATTTAAGTACAGAACATGGAGGAGCCGTTATCACAGGCTCTGAGGAGATAAAAGGCTGGGAGGCTTTTGAGAACGTCTGGCGTGTCAGAATACCTAACAGCTATTTCGGAGATTATAATCCGTTCACAACATTAGTTCACGGGGATTGGTTCATCGATGATCCCAAGAATCCATCGCACACAGGAGAGATATATTTAAACAAAAGGTCCATGCTTGAAGTATTTGACCTTTCTTTTTGTATGCATCCGCAAAAGGATAACAGGTCATGGGAGCCGGACTATACCGAGTATGTGTGGTATACGGCGCAGGAAGATAACTTTACGGTTATTTACGCGAACTTTATGGGCAAAGACCCCAATTATGAAAATGTAGAGATCTCGGTCAGAAGGTCATGTTTTTTCCCGGAGGAGACCGGAATAAATTACATTACCTTAAGAGGATTTTGCATAACAAGAGCGGCTACTCAGTGGGCGCCACCGACCGCTTTTCAGGAAGGAATGGTCGGCCCCAACTGGGCAAAAGGCTGGATAATCGAAGATTGCGAGATCTCGGAGTCGAAATGCAGCGGAATCAGTCTCGGTAAGTATTTCCAGAGAGGAAACAACAATAAGTGGTCAACTTATAATTTGAAGATCGGATCGCAGACCCAGAGAGATACCGTGTGTCAGGCGGTAAATGAAGGCTGGGATAAAGAGACGATAGGATCTCATATTGTAAGACGATGTGATATTCACGACTGCGGACAGACGGGAATTGTCGGTCACATGGGCGGTGCTTTCAGTATTATCGAGGATAATCATATCCATCATATCAATATAAAGCACAACCTTGCGGGAGCGGAGATTGCCGGTATCAAGCTTCATGCCGCGATAGATACCTGTATCAGAAGGAATCATATCGATCATTGTACGAGGGGCATCTGGCTTGATTGGGAAGCTCAGGGAACAAGAGTGTCGCAGAATTTTTTGCATGACAATATTCCGCCGAAAGGTACTATAATAGAAAATGGATTGTCTCTGGGAGAGGATGTTTTCGTAGAAGTCTCTCACGGACCGACGCTTCTTGATCACAATCTCTTTTTGTCAGATATTGCAGCGAGGATATCGACGCAGGGAATAGCATTTGTCCATAATCTTATCGCGGGCTCTTTTACATATGTGGGAGAGGGTTGCGGAGATATGAGTAAAAAATTCCCTTCACCGAGATTTACGCCGTATCATGTTCCGCATTCGACCAAGATTGCGGGATTCATGACAATCCTTCACGGCGATGCAAGATTTTATAACAACATTTTCATTCAGAAAGAAGTGAGAAGAGATCTTGTGGATTATTGCGTTGCACAGAATTCGGATACCATGGATAAAAATAATTTTATCTGCGGAACAATCCCTTACAACGAGTATCCTCAGGCTTCCGAGTATTTTTCACGCTTTGGAAAGAATGTCATAAAAGAATACGGTTCTACGGATCCTTATTACGACAAGCTTCCGGTGTATTTTGGCGGAAATGCTTATTACAACGGAGCAAGAGCATGTGACCATGAACCTGCGGCGCATGTTGACAAGGATCACAAGATCAGTCTTTATATTGATGAAAGCGACGGAAGATATACCATTCATACCAATCTGTACGAGTTCCTTCCGAGGGGGCTTGCAATGCCTGTCAATTCTGAAGTTCTGGGACTGGCCTTTGAGCCTGAGCAGCGATTTGAAAATCCTGACGGAAGCAGTATTTCTTTTGACCGGGATTATTTCGGAAGAAAGAGGGGAAGATTCCCTGTTTCGGGACCGTTTGAGGAGTGCGGAACAGACAGGTTTACGGTACAGACTCCGGATGACGCCTCATCCAAGATCGGTCATGAAGAGAAGATAAGAATCGAGGATAAGTGGAAGGCAGACTTAAGCGGCGCTGAGTCTGACGTTACCGAGATTAATGCAAATATTGTGCTCACAGGCGGAATGAATGCCGTAATAAGCTTCCCGTATGACGGAGAGCTCTTTAAAGTGAGCGATATGTTTGTAAAGGGAAACGAAGTCTGGCTCTACGACAGTTTGGCGGAAAAACTGGTAGAACTTGACTGCGAGTACGGAATTTATCATAATATCAAGAAATGGTCCATTGGTGCGCTTCAGTCTCTTGATATGAGCGAGGATGCAAATGCTGAAGGGCTTGTGAGAACCGCGGGAACGCTGTTGTGCATACTTAATAAGAGTCTTGCGCATGACGCTGCGGACACCTGCGAGACAATACAGAACAAGGTGAACGAAGGACTTGGTGATAGGGCTATAAGTATGAGATTTACGCCCAAGAACCTTAAGTTCATCAGAGGGAAAAAATTTATTTCTCTTGAGGATGTACTTTACAGGATAAGTAGGGGTACTATGGAAGTTGTTACCGAGAGAGTCGAACACCTAAATTAACTTAAATTTGAGGATAGAGTTTTTAAATGAATAAAAGCAGCAACTGGTATAAACTCGATAATGCGGCTAAGATTGTTCCGTCAACCGCACGAGGAGCAAATACACGAGTTTTTAGGATAACTTGTGAGTTAAAAGAGAATATTGACGGAGAGATACTTCAAAGAGTGCTGGATGAGACAATTGAGGAGTTCCCTTTTTTTAATTGTGTGCTTCACAGAGGTCTTTTTTGGTACTATCTTGAAGACAGCGATCTTAAAGCGGTTGTGGAAGAGGAGAAGACTCCTGCCTGCATGCCACTTTATTATCCGGGAAGAAAAAATCTTTTATACAGAGTAAATTATTTTAAAAAGAGAATAAATCTTGAGATGTTCCATGTGCTTGCGGATGGAACGGGGGCGTTTATGTTCTTTAGAAGCCTCATTATACGATATATTCAGGAGAAACATGGAATTGATGCAGATATCAAGCCTGTGGATGAGTTTTCTCTTGAAGAAAAGAATGTGGACGCATTCGGAGATTTTTACAGCAAGCAAAAAGGTCTTAAACAGTTAAAAGAGATGTCTTCGGTGAAAGCGTATCAGATCAGCGGAGAAATCGACAATGACCTTCTTCCGCATCTTGTTGAGGGAACGGTCTCCTCTTCAAAATTCTATGAGGCGGCCAAAGCGCACAACACGACGGTCGGAGTTATGTGCGTTGCAGTCTATATAAAGGCTGTTCTTATGGGAATGAACAGGATTCAGAAAAGAAAGCACATTGTTGTGAGCGTTCCCGTAAATCTCAGAAACTTTTTTAAGAGCGGAACGGCAAGAAACTTTTTTGGCGTTATAAGTATCGACTACAATCCGGCTAAGTGCGACGGCGAGCTTAATACAATAATTGATTTTGTTGATAAGAGTTTTAAAGAAAAGCTCTCGCCCGAAAGCATTGAGCAGACGATGAATTCCTATTCTGCTTTGGAGCATAACATAGGAATAAAGGTTATTCCGCTTCCAATTAAAAATATCGGAATCGGATTTTTTGACAAAAACGCGAAGAGGGGCATCACAAGCTCGATGTCCAACCTCGGACAGATTAAGATGCCTGATGCGGTTGCGGATTATATAGACAGATTCAGTGCATTCATGACTGCACAGTCGCAACAGATCACAGTCTGCTCATATATGGATAAAATGGTATTCGGAGAGGTTTCACCATTTAAGACACACAAGGTAATGCTTAATTTCTTCAGGTTACTTACGGAAATGGGAATGGAAGTGGAACTTGGAACCAACGACTACGATGAGGAGCAGTGATTTATTATGCAGTATTGTCCAAAATGTAAGATAAAGATAAGGGGGAAAAAGACCTGTTGTCCTATGTGCCAGGGACCTTTGAAGGAAGTTGAAGGCGGCGAGGATGTAACAGCTTCTTTTCCGACTCTTAAAAAGAAAAAGATGAGTCACATCACGATAATGAAGATGACGACGTTCATTTGTGCCGTGCTTGAGATAATCTTGATTTCGCTTAACATAATGATGGGAGAAGCGGTTTCGTTTTTGGGGCCGATCTTTCTTGGAATTCTGGGAGCGTGGATAGCAGTTCTCGCAACGGTTTATTTCAGGAACAATATCCTTAAACTGATAACGTGGGAAGCTATAGTTGCGATAATCGCAGATATTTATATCGATTACAACACAGGCTTTTACGGCTGGAGCATAGACTGGGTTGTGCCGATCACACTTATGGCACTCGGCGTTTTGACATTTGTTATTGCTATTTGCATAAAGCTTAGATTTGACGAATACATTTTTTACCTTTTATTTGACCTTATTATGACTGTATTACAGATAATATGCGTCACAAAGGGAATCACAAAGAATTTCTGGCCTACAGGCATCAGTATCATGCTTTACATGATCCTTCTTGCAGGCGTACTTATATTCAGATTCCGCGACCTGAAGAAGGCTTCGGAAAAAATGTTCAACATGTAGAATTGCGAGAGCGACGAAGTCGCGGAGCAATTCGTATATCACGTAGTGATTGTAATTTCATGGGGAGAATATGCGTTTAAGAGACAGAACCGCAAAAAAAAATATAAAGCACGGAGTGGTTTTTGCAGCTAAGTTTGGCGACTTTGTCGAGAACAGGCTTGAAAAAGCAATAGTTCAGCGAAATCACCTGGCGGAAGAACTCCCTGAGAATCCCGAAAAACTTAAGTGGTACAGAGTGTCTTTGGAAAACGGTATTTCCGGAGATGGCTCCGAATACTATATTTATGTGAAGATAGGAAACCCTGATAAACTCTGCATTTTCTTTTCAGGCGGCGGAGTTGCATGGAATGAATATACGGCGGCAAGACCTGTCACGGGGGCTAAGCTCGCCGCCGGACTTCCCAACTATTATTGGAACAATCTAAGACCTGTTACCCAGATTATGAATATAAACTTCGGGATAACAGATGTATCTTCTGAAAAAAATCCGTTCAGAGACTGGAGCTTTGTTGTCGTAACTTACGCAACGGGCGATTTCCATGTCGGTAACAATGAGTATCCGTATGTCTCTGAGGATGGAAAGGACGAAATCCTTCATTTCCACGGATATACAAATTTCCTTGAGAGTATGAAGGTTGCAAAAAGACTTTTTCCTTCACCTGAAGAAATCCTTATAGCGGGAAATTCTGCCGGTGCTTTTGCAATTCCGGCTCTTTCGGGTGAGATAGTGGACGACTATTATCCGGAAGCAAAAGATATAACTCTTTTTTCCGACAGCGGACAGCTTCTTTATAACAAGTGGAGAAGCACTGCGAAGAATATCTGGAAGACCAAAGAAGAAATCTGGAAGAGCATTAACACCGAGAATATCACTCTTGATTGGTACAGAGCTCTTTATGCAAAATACGGTGACAGATTCAGGTATCTGTATTCGAGTTCGGACAGAGACTTCCTGCTTAGTGCCTACTACAACGACATTATAAATAAGCAGTACAAGACAGATCAGCAGGTGCAGGAAGAGTACAGAAGACAGCTCATTGAGATGGTTCATGAGTTAAAAGAGCTGAATCCGTCGTTCGGAATCTTTATAAACAACTGGAAACTTCCATTTATAACGCAGGGCGGGACAGTCCATACGAGCGTAAGAGATATGCAGTTTGCAAGCTTTACGCAGGATGGAGTGACTATGGCGCAGTGGCTTAAAGATGCTGTTGACGGTAAGGTTTATGATGTTGGGATGGAACTTCTTGAGGATAAAAAATAAGCAATCACTGCAATTTTCGCAGTGACTGCTTTTTTTCGTTATCTACAAAAAGTTATTTTACAAACTTTGTTCGTGCAGCACCATAACCACTGAGGTCATCAGATGATGCAATTTCAAGAGTCATGTTTGTTGTAGATGCACCTTTGAGTTTGAATGTTGAATTACCGCCGGCGCTCATCTTAGCGTTTGACATGTTTTGATTTACTGTATTGCCGCTACTGTTTTTGCCGCATTCTTCAGAATATGCTTTTGCAGAGTCTGTTGCGATAAAGATGTTCTTCTGGATCTTATTGTTGCTGTTATGAGCATTCTGGATACGTAAGCATGCACTTTTTGTATTATAAACTGTATTGTTATAAATCTGGTTGTTTGCTGCATCTCCATTATCATCGGGATCTGAACCTCCGATGCAGATACCTGCCCATCCGTTGTTATTTACAAGGACATTGTCGTATACTTTGACACCTGTGACGGTCTTTTTCTTATGTTCGCTTGAGACTTCAATGCCAATGTCTGCTCCCTGAACGTAGTTGTTACGAATGTTTATGTCACATCCGCCGTCAACATAGATTCCGCCTGCGCTTATATCACCGCCGTATGCATTATTGTTCTTGGAAGAAATGTTTACAACGGTATTTTCGCTGATCTCACCATTGCGGGCTCTGTCTTTTTCGCTATTTTTGTCACGCTCATAACCGATTGCGTCGATTGCGATATTATCGCAGTCATGTATGTAGTTTTTGAATATATTGAACTTATCGACATTTCCGTTTACAACAAGAGCTTCACTCTGACCTAAAGTAAGATTGTATAATTCGCAGCCTGTTATCGTCACATCTATAATAGGTTTGCTTGGACTTGTTCCTGCGATGATTCCGTGCGCATTGTATTCTTCGCTATCGTCGGTGTATACAACACCTATGTCATGAACCTTGCAATTAGAAATTGTAACGTGATTTGAAGGTCCGTCAATGTCGATTGCCTTTGGACATACTGAATCAGAAGGTCCTTTGATCTTAAAATTGGCAAATTCAAGATTTGAGATTTCTATGTTATCACCTTTTATATGTAAAAGTGCCTCGCCGTCTTCATCAGGCTTAACGGTTTGTTTGTTTCCGTCGTTTCCGATTACGACACCGTCTTCGCCGACGATTTTAATGTTATTGGTCGAAACATTTATTTTTTCAGGGTAAAGTCCCGGATAAACTTTAATCGTATCGTTTGCGGAAGCTTTCTTTACGGCTTCTGAGATCGTTTTAAATTTTTTATCTTCCTTGCCTACGATAACTGCGCATTGCTTTAAGCCATCTTCAGCATGTATATCAATTGATAAAACCGGGAGAGTATTTGATACTGCAAGTGAAATTAACATTCCTGCAACAATAAAACTAGACTTTCTTTTCATGTTATCACCTTTCTGTTGTTGATTACTATTGCACTGCTGCGTAAAAAGCACAACTGATCGATCAAGCAGTGCTTTGACTCAGTACAATGTAAGTTTAAATTCTGTTTAACAAATTGTAACATGCAAATGTGAAAATTCTGTTTCCTGAAATAAATAAGAGACTGTCGCACTAATTTTGATATGCTTACTGTTTTGAAAAGTATAAAAACATGGCGATTTACCGTTTGCTAATTTATGGATACCGCTTAAAACAGTTGCCGTTTTTTGTTATTCTTACGTTGTTTATGCCCATAATGATCCAGAAGGTGATTGATTTTGTAAATGAGGGAAATGGCGTAAATTTTACAGATGTATTGTTATGGCTTTATGCGGTACTGATATTGGCGCTTATATATATTTTGACGGTCTATCTGTCAGGAAAAAAGAAAATAATATTTGCAAAATTGCTTGATAAAGAGATAGGTGAGAATCTCTTTTCACATATGTTGAAGTTGCCATTAAAGTTTTTTGAATTGAGATCTCATGGAGATATAATATTCAGAATACAGAGTCTGTCAATAATAAGAGATATGTTTACACAGAGAATTATAACTTTTCTTATGAATTGTGGAACGTTACTTGTTTTGCAGGTTTATCTTATTGTTGTGTCACCATATATTGCTATTGTTGCATTTTCTTTTGCGGTGTTTTGTGGTTTTTCCATTATGTATACCCGAAGAAAGATTCTTGAGACGAATCAGGCGGAGATAAGTACGGCAAGTAAGCTTCAGACCATTCAATCTGAACTTGTACATTCAATCGCAAATATCAAGATAAGCGGTACAGAGGATGATATCTATAAAAAATGGAAAGAACATTTTAACAGAAATTTGGACAGGCATGTTGAAACTACTGAAAGAAGCAATATTCATAGTACGTTTATTGCTTCTTTTAATCAGATTGTACCTATATTGATATTGATGTTGAGTATGTTCTTTTATGTTAATGGTGAAATCAGCATAGGTGAGGTGATTGCGCTTTATTCTGCTGGTAACACTTTTATGGCGGTATGTGTACAGATTTTTTCATCTATGGATGATTTTCTTCTTTCAAGCCAGTATTTGGAAAGGATTTATGAGATTATTGAAGAGAGGGAAGAGGATTATCTATGTGACGGTAAGGAGATTACGTGTAATGGTAGCATTGAATTAAAAAATGTATCTTTTGCTTTTACTAATCATTCAGAACCTGTATTAAAAGATATTTCAATGAAAATTATGCCTAATCAAAAGATTGCTATAGTTGGCGCTTCGGGATCTGGAAAATCAACTCTTGGGAAAGTGCTTTTGGGAATATATGCGCCTACAAAAGGCAACTTACTATATAATTCTATCGAGTTTAGTGAATTAAACAAGAAAACTCTTAGAAAGCAGATGGGAGTAGTGCCTCAAGATGTGATCTTATTGAATGATACAATTTACAACAATATTGAGATGTCGAGGGAAAATATTACTCCGGAGATGATAGAGCGAGCTTCTGAGATAGCTCAAGTAAATGGTGAAATTGAAGAAATGCCAATGAAATATAATACGATTATTTCTGATATGGGAACCAATATATCCGGGGGGCAGAGGCAAAGAATTGGATTTGCAAGGGCTATAGTCAATAATCCAAATGTTTTGCTTTTGGATGAGGCAACCAGTTCTTTGGATACAATAAATGAAAGCAGAATTTCTGAATATCTAAAATCTATAGGTTGTACCAGGATTGTTATTGCTCATAGAATATCCACTATAGTGGATGCGGATGTTATTTATGTAATGAAGGATGGAAGAATTGTTGAACAAGGAAACCATAAAGCGCTTATGAAGAAAAATGGCGTATATACGAAACTTTATGATAATCAGATTATTGAATCGGATAAGGCTGCGGTATAAAGTTAAGTGCCGTTTGTATGTGGTTAAGCGCCGTTAGTAGAATTAAAGGGAATAAATGAGCTTGAGTAATTATAATAGATATATTAGCAACTCTGTAGCGGTGAAAACATTATAAAAGGGGGGAGATAGTCTACCTCTTTTATTTGTATATGATTTACGAGGAGGAAGAGTATGGAAAAAAAAATGTTAGAGCTAAGAAATTTGCACAAAACTTATTGTACAAAAAAAAGCAATGTAAAATATGATGCTTTGAAGGGTATTAATTTTGAGGCAGATGACGGTGATTTCATAGCTATTATGGGGGAATCTGGGTCGGGGAAAACAACTACTTTGAATATAATAGCTTCATTGGATGTTCCAACAAGTGGTGAAGTTATTATTGGTGGATTAAATATTTCGAATATGAAGAAAAAAGAGATATGTGCATTTAGAAGAGAAAAGCTTGGGTTTGTGTTTCAGGATTTCAATCTTTTAAATTACTTTTCAGTTAAGGATAATATAGCTTTTCCGCTTGTGCTTTTAAATACAAAGAAGAAAGAGATTGATGAAAGGGTTAATGATATTGCTGAAAAAATAGGTATAACAAAGCTATTGGATAAATTTCCTTATGAAATATCAGGTGGAGAAAAGCAAAGAACAGCGGTAGCAAGAGCACTTATATGTAATCCACAGATTGTATTGGCAGATGAACCTACGGGAGCATTAGACTCAAATAATTCAGAACAACTGATGGAATTGTTTAAGGCATTTAATAATTGGGGGCAAACAATAGTAATGGTAACTCATAGCATTAAGTCGGCTTCAAAAGCAAAAAGAGTTTTGTTTTTAAAGGATGGAGTTATTGGGAATACGTTGGATAAAGGTGAAAAGGATGATATTGAGTTTGAGAAGGAAATAGCTTCATTTTTATATAATAGCGGAAAGGAAAGCCACTATGAAACAGTTTTTTTGGGCAAGAATAGCATTTAAAAATATTTATGAGAATAGAAAATTACATACAGCGAATCTGATTGTCAGTGCTTTTACGGTTATGACGTTATATCTGTATATTTTTATGGCGACAAATCCGGGGCTTAAAAATGCCAAAGGGTATTCGGCATTAGTGCTTATGCTGTATCTTGGATGCGTCTTTTTATCATTGATCACGTTGGTGTTTAAAAACTATACCAATAGGATATTTGAGAAGAGAAGACGTAAAGAGATGGGACTTTATGCAGTCTGGGGACTTGAGCCGGGGCATATAAGTAGTATCCTTGCATATGAAGCATTGTATATATATCTTGCATCGATATTTGCGGGACTTTTGGTCGGAGTGATACTTCAAAAATACATATATGAATCATTGTTTGTTTTGATGAAATGCAATGCGCAGTATGAGACCGGGTTTGATCTTAAAAATGTATGGATCACAATGATAATTTTCTTTTTTATTGACGCAATAATTCTTTTAAAGAATATGAGAAACATACGCGTTCAGAATGTGATCACTTTATTAAAAGATGAGAACTCGGATCAGGTTGTAAAAAAGCTCAGAACTTCGGATATTGTAAAAGGAATTATTGGAATTGCCATGATCGCGGGCGCATATATCTATGTGAATGTGATCGATGATTTTGTAAACAGCATATCAACCATATTCATAGCACTTGTCATTATCTTTTGCGGAAGCTATCTTGTGATATCCTGTCTTGTCATAGCGATTGAATTTGCGCTTAAGAAAAGGGATAACATTTATTATAAAAATAGATTTTTTACAACAATAGCAAAGCTTATAGCAAGGACCGGAAACAATGCGCTTTCTCTTGTTGTCATAAATATTCTTTTTTCATGTGTGGCTATAGGCGGTGCGACCACTGTTTCCTTATATATGGGAACTGACAGGCAGGCAAGTGCGGCTTTTAAAGTTGACGGAGATATAATTACAAAACAAAAAGAAGATCGGGATGCTGTTGAAAATATAGTAAGGAATGTTGCAAGTAAAGCGGGCACTGAAATCGAGATTCTTAGAGCATACGACGAATATGCGTTTCCTACAGTATTTGATGAAGCAAAAGGCAGTTTTTCAAATGATAACGTACCCGTAAGAACGCTTCCGGATATTCTGTGTTTTATGGATCTTGATGATTTTAATAAATATCAGAATGCAGATTTGTCACTAGAAGATGATGAGATTTTTTTCATATCCGATGAAGAAGTAAGCCCGGGTTCCTATGAATATATAGATGTTTATGGCAAGAAAATGAAAGTTAAGGAAATTATCGATGGACCTGCTTTCTCAGAAATAGACAATATAAAATATGCGTATTCGTTTTATGTAATAACAAAAGATTATACGACGATTGAAATGATACGTGAGCATATGGAGAATCAAGGTGTTCATAGATTGATTTCTCATTGTGTTGATTATTCTACATCAGGATCCACGGAAGATAAGATGGAGGTTGACAGGCTTCTTGACGAGGAACTTAGGAAAATCGATTCTGTTAACTATTTTGACAGTAATATTACTCAGAGAAGGACCAGATATGAGAGAAATGCTATATTTCTTTTTCTTGGAACGTTTATCAGCCTGATATTTGTGATATACATGATCTTTATTATGTATTACAAGCAGATACAGGAAGCCGTGGATGATCTTGATAATGTGAAGATAATGCAAAAGATAGGGATGAGTGATGGCGAGATTAAAAAGAGTATTTTTGCTGAGAGCGGGATATTGTTTTTTATCCCTATTGTAATGGCATTTATTCATGTTGCCGCATGCTTTGGGATTATATGCGACGTGCTCAAATTATTTATGCTTACAGATGTAGCTTTTGCAGGGAGATGTATATCTGCATTTTGTATAGCAATCTTTTTGGTTTATGTGATCATGTATCTTGGCTCATGCAAGGTATATATCAATATGGTTCTTCATAAAGACTGAAATTTACGAGGGGGATGAATATGGAGTTAAAAGACAAAATGGCCAAATACTGGATTACATTATATCCGGAAGCACCGCAAAAAGATAAGATCGATGGTTTTCTAAAAAATGCCTGGGGAGAAGGCATTGACGAGCTTTTAAACAGAGTTCAGAACAATAGGTTCTATAACAAAGAAGATGTATTAAAGATGATAGATGATATCTTTTTACTTCCGATGAATAAAGAGATATTTGAGTTTGAAAAGAGGTGTAAATCTTCGATTTCTTATTACAACTTTTTTAGACCTATCGTCAATTACTGCTTTTGGAAATACTATGACAGGATAACGGCGCTTAATTCAAAAGTCAGCTTTGACTGCGTGATGATGAACAATCTTGAAGAAATATCAAGATATGCAATCAAATTTCTTGTGCTTGACGTCAATTACATGAAAGATGCAGGGAAGCTTATAGGAGCAGATCATGAAGAAAAATTTCGCTATTATGAGGAAACTATTCTTTCAGATGTTAACATGCTAAGAGAACTGTATGACAACTATTATGAGTTTGTGCGCCTTGCAATGAAAATGACAGAACACTGTTTTGCTTATTGTGAGGAGATTATAAGAAACTTTTACAAGGATAAGGAAGAACTTAAGAAAAAGCTTGAAATAAGCAAAAATGATGATATAGACATTGTTTCCATAAAGATTGGAAGCGGTGATAAGCATAACGGGAAAAGTGTTGCGAGAGTTCTTTTATCAAATAAGATGCAGGTCTTGTATAAGCCGCATTCTCTTGAACTTGATAAGAATTTCAGTGAGTTTATCAAATGGGTAAATCATAAGAAAAATGGGGATATGCTTGATCTAAAGGCAGCAGAATGTATGTCTTTTAACAGCTATTCATGGGCTTTCTACGTAAGGAATAATGAAGTAAAGACAAAAAGCGGGGTAGGCAGATTCTTTTACCGTGCAGGGCAGATACTTGGAATTATGTACATGCTAAACGGAGTGGACTGCCACTACGAAAATATCATTGCGGACGGAGAATATCCTGTTTTGATAGATACGGAAACTTTGATGCATCCCGTTATAAAAGGGTGTGAGAACGGAAATAATGCATCGGAGGATCTTATAGGTAAGATCGCAAGGGAGCATATATTTGAATCGACACTTTCAACAGGACTTTTGCCATATTTTATTTTGGGAAGCGAAGAAGGTGCAGAGCGAGTTGACGTCGGAGGCCTTAGCAGTGTGGCTGATTGTAAATATCCGTATAAATCCATTGATTTTGTAAAAGCAAACTCTGATGAAGTTAAGCTTAGGAGGGTATACCATTATATTCCAAAGGCGTTTAACTGCCCTTCGTATAAAGGGAAGATTTATGAAGGAATTGAATATAAAGATGAAATTATAAAAGGCTTTACGGCAGTCTATAAATGGGTTCTGGAAAACAGAGAAGAGGTACTTGATTATATTAGAGATAATTTCAAAGATACAACGGTTAGGATTCTCATGCGTGCAACGAACATTTACGGACGACTTCTTGAAACGAGCATACATCCCGATTTTCTTAGTGATGACATAAGCAGAAGAGTGTTGCTGTCCAGAATATCAATAAATGCGACAAAGGAATACCTAAGCATTGTTCCACATGAATGTGAGAGCCTTGTTGATAATGATGTTCCGTATTTTACATGCAAACTCGGGGGAAAAGATGTTAAATGTAATGGGCATACAATTGCCGGATTGATAAAGGAATCACCCGTTGATGCTGTTGAGAAAAAGATACTGAAATTCAGTAACAGAGACATGATGCAGCAGATTCATTATGTAGAGGATTCATACAGATTAAAGGAAAGTACATATGAAGCAGATATTTCAGGCGTGGTTTTCTCGGATGCTTCGAAAGAAATAAGTAATAAAGAAAAAGATAATAAGAATAAGTGTATTGATTTTGCAAAAAAGGTTGCGGATTATCTCATTGATTATTCTATAGAGATGGACATTGAGGGGGAGAAGTACAGAGGTTGGCTTACAAGTTTCCTAAAGGGTAACAGCGATAAATTATGTGAGATGGGATTTGCTTCATACAATATGTATGCAGGCATCACGGGAATAGGTATGTTTCTCTTAGAACTTGCAAAACTTACGGGGATAGAGCGTTATATAGATGCAACCAAAGATTGCTTAAGAGCGATAAGATACAAGGTCAATATGCTTGGTAATGAAAAGAGTATTAATCTTGGCAGTTATAACGGGATATCAGGATATCTGCTTTTTATGTATGATGCAAATAAGCTCTTTCAGAATCCGCAGATCGATAAAGAAATTGACGAGATGCTTGATATCATAAGAAAAAGAGTGGATGAAGCTGAGTTTTATGACGTTATGCAGGGAGATGCAGGTGGAATCCAGGTCTTAAACTACATCTACAGAGACGGAATCGGATATCAAAATAAGACTTTGGAGATAATAAAAGCGATTGTTCGCAAGATGTCTGACAGACTGTTTAGCAGTGATAAAGATGAAATAAACTGGATTGGTACGGATGATATCAGCCGCTATTCTGGATATGCTCACGGTGTTGCGGGAATTATAGCGCAGCTTGCAAAAGTCAGAGATATATTGGATACGAAGAAGATAGATAAGATGATAGGTGCCATGCTTTCGTATGAAAGAAGCTTTTATTGCGTGGAAAAAGAAAACTGGTTTACCAACACGGATATGGATGAGATAGGAAACGGATGGTGCCATGGTTCACCCGGTATCCTTCTTGAGAAAGTCTTTCTTAAAAAGAGCGGCTATACGGATGAATTACTGGATAAAGAATTTGATATTGCATTAAAAAGAACTATTGAGCTCTCTATAGGTTGTACACATTGCTATTGCCACGGTGATATAGGAAACATCGATATTATCGGTGCCGCCGCAGATGTGATGGGCGATGAAAGTTTAAAGAAACGATGCCATGCAACTTATGATGTTACATTTGATAAAAATCTTACAAGACTGTATAACGGCCGGGCATTCAGGGGCGGAGACGTTGTCGGGCTGATGCTTGGAAGCACCGGCTTTGGTTATTCTGCATTAAGATGCGCCGCATCTGAAAAAGTAAAGAGCATATTGGCATTTTAGAATAATATAAGAGATATTTGTTGAAATTAGGGAACTTCAATGAATATCTCTTTTTATTTTTGTTCTTCGGTATTATAATAACAGTGCACTGTCATCGTAGTAGCACCGAAATGACTGCTGATTGATTTTATATTTTATATAAAATAATCTAAAAAACAAAATGGGAGATTTTTGTTATGAAAAAAACAGTTATCGGAATATGTGATGATGAATTGCAGATATGTAAGATCATCGAAAAAAAAATACGAACAATACTACATAAGCTATACGGGGATGATGATGAGTATTTTGATATCAGAGTGTATTGTTCGGCAAAAGATTTACTTGAAAAAATTGAAAATATTGATATTGTCTTTTTAGATGTGGAAATGCCTGAGATGGATGGCATGGAAGCCGGAAAAATTATCTTTGAAAGAAATCCCGAGTGCAGGATCATAATTGCAACAAGCAATGAAAAAAGGTACAGTGAAGCTTTTAGGTTCTATGCTCACAGGTATCTCAACAAGCCGTTGCAACAAGAGGAAATCAGAGAAGCTATAGTATCTGCGGTAAGCAGAACTGTCGGAAACAGCACAATCGAAGTTTACCAGAATAAAATTAAATACAATATTGCTCAAAATGAGATTTATTATATAAGATCTTATAACGGATATATACAGATCTACACAGCGAATGATGTGTTTACCAAAAATATGTCATTGGAGCAGATTGAAAAAGAGCTGGACGATCGATTGTTTTTTAGGATACACAGGCAATATATTGTCGGCTTTAAGAATATATCCGGTTTTTTTAAAAATATTGTAAAGCTGATAAATGGAGAAGAATTAGAGATATCAAGAAGAAACCGCATTAAATTTGAGCGGGCATATGTGGAATATGATCTGAGTTTTGGAGACTGACATGGCTATTGGACTAACGATGATCTTTTTTGTGTTCTCTTTAATTGAATCGCTTTGGCTTTTGCGATGTATAAAAATAAAATTTAAGAATCAATATTTTATTGTCATTGGAATGGCAGTGCTTTTTGTGGTTCTGATGGCTCTTAATGGTAAAGTTGAGTTTAAAAATTTGTGCGCAGTTGCTTCTATTATTGCGTTTGTTATAACTTTACTTGTTACTGATAGTAAAATGATATCAAAGCTTGAAAGTACAGTTCTTGTCGTGCTTATGAAAAGCTGTGTGATATTATCAGTGGAAACATGGTACATAGATGGTGTTTGGCTATCAGTTGGAAAAGAGTACATGGAATCTTTTATATGTTTTCTATCTGAATTTGTAATGATAATCATTTTTGGCTATATTTTAAAAATGATATTGGATATATTGAATGTTGAAAAAAAGATAAAAGCCGCTGAAAGACTTGATTACGTGTTTTTGATAGGGTGTTTTGATATTTTTATATGTATTTTTTTTATTTACAAGTTAATACAGACCTCATATTTTAAAGGTTTTTTTGTAAAGACAATAACAAGTTTTGCCGGAATATCATTATTGTTGGTGGAAATTGATATTCTGTATAAAAAATGGCTGACAGTGCGGGTTCAAAACTATGCGAAAGCGGAGCATGAGCTAAATGAGATGCAGAAAAATTATTATCTGTCTCTTTTGGAGAAAGAAACGGATACCAAAAAATATAGGCATGATATGAATAATCATATAATCTGTATCAAATCATTTATTGATGAGGGAAAGTATGAAGAACTCAATAAATATATAGATAATCTCTACGATCAGACAATATCGCTCGTTAATAAAGGCTTTCATACCGGAAACAGTATAATTGATGCGCTTACGAATTATTATGTTGAAAATTTGAATCCGGAAATCGAAATCAATCTGGAAGGAAAGATTGTAAAAGAGCTGAAGATAGATGATATCGCACTGTCATCCGTTTATTCGAATATGATCGTCAATGCAATCGAGGCGCAAAAATTTATACCCGATGAAAAGAGGAAATATATAAATGTGACTCTTAAAGAGGGTAAAAAATATGCTCAAATAATTGTAAAAAATACAATGCAATATGAGCGGATTGAGAATACGGATAATATAGAAACTATAAAAGACGATAAAGAGAATCATGGTTTCGGACTTGCGAATATAAGAAAAAGATTGGATGAAAACCATGGGAATCTCGATATTGAAGCTAAAGACTATGAGTTTTGCATAAAGGCAACTTTACCGTTGGTGAGCGGGGAAGTATGATGTGTTTTGTTGCTGTTAAAAAGGTCTCTATGATATGTTTTATCATAGAGACCTTTAATGTTGGTTGGATATTGATTTTAGAGTTGTTTCAAACTCTATTAAAGCCTTATAATTTGGGTCAATAAATCAGTCTACAAAATATTCCGCAATCTGTGCCTCATAGGAGTCGCGAAGATCTCCCGGAATGTCATACTCATCCAAAGCCTCGGCAACAGACCAATGTTCGTTTACCATCGAGCGAAGAATGCTGCGAATGACACGAGAATCAGAAGCCTCAATAGTTGCGGCGTTATTCATAATCATACCCTCCTCCATTGACAATGGATATAACATTTAATCATATTTTTTGATATAATATATTATATCCTACAACATATTGTAGCTCAAAAAAAATCAGATACAAGTATTGACATTTGTAAAAAAATGGAGATTTATAGGAGCTTGGCTCAGATGAAGATGCTTTTACGCGAAAGTAATCTATAAAACTTAGAATTGTAGGAATAATCACAATGTTAATCTGCGTTGCTTGATGCAATGAATACATTTTACTAGGCTGATACTATAATACACGAGGAGGACACAACTATGTTCAGCGAAAATTTAAGAGCAATGCGAAAAGAAAAAGGTTATACTCAGGAGGAGCTTGCGATAAAGTTAAATGTGGTAAGGCAGACAGTCAGCAAGTGGGAAAAGGGATTGTCGGTTCCTGATGCAGATCTTTTGGCTATGATATCGGATGTGTTGGAAACACCTGTAAGCAGGCTCCTTGGAGAAAAAATAAACGAAGCGGCTGATAAAAACGAGATTGCGGAGCAACTTGCCAAGATAAGCGAGCAGCTGGCCATAAAGAACAGGCGCAGTAAGAAGCTCTGGAAAACGATTGGAATCACAATACTTGTTATTGTGGCTCTATATATTGTGCTGATGGTAGTAAGCTTTTTTGCATTTACTACTGTTTGGCATACCACTACGGAGCGCATTGAGAGTATAGAGCTCGATGAGCCCGCAGACGGAGAGGAAGGTATGAATTAAGTCAAATCAGAGGAAGCGGAGATAAATTGAATAGACAGCGTAAACACCTTAAAACATGTGGGTTTTGGGGTGTTTATTTTTTTTTAATTTTTTTTCGTTTAAGAAAAAAATATTAGCTCCGATAAAAATAGTGTACGAGAGAAAATGAGTTGAAAAAATAAACGCCGAATATGACTTTGGAGGTAAAGAATGAAGAAGAATACAGTTTTAAGAGTAATCAGAATTGCACTTGCAACAATGATCACAGCAACAACAGTAACTGTAAATGTAAGAGCCATGGACGGCGAAGTTTTTGAGAATATTGAAAATGATCAGGAAGATGTAAACACAAACGAAGAAGTATACAACGAATCAGTTGAGGAAGCAATGGAAGCTGAGACAGCAGCTGAGGAATCAGTTGAAGAAGCAGTAGAGATCTCTGCTGAGACAGTCGAGGCAATTGCAGAAGGAAATGAGGAAGCAGGAATTGAGGCAGCAGATGTTACAGACGGTGGAGCAGTTGCAAAGGAAAGCGTTGAGGCATTTGTTGAAGCAGTAGAGAGCCTTCCGGTAGAAGAAAACCTCAATGAGGCAGTAGCTGAGCTCAACGAAGTAACAGAAGAGCTCGTAAAGGTTGACGAAGCAGACCGCGCAGCAGATGAGAGCGCAAAAGAGACGGTTGAAACTGCAGTAGCAGCTCAGGAAATCGCAAACAGCGTAGTTAATACAGTTGAAGAGACAAAAGAGCAGGCAAACGGTCTTATAGATATAATATCAAGTGAAGATGCAGATGCCGAGCAGGTAAGCGAGGCAATGGACAAGCTTGATCAGATCACAGAAGATGCAAAAGAAAATGTTGAGACAAAGAAAGCTGCTTTCGAAGCACTTTGTGACAAGTTCGAAGTGGCAAAGAGACAGCTCGAGGGTGCACAGAAGGTATATGATGAGACAGTTAAGCACCTTAAGAGTGATGACAGCAATGTAAACAAGGCAGCTCAGAAGCTTGAGGCAGCTAAGAAGAATGTAGAAGTTCTTTCAGAGGCTTGCGACAACGCAAAAGAGGATTTTGAGAAAGAGCAGGCAGCAGTTGAAGATATTCTTGCTAAGAAAGAAATTTCAGACAAGAACAAAGACTGGAAGACACAGGACAAGCTCATGGAGAGCATTATAAGCGGATATATCATTCCCAACTTTATCGACAAGGATGCAACAAATATCAAGTATACAGAGATGCTCAGAGGATTTGACCGCCAGAACAGTTCATATACTGTTGTTACATATTTGGATAAGGACAACAACACAGTAAAGCGTTATTTCAACATCGACAGAACAGACAGACAGTTCAAGGAAAACGATCAGTGGTACAGACTTGGAAGCTCAAGAGAAATCGTAGTGTACGAGAAGCCTGAAGAGGATATCACATCTTCAGTATATCAGAAGAATCACTTCGGAAATTTTAGTGTTACAAACCAGTTCAAGGCAGATGTAAATTCAGGAAAATATGATGTATATTCATTTGATTATGCTGACGGAACAAATGAGTTTAAGTGCATTGATGAGCTTGAGGCAGGCGTAGAGAGCGGAGAGATTGAGTTTGTAGACGGTGTTTACTATATGAACGGCACAGCAGCTCGCAAGATTGTTCAGACAACAAGCGGAAATGCAAAAGGAATCAGAATTTCAACAAAGGATGATGCAGGACTTAAGGCATTTATCGAAAATGCTTCAAAGCTTGTTGAGAAGTATGAGAAGTACGGTGAGATCATTGCAGATACACAGGATAAGGTAGAGGAAGCATCAGATAAGGTTGAAGCATTGAAGGATGCCATTGACAATATCGAAGAGAACAGAGTAAGAATTTCAGCAGATCTTGTAGCAGATCTCAGAGATTATTTGAGCGAAGAAGATATGACAAGAGTTCTTAATGCAGGATCGACACAGAAGGCAGTACAGATTCTTGAAAGCATCCTTGCAGGCGCAAAAGAGGATCTTGACAATGCGGCAGCAGAACTTGATGAACTTATTGAGAAGCGCGATGAGATCAAGGAGAGCTTAAGCGTAAGCGAAGAGATAGTTCTTGTAGAGAACGCAGCAGAAGAGGCAGTTGAAACAGTAGTAGCTTCAGAAGTAGTTGAAGCAGTAGCAAATACAGAAGCAGTTGCAAATACAGAAGTTCCTGCAGTAGCAGCAATCCCGGTTGTAGCAGACAACAACGTAGAAAATAACATCGAAGGCAGAAGATATGAGACAGAGACAGTTGCAGAAGAAGTAATCGCAGAGAATCCTGTTGAAGTTGTACTTGCAACACTTGCAGAGATTTTTGAAAACACAGTTGCACCTGTAGCAACAGCTATCACAGCTCAGAGCAATACAGCAAACGAGAACGTATCAGAGAATACTGTAAGAGTAACAGCAGGCGAAGCAGCAGGTGAAGCTCAGCAGATCACAGAAGAAGCAAATATCGCACCTGTAGATATGCTCGGACAGATCCTCGGAGCAAAGAGATACAACAAGTACAACAAGGAATTCGAAGAGTTCACAAATAAGCTTGTTGGTCTTGAGAACAGCGAAGCAGCTTTCGCAGGAATCGGAGCTACAAAGAATATTAAGGCTCTTGCAGAGATGGATACAGAGAGTGGAATAAAGATCAACTGGTTATGGCTCCTTATTATCGCAATCCTTCTTATAACAGAAAAGAAGATTCGCGATGAGCGCCAGAAGAAGGCTCAGGAATTGAAAGCAGCATAATACAGATCTTAATAATATAGAGTATTAAAAAAGCGGGTCCTTAGGGATCCGCTTATTCTGTCATATCCGTAGGAGCAACTATCATGTTTATTGCTTCTTTTGCGACTTCATAGATTGAAGCCATCTGTTTTACATTCTCGTCGTCAATTTCAGCAAGGCGTCTGTACTGCGAATTAAAATATGCGCTTGCCTGTTCAATGGTGGTACGGGAAATAATGTGGCCGTTACAGTACATAGTGCCTGTCTCGGCATTATATTTGCCGGATGCACCGCGTGCCTTTTGGGCATCGCCAACGCCCATGGATTTTGCAAGTGAATGAATGAGATCTTCTCTTTCGTTTGCCATGATACTCGCCCTCCCCATATTCGTTTGTTCCTTTCTAAATTATATCTTATTTTACGGTATTTACACAATACCGTAGCTTTTTAAGTATAATTGAATCAAGAAGAATTTACAATTTATATTTTTGAATGAAAATAGAGAAATAAAACACAAAATGGCTATAGCAATATAAAAACGGTATAGGAGGGAAGGAAGTGGCAAAGTATGTAATGGCGCTTGATGCGGGAACAACCAGCAACAGATGTATTTTATTCAATGAAAAAGGAGAAATGTGCAGCGTATCTCAAAAGGAGTTTACGCAGTTTTTTCCAAAACCCGGATGGGTGGAACATGATGCCAACGAGATCTGGCAGACTCAGCTTTCTGTTGCGCGAACGGCGATGCAAAATGTGGGCGCAACCTATGAAGATATCGCTGCAATAGGCATAACAAACCAGCGCGAAACGGTCATAGTCTGGGATAAAAAGACGGGACAGCCCGTTAGCCGTGCGATTGTGTGGCAATGCAGACGAACAGCCGATTATGCGGCGCAGAAAATGAAAGAAGATCCGCAGATAGTAGAGAAATTCCGTGAAAAGACAGGGCTTAAATTCGATCCGTATTTTTCAGGAACCAAGATAAGATGGATACTTGAAAATGTGGACGGAGTAAGGAAAAGGGCGGAGAACGGCGAGCTGTGTTTTGGTACGGTAGACTCCTGGCTTATCTATAAACTAACAAAGGGAAAGGTTCATGTTACTGACTATTCCAACGCATCAAGAACACTTTTGTTTAACATAAATACACTTAAGTGGGATGAGGAACTATGCAAAAAACTTGACGTTCCGATGCCGATGCTGCCTGAAGTAAGACCGTCAAGCTATATATACGGAGAGACAGATCCTGAGTTTTTCGGTGGTGCCATAAAGATTGCGGGAGCTGCGGGAGATCAGCAGGCTGCGCTCTTTGGACAGACTTGCTTTACGGAAGGCGAAGCCAAAAACACCTACGGAACAGGGTGCTTTATGCTTATGAATACGGGAGATAAGCCGATTTTTTCAAATAATGATCTTCTTACCACGATAGCATGGGGGATAGATGGGAAAGTCGAATATGCCCTTGAAGGTTCGGTTTTCGTTGCGGGAGCGGCAATCCAGTGGCTTCGTGATGAGCTTAAGATCATAGATTCATCGCCCGACTCAGAATATCTTGCAACAAGAGTTGAAGATACGAACGGATGCTACGTTGTTCCGGCATTTACTGGACTTGGCGCGCCGTATTGGGATCCTTATGCAAGGGGAGCTATCATGGGACTTACAAGAGGCGTTAATAAATATCATATAGTCAGGGCAACGCTTGAATCATTGGCATTTCAGACTTACGACGTTCTTCACGCAATGGAACTTGATACGGGTAAAAAAATACAGTCGCTTAAAGTGGACGGCGGTGCTTCAAACAATAACTTTTTGATGCAGTTTCAGGCAGATATCCTTAATACCGATGTGCTTAGACCGGCCTGCGTAGAGACAACGGCAATGGGAGCGGCATATCTTGCGGGACTTGCAGTTGGATATTGGAAGAGCAAAGAAGATGTGATAAAAAACCAGGCTGTCGATCGAAAGTTTGAACCTGATATTTCTCCGGAAAAAAGAGAAGAAGAATTAAAGGGATGGCATAAAGCGGTGAAAGCAACGCTTTTGTGGGACAAGCAAGATTGATCTGCAGTGCGTTAAACATATTATCGTAGGCAAAAAGGAGAATGGTTATGTACGACGTGGTGATAATCGGCGCAGGAGTTACGGGGGCAGCAGTTGCATGGAAACTTGCAAAATATGATATTAAGACTTGCGTTTTAGAAAAATGCAGTGATGTTTGCGAAGGTACATCAAAAGCAAATTCGGCTATCATACATGCCGGATATGATGCTGAGACAGGCTCATTAAAGGCAAAGCTCAATATTAGGGGCAATGAGATGATGGATGAGCTGTGCAAAGATCTTGATATTCCTTTTAAAAGAATCGGCTCACTTGTTGTGTGCCTTCATAAAGACGCACTTTCCGGGCTAGACGACCTCTACGAAAGAGGCGTAAGAAACGGAGTTAAGGGGCTCAAGATCCTTACGGGAGAAGAAGCTCTTTTTATGGAACCAAATCTTTCCGAAGATACGCAGGGAGCTCTTTTTGCCCCAAGTGCAGGTATCATCTGCCCGTTTGAACTTAATATCGGGATGGCGGAAATTGCGGCAATGAACGGGACGGAGTTTAGGCTGAACACGGAAGTTAAAGATATCAGGAAGCAGGATGACGGCAGTTTTAAGATTTTTACCGATAACGGAGAATTTGACGCGAGATATGTTGTAAATGCGGCGGGAGTGTATGCTGACGTTATCCATAACATGGTAAGTTCAAAGAAAATCCATATAACACAGAGGCGAGGAGATTATTGTCTTCTTGATAAGCAGGCGGGAAAACATGTAAGTCATGTTATTTTCCCGCAGCCGACAGGGCTTGGAAAAGGAGTGCTTGTCGCACCTACCGTTCACGGTAATCTTATTGTCGGTCCGACAGCCGTTGATACGGAGGATAAGGAGGAAACAGCAACGACAGCTTTGGGCATTGATGAACTTACCAAAAAAGCGGGCGATAATGTGAAAAATATACCGCTTAATAAGGTTATAACCTCTTTTGCGGGGCTTCGTGCGCATGAGGACAATAATGACTTTATAATCGAAGAAGTTTGCGATGTTCCGGGATTTATAGACTGCGCAGGGATAGAATCTCCGGGACTTACAAGTTGTCCCGCAATAGGTGAGATGGTCTGTGATATTTTGAATGATCGCATGAATTTACGGGAGAAAGAAAATGTCATAACAAAGAGAAGAGCTGTCAGAAGTACGGCGGGGCTTTCCATAGAAGAGGTGAATGAACTTATAAAAGAAAATCCCGCTTACGGAAATGTTATATGCAGGTGCGAATCGGTGACGGAGGGCGAGATACTTGATGCGATCCACAGGCCTCTCGGCGCAACGACGCTTGACGGAATAAAGAGAAGGACAAGAGCCGGAATGGGAAGATGTCAGGCAGGCTTTTGTATGCCGAGGACCATGGAGATACTCGCAAGAGAACTTGGGCTTTCATATGAAGATATTACAAAGTCCGGAGGGGGCTCGAACATAGTTGTAACGAGAACCAAAGGGGAGGTGAAAAGACCATGAAGTCATACGATATAGTTATCATCGGAGGCGGACCTGCAGGTCTCGCGGCAGCTATAGCCGCCAAAGAAGCGGGAAATGACAAAGTTCTTATTCTTGAGAGGGACAAAGAACTTGGAGGCATCTTAAATCAGTGCATTCACAACGGATTCGGTCTTCATACCTTTAAGGAGGAACTGACAGGCCCCGAGTATGCCGACAGGTTCATAAAGAAAGTTTTTGAACATGGTATAGACTATAAACTTGAAACCATGGTGATGAATATAGGTCGTGACAGGACTGTAACTGCCATGAACAGGGAAGACGGCATGTTTACTATACCTGCAAAGGCGGTCGTTCTGGCCATGGGATGCAGGGAGAGGGCAAGAGGAGCGCTTAATATACCCGGTTACCGCCCTGCCGGGATTTTTACGGCAGGTTGTGCGCAACGACTTATAAATATTGAAGGATATATGCCGGGAAAAGAAGTGGTCATCCTTGGCTCGGGAGATATAGGCCTTATCATGGCAAGAAGAATGACACTTGAAGGAGCCAAAGTCAAACTTGTTGCGGAACTTATGCCATATTCGGGCGGGCTTAAGAGAAATATAGTGCAGTGTCTTGATGATTATGGGATTCCGCTTTTACTTTCTCATACAGTTGTTGATATTGAGGGAAAAGAACATATCAAGGCGGTTACTGTAGCAGAAGTCGGGGCTGACAGAAAACCGATTCCCGGAACGGAAGAAAGATATACTTGTGATACGCTTCTTTTGTCATGCGGACTTATACCTGAAAATGAGCTGTCTGTCGCTGCGGGAATAGAGATTGATCCTGCTACCGGCGGTCCTGTTGTTAATGAGCTTCTTGAGACAAGTATCCCCGGAATCTTTGCATGTGGAAATGTGCTTCATGTACATGATCTTGTCGATCATGTTTCGGAAGAAGCGATGAGAGCCGGACAAAATGCAGTCAAATATATAAATGCAGAATCTAAAGACTATTAAATAACACACAAATAATACCTCATGGAAAGGGTTGACAAGAATTCTTGTTATGGGGTATTATTTGTATAAGTTGACAACAATACTTGTCAAAATGATAATGATAGTTGTCATATGGAAGGGAGCAAATTAATCTATGCCATTAAAGAACCATCTCAAAGAGTTGCGCGCGCGGCTGGGAGTAAACCAACAGGAGATGGGCGCACTTGTTGGAACCAGCAGGCAGACAATAAGTCAGATAGAGAGAGGTGATTATTCACCTTCCGTTACACTTGCGCTCAAGATAGCCAAGACATGCGGTGTAACTGTTGAAGAGGTCTTTGAGTATACTGAAGAATAATAGCAAAAGTTGATTGACATATGATGTATTCATATGCAGAGGGAAAGATATGCAGATTGATGATATGAAAAAAGATATAAGAATAGACAGCAATCGTAAGACAGTGCTTAAATTTATAGCTTTTATGCTTTTGGCTGTATTTATGGGATTTATTTTTGGAATTGTAATGGATAATGAAATAATCAAAGCGTGTTTTATTTCGGCTTACGATGTCTTAAGGCAATATGAATTACATTTTTATCTGGTATTAAATATCGTTATGTGCTCTTTATGCATAGGGTTATATGTAAAGAGTAAGATATTGGCGGAAAAGTGGGATGGTGTAGATGAGAATCAAATCGATAAGATTGATGTATACCTGGATATTGCCGGTTCGATTAATTGGTTTACATTGATTGCAGGAGTGATGCTTTGGGGGCTTAGTATAAGTAATATTAAGAGATGGGCAGATCCTAAAACAGCATGGATAATACATATGGTCTTGGTATTTTTTTGTATTGGATGGACATTTACCATGAGAGGGAAAATAATGTCGTTCAAACACAAGCTGGATTGTGAAGAAAAAATACATGTATTGGATTTGCATTTTGAGCGTAAATACTTTGAGAGCCGAGATGAGGGGCAGAAGATGATAATATATAGAGCAACTTATGATGCTCACAAGGGACTTCACTATATCTATGCAGTTTTGTTCTTTATAGCTATTACGTGTAAATTATTCTTTGGCACAGGAGATTTTCCCGTTGTTATTATATGTGTTGCATGGTTTATGGAAATGATGATTTATACAAAATCGGTATTTAAATATAAATATCAGGATAAAAAAGAAAGAGGGAGATAAAATGACAAACAAAACAGTTAACAAGAAAGAAGTATTTAAACTGATAGGGATATTGGTTATCATGATGGTCGTAGGATACGGTCTGAACATAGGTGTTGGGATAGTTGCGGCATATTTATCATATGCAGGTATAACTGTTCCGTTTATATTCTATTCGTTGGCACTTTATATTCCGATGATCGCGATCGCATTCTTATATGTGCGCAAGAAGGGCGATAATTTATGGAAGGAGTGCGGATTTAATAAGATTAAGACAAGTACGGTCTTTTTAACAATTCTTCTTACTGTAGTTTCTTATCCTATGGTCATGTTTACAAATGTTTTTTCGCAGCTTTTTGTCAATAATACAATGGCGCAGGCTACTGATGACCTGGTTGGAAATACGCCGGTGCTTTATATGATCGCAATAGCTCTTTTGGCTCCTGTATGCGAAGAGATTTTACTCAGAGGCTTTTTCCATAACAGATTAAAGAAGCTGGTTCCGTTTACCGCTGCGGCAATTCTGTCAGGCTTTTGGTTTGGAGTGTTTCATCTTAATCTTAACCAGTTTTGCTATGCATGGTTGTTGGGAGTTGTTTTTGCTTATGTGAACAGGGCAAGCGGAAGTATTTATACATCTATGATCATGCATGTTGTTATTAATTCTTTTGGCGGTATTATACTCTATTTTCAAAATATTTATTACAAGAGTCAGGGAAAAGACTTTGCAGAGGTTGCGGAGAGTGCAAGGGCGGACAGTAAACAGATGATCATAACTCTTGTTGTGACGGGAATTTTGTCTATAGGTTCTTTTTTCCTTACAAGACTTATCATCAAAGCTATTGCAAAGCGTGAAGGTACAAGTGCAGTTGAGGATAATGCCGCTGCTTAAAAAATTACATTCTTGAAGAAAAGGGGCAAATATGATCAGAGCAAAAAATCTTGTAAAAACTTTTACCAAAACAGTTCAAAAAAACAGGAAGATTGAATTTAATGCGGTTGACGATATCTCTTTTGAAGCGGAGAAAGGAGAAATAGTGGGGCTTCTTGGACCTAACGGTGCGGGAAAAACTACGCTTTTAAGGATGCTTGCGGGACTTATGGCTCCGACGGAAGGTGAGGTGTCTGTTATTGCGGGCGACGGAGAGACAGTCCGTGGTGAAAATCTTAAAAGACATATCGGTTATTTGTCTGCCAATACAAAGCTTTACGGTAGATTTTCGGCAAGAGAGATTCTAAAGTTTTACGGGCGTGTCTATGGTATGGAAGATGAAGCTATAGACAGGCGAACGGAAGAGATAATAAATGTTTTGGGAATGGAGAAGTTTGCGGACAACAGAATCGACAAGCTTTCCACGGGCCAGATGCAGAGAGCGTCCATTTCAAGGTGCCTTATCCATGATCCTGAAATATATATATTTGACGAGCCTACGCTTGGACTTGATATCCTCAGTTCCTCCGCGATCATTGATTTTATGAAGGCGGAAAAAGAGAAGGGAAAAACAGTTATATATTCAACGCATTACATGGAAGAAGCCGAGTATCTGTGCGACAGGATTGTTATGATAAACGAAGGAAAAATAGTATGTAATGATTCTTTCGATAATTTGAAGAAAGATACCGGATCACAGAATTTAAGAGAAGTGTTTAGAAAGCTTATAGAAAACAAGATGGAGAGTGCGGCTAATGAATAATAAGTGGAAGATTATTAAGACACTGTTTTTAAAAGAAGTATGTGATGTTCTCAGAGATAAAAAAGCGATTATGATGATGGTGTTTGTTCCTGTGATCGTTTATCCGCTTATCATGGTTGTTTCTATGGCGATAGCAAGCATGGTTGACGGAAATAATGATAGAGTATACGACATTGTCGTATATAATGAGAGTTCAAGATTTGATGCAGAGAATCTTGAAAATGTGTTAAAGGAAAATGCTGTAGAGAAAAATGAAGAAGACGGAAGTGAAGAACAGCTTTACAGCATAAATTATGAAATTTCAGATAAAAAGATAAGTGAAGAGGAATGCAAAAATAAGATCGATGATAAAGAATTTGATGCATATATCGAGATAACCGATATAGATGAAAAAATGGACGTTAAGGCTTTTTACATGGAATCCGTAAATGAGTCATCGGATGCTATGGATAAGGTGAGAAAAGCCGTGGACAGCATTTCGGATGATATTGTCCAAAAAAATGTAGAGAATGCAGGGCTTGATACAAACAGCTTTTTGAATCCGATTTCTTTTGAGAAGAGCGGACTGTCGAGTGATGAGCAGATGGCGGGGATGCTCATGGGAATGATCTTGCCCATGATGATCATTCTATCAATACTTATAAGTGTTATGCATCCAAGTATAGATCTGACTGCCGGAGAAAAAGAGAGAGGAACGCTTGAGACGCTTTTGATGCTGCCTGTTTCGGGTAAGTATATAGTTTTGTCAAAAACTCTTACGGCGGCAATGTGCGGAGTGGTTACGGCAATTCTTAATATATTGTCTATGTCCGCTGTTTTCATTATTTTTATTGAACAGTCAAAAATAGCAGGAATGATGGGCGGATTCAATATTGAGTTTTCTTCTTTTATTTCGGCAATGCTGATTACGTTTCCCGTTATAATCGTAACTGCATTGTTTATGAGCGCAATTTTCATGTGCTTTACATGTTTTGCCAAGTCATACAAGGAAGCGAACAGTTATATGTCGCCCGTAATGATCGTACTGATGTTTCTTGGTTATGGTTCGATGTCACCTACCGTTGAACTTAATCAATATATTGCGATTGTTCCGGTACTCAATGTATCGGTTTTGATTAGAGATGCACTTAATTTTAAACTTGATTATTCAATGTTTCTATTGGTTTTATGCAGTATGGTACTGTATTCGGTATTGGCGATACTGTTTCTTTCAAAAGCTTATAACAGCGAGAATCTTTTGTTTGGAGATGGGAAAAATGCAATTTCTCTTTTTGAAAAGAGAAGTAACATAAAGAAAGGTATGCCTGTTACAATCGGTGATCTGTGCTTTATATTTCCTGTTGTTATATTGATATATTTCTTGCTCGGGGCATTGATTCAAGCAAAGTATGAACTTGTGGGAATGCCTTTAAGTCAGTTTCTGATACTGGTCGGAATACCTGTTGCGTTTTTTGTATATGCAAAGAAAGACCTTAAGAAGGTATATTCCTTTAACAAGTGTAGTCCTCTTAGTTTGGTGGGAGGAGTTCTTACCGGAATCGGCGGATTCTTAATAGCGTCGATTCTTGGAGATGCTATTATGAAGGTGACAGGAATAACGGTGAATGAAAGGCTTGTCGATACATTTATGAAATTCTATTCGCAAAATGTTATTCTTGTAACCGTTTGTGTGGCTCTTACACCGGCAATAGCGGAAGAAATGTTTTTTAGAGGAGTATTGTTTAGCGCATTAAAAGATAAATTAAAACCTGTTTATTCGGTTCTTATCGTGTCTGTATTATTCGGATTGTTCCATATGGATCTCATTAAGTTCTTTACAACAGGAGCTTTGGGAGCGATATTGTGCCTTTTGACATACTATGGCGGAAGCATATTCCCTTCAATGTTTGCACATTTTACAATAAACTTTGTCTCGATTATTTTGACAAAATATGCGACAGAGCAGATGGCTCAATCGCTCAATAATCCTGTCTTTGGAATTGTGGGAGTTGCTGCGGTGGCAGTCGGATTGTTTATCGTAAAAAATTCAAACAAGAAAATTGTGGAAGTGGTAAGCGCCGCGGAAACATGATAGCATCAGGTGTGATGCATAAGTTCTTTTTATAATAATTTAATATTCGCAATAACGTTATCCAAATCCCTTTCATGATACAATTTTAGTGTGTTAAAAACAATGAGATTGTATGTGAAAGGGATGTTTTTATGAATTCAGAACAGTATAAGAGAGCCAATAATAACAGTTTTTACGTAACAATCATCATCATATTGAGCGGACTTTTGCTCACAGTTTTTTCTTTGTTTCAATACGGGGCGACCATAGGCAGAATATCAATTATCATCGATGCCTTCTTTTGCGCGGGAATATGTGCGTTGGGAAATTTTAAGTATCCTTATGAAAAGAAGGGCTCCATAATGATAATGGGCGGAGCGACCATATTTTATTTTGTGATACTGATCGCGGAGGAGTCGCTGATATACTTTGCGTTCGGCCTTCCGATACTTATCTGCAGTATTATTTATCTGAATGTCCGTCTTTGTAAATTCGGAATTAGTGCAATAATAGTTTCTTTTATTATCACATGTATAAAAAATACCGTGGTAACAGGCAAGTTCAATCTTGAGCTGATTCCTGCAGCAATCACGTTGGGACTTGCATTTATCGCATGCTTATGCACGGTTACTCTTCTTACAATGTTCAATGAAGAAAACAATGCCAAGATTACCAAGAATGCCGAAAAAACTCTTGAAACAGGCAATTCAATGGCAGAAATCGCAAATGCGATCACGGAGCTTTTTAATAAATCACAAGGCGATATGGTTGATCTTCAGAATATCATGGATGCCCAGCATGCGGGAATGCAGGATATTGCAAGCAGTATGGAGAGTACGGCACAGTCCGTAACCACTCAGGCACAGAAGGTTCAGCAGATTCAGGAAGAGACCGAGACAACAGAAATGCACAGAAAAGAGATGACAGAAGCGTCCGAGAGCACGCAGAAGACAGTTAAAGAGGGCGTACAGGTCATTTCAGTTTTAAAAGAAAAATCAGCAAATGTTGAAAATGCGAGCAAGATCACGGTAGAAGCCACTCAGGCAGTTATCAACAAGGTTCAGGAAGTGCAAAAAATCGTCGGATCCATCATGTCTATTTCGAAGCAAACAAACCTGCTTGCGCTTAATGCGAGCATAGAAGCGGCAAGAGCGGGAGATGCAGGTAAAGGATTTGCGGTTGTTGCAAATGATGTTCGTGAACTCGCTGAAGAGACAAATACGGCTTCAAATGAGATAAAAGGCATTATCACCGAGCTTGTGGAAGATGTGCAGAAAGCAATGGCAAGTATTGACGATACGGTAAAAAGTGTTGCCGAGCAAAATGAAATGATTGGTACAGTCGGCGAAAACTTCGACAGCATCAATGTAAATGTAACCGAGATGCTTTCAAGATTCGAGGAAATCGGAGAAGGTATGAAGTCGATCGCAGCTTCTACCACTGAGATCAACGATTCCATCTCTAATCTGTCCGCAACCAGTGAAGAAGTTGCTTCTCTT
Organism: Butyrivibrio sp. AE2005; assembly: GCF_000686965.1. Lineage (NCBI taxonomy): Bacteria > Bacillati > Bacillota > Clostridia > Lachnospirales > Lachnospiraceae > Butyrivibrio > Butyrivibrio sp. AE2005. Next base: position 106,492 of record NZ_JMMD01000001.1, read on the forward strand.
TCCAATCAGGGTGTTAAATCTTCGGATGATGCTGTAGAGAAATTTGATGAGTTTAAAGGAATCCTCGGTGAAATATTCATGCAGGCAAACAAGCTCAAAGACATGCAGACGGATTAAAATTTTGAATATAAGATTACTTTTTTCTATTGACGCTTCCTTGTATAATAAATGCAGGGAGGCGTTTCTGATTGGACAGATAATTTTATTCATTCAAAGAACACGGAGGCTATGACTATGGAGAACAGAGAACTTACATGTATAGGTTGTCCGAATGGATGCTTGCTTTCGGTTACTATTGAAAACGGAGAGGTTATATCGGTATCCGGGAATACCTGTCCAAAAGGCGATATTTATGCGAGGAAAGAAGTTGTAAATCCCACAAGGATAGTTACAAGCACCGTTAAGGTTGCCGGAAGCGACAAGAGTAGAGTTTCCGTTAAGACAAAAAGTGATATTCCAAAGGGTAAGATTTTTGCCGTTATGGATGAGATTAATAAAAGTTGTGTTAATGCCCCTGTTTCGATCGGAGATGTTATAATAAAAAATGTCGCGGGGACCGGAAGCGATATCATCGCTACCGCAAGAGCCGAAAAAGTCTGATTTAGTTCTTTTTTGGCATACGAAAGTAATTGAGGAAAGAGGAAAAGAGAAATGAGAAAAATACTTGTTGTTGTTGACATGCAAAAAGATTTTGTTGATGGAGCACTTGGAACAAAGGAGGCGGTTGCCATTGTTCCTGCTGTTGTTGAGAAAATAAGGAAATATGATAAAAAAGATATCTTTGTAACAAGAGACACTCATCAGGAGAACTACATGGACACTCAGGAGGGAAAGAATCTTCCCGTGGTTCACTGTGTTGAAAATACAGAAGGATGGGAGCTTGACAAGACCGTTGCTGCAGAAGTCGAGGGAGCAACATTTATAAATAAGCCTACTTTCGGCTCTGTGGAACTTGCAAAGGCCATCAAAGATATATATGAAAAAGAAGAGATCGAAGTTGAGCTTATCGGACTTTGTACAGACATCTGTGTTGTTTCAAATGCTCTTTTACTTAAGGCAAACATGCCTGAGCTTAAGATCAGTGTAGATAAGGATTGCTGCGCGGGCGTTACTGTAGAAAAGCATCTTGCGGCTCTTGAGACTATGCGTTCTTGCCAGATTTACTGCTGATAAGAGTTGAAAAAAATCTAATATCTGTAAAGATTTAAAACAATACCCTTGGCTACTGCAGCTAAGGGTTTTTTGTTAAGATACGCGCCTTGACACACCTCGTATGATTGTATACAATTATACGAGGTTAGCTATTGTACATATGAGAGAGGTTTACTTTACTATGAACGATACAAGTGCATTTCAGAACAGACCGGTGACCATGAATGACAAGAATAACCTGCTCCAGATCGAGGAGCATATGTATATTCTTGACGACGTGGAGAAACCAAACGTTTTCAGAAATATGTTTCCTTATGAGGAAATTCCGAAGATTCCTTTTAATGACAGGATTGTTCCCCATAATATGCCTAAGGATATATGGATTACGGATACTACATTCCGTGACGGACAGCAGTCAAGAGCTCCGTATACAACTGAGCAGATTGTTACCATATATGACAAGCTTCATGAGCTTGGCGGCCCGAACGGCATGATCAGACAGAGTGAGTTCTTTTTATACAGTAAGAGCGACCGCGATGCGGCATATAAGTGTATGGAAAGAGGTTACAAATTCCCTGAAGTTACCAGCTGGATCAGAGCTAGTGAAGAAGATTTCAAACTTGTAAAAGAGATGGGAATGAAGGAAACAGGTATTCTCGTTTCCTGCTCGGATTATCACATTTTCTTAAAACTTAAGATGACAAGGAGACAGGCACTCGATCATTATCTCAGTGTAATAAGATCCTGTCTTGAGGCGGGAATCAGCCCCAGATGCCATCTTGAAGATATCACAAGAGCAGATATTTACGGATTTGTTGTTCCGTTCTGCGTAGAGCTTATGAAGCTCAAGGAAGAATACGGAATCCCCGTTAAGATCCGTGCGTGTGATACAATGGGATACGGAGTTAACTTCTCCGGTGCGGTTATTCCCAGAAGTGTACAGGGCATAATTTATGCGATAAATACAAACGCTGGTGTTCCGTGTGAACTTATCGAGTGGCACGGACACAACGATTTCTATAAAGCTGTTACCAATTCAACGACAGCGTGGCTTTATGGCTGTTCTTCAGTCAATACTTCTCTTTTCGGAATCGGTGAGAGAACAGGTAATACGCCTCTTGAAGCTATGGTATTTGAGTACGCACAGCTCAAGGGAACGCTTAATGGCATGAATACTCAGGTTATTACCGAACTTGCCGAGTATTATGAGAAAGAAATAGGATTTACGGTTCCCGCAAATACACCTTTTGTTGGAAAGAATTTCAATGTGACAAGGGCAGGTATCCATGCGGACGGTCTTCTTAAAAATGAGGAAATTTACAATATCTTCGATACGGATAAGTTCCTTAACAGACCTCCTGTAAGTGCTGTTTCCAATACATCCGGCCTTGCGGGCATCGCACATTGGATGAATGTACATTACAAACTCAAAGAAGAACACGCTCTTTCCAAGAATTCACCTGTTGTTACCAAGATAAAAGCATGGGTTGACGGCGAATACGCAGGCGGAAGAGTAACCGTTATGACGGATGATGAGCTTGTAAGAGAGATAGAAAAGGTTTGTGCCGAACTTGGCATTGAAATCAGAGATGGAGAAGTTATCGAAATCTCTAAATGATGAGGGAAAATATGGAAAATCAAGACGTAAAACATGAAGTTACAGACAAATATTCCCTGAGAGGAAGAGTTTTTCATAGAATCCGTGAAGATATCTTAAATGGCAAATATAAGGATCACGAGGAGCTCAAAGAAGTAGCCATCGGTCAGGAACTTGGAGTCAGCAGAACTCCGGTAAGAGAGGCGTTCAGACAGCTTGAACTTGAAGGTCTTATTCAGATTATCCCCAACAGGGGCGCTTATGTCACCGGAATAAAGGTTAAAGACATAAAAGATATTTATATGATAAGATCAAAGCTTGAAGGACTCTGCGCAAGATGGGCCTGCGAAAATATCTCAAAAGAGCAACTTGAGGAAATGGAAGAGAACATATATCTTGCCGAGTTCCATGCCGCAAGAGGCCATATGGAGCAGATGGCGGAACTTGATAACCGTTTCCACAATATTTTATATGAAGCATGCAATTCAAAGATGCTTGAGCATCTTCTTAAGGATTACCACCAGTATGTATGGAGAGTCAGACAGAAGACTCTTTCAAGCAGCAGAGGTGCGGTTTCCAATGTTGAGCACAAATATATAATGGAAGCCATCAAGGAGAACAATCCGGATAAAGCGGAGGAACTTGCAAACCAGCATATGATCAACGCATATGAGAATATGGTGGACAAGGGACTTCTTGAAATGTTTGAATGAAAATAATTTGAAAGGAAAGGCGAATATGGCAAAAATACAGATGACTACCCCCATCGTTGAGATGGACGGCGATGAGATGACCAGAGTTTTATGGAAGATGATAAAGGATAAGCTCATTCTTCCTTATATCGATCTTAAGAGCGAATATTACGATCTTGGACTTGAATATAGAGATGAGACTGACGATCAGGTCACGATTGACAGTGCAAATGCAACACTTAAGTACGGTGTTGCCGTTAAGTGCGCTACAATTACTCCCAATAATGAGAGAATGACTGAGTACAAGCTTAAGAAGATGTGGAAGAGTCCTAACGGAACCATCAGAGCCATTCTTGACGGAACCGTTTTCCGTACACCCATCATGGTTAAGGGAATCGAGCCCAACGTAAGAACATGGGAGCAGCCTATCACACTTGCAAGACATGCATACGGTGATGTTTACAAGAATGTTGAGATCAGAGTTCCCGGTGCAGGTAAGGCAGAACTTGTATTTACAGGTGCCGACGGAAAAGAGATAAGAGAGACCATCCATGAGTTTGACGAGCCCGGAATCATTCAGGGTATTCACAACAAGGATGCCTCAATCAGAAGCTTTGCAAGAGCCTGCTTTAAGTATGCACTTGCAGAGAAGAAAGAGCTTTGGCTCGGAACAAAAGATACCATCAGTAAGACCTATGACAGAAGATTCAGAGAAATTTTTGATGAGATCTTTGAAAAGGAGTTTAAGGCTGACTTTGAAAAGGCCGGCATTACATATTTTTACACACTTATAGATGATGCGGTTGCCCGTGTTATGAAGTCAAAGGGCGGATTCATCTGGGCATGCAAGAACTACGACGGTGACGTTATGAGTGATATGGTTTCATCCGCATTCGGATCACTTGCAATGATGACATCTGTTCTTGTATCACCTACAGGTGTTTATGAATATGAGGCTGCTCACGGAACGGTTCAGAGACATTATTACAAGTATTTAAAGGGTGAGCCTACATCAACAAACCCTGTAGCAACTATTTTTGCATGGACAGGTGCTCTTCGTAAGAGGGGAGAACTTGACGGCATTTCAGAGCTTATGGCCTGGGCTGATAAGATGGAGAAGGCAACGCTTTCCGTTATCGAATCAGGTCGTATGACGGGAGATCTTGCTCTTATAACATCTCTTCCCAATCCTGTTAAACTTGGAAGCGAAGAATTCCTTGATGCCATTGCCGAAGAATTTAATAAAATATGATAGCAAAGAGCCTTTCATCTGTTGGAAGGCTCTTATTTTTCTCTTTTTGCCGCGGCGTTTATATGCTATACTATTCACTGGTTATACATTTACGGTATGAAAGAGACACACACGGATGTTGGATAGGAGTCGTAAGAATAAAGTATATAGTAAAAAGATAAAGCGTCTTCGCAGGGGCATTGTGATAACCGTTGTAGCGGCGTGTATTATTCCCACATGTATCTGTGTTATTCTTTCCGTGAGGTATGACAGGTTAAATGCCAAGTATAAGCAGAGCACTGCGGATCTTGAATGGTACAGACAGAGGTATGGAAGCGAACTTTCGATTCTTTCTGCCGTGCAACCGGATACGGAAGCGGAAACAGATAACGTTCCGGATGCCGAGGCGGGTGGATTTGAGCAGGATTATTCCGATGTCGATACCAGCGGAGCTCTTAATCCCGAGGATATCGAGGGTACAAGATATGTATATCTTACTTTCGATGACGGTCCGAGTATTTATACCGAAGAGATATTGGATATTTTAAAAGAGAATGATGTAAAGGCCACTTTTTTTGTGTGCGGGAAACCCGATGCCAAGTATGTCGATGCCTATAAGAGGATAGTCGATGAAGGGCATACGCTGGGAATGCATTCCTACAGCCACAAATATGCTGAGATTTACTCATCCCTGGATTCATTTAAAGAGGATTTTGACAAACTAAGAATATTTTTATACCAGACTACGGGTGTCTGGGCCAAGTATTACAGATTTCCCGGAGGAAGTTCCAATGCTGTCAGCAAGGTTGACATCAAGGAGCTTGAGGACTTTTTGGAAGGAACCGACGCAACTTTCTATGACTGGAATATTTCTGCGAAAGATGACAAAGCGGGCAACACCAAAGAGTCGATTTATGCTAATATAGTAGATAATGTTCCCAAATTTAAACACTGCATCGTGTTAATGCATGACGCTGCAGACAAGCGTAGTACCGTTGACGCTTTGCCTGATATCATAAGAGATATCAAGGCTATGGATGATACCGTGATAGTTCCGATAACAGATAATACGTTACCGGTTCAACATATCAAATAAAAGTATTAACAAGAAAAAGTGAACGGAGGAGAAACAATGGGATTTTTTTCTGAGCTAAAGAGCGATTTATCCCAAGCAGTTAACACACTCATGCCTGATGATAAGGCTGATGAGACAAGGGTTCTTGATAAGGAAAGTGTTGATGGGGAAACTGTCAGAGCTCAAGACGTGGATCTTGACAGTATGCTTGATCGTCTTGATGAAATCAAGCTTGATGATGTGGTGAACGAGGAAGAGAGTTTATCTGAAGAGTCGGAGCAGACTCTTGATAATTCTGAAAATACGGGAGCAGAGACTGAAGAAGAGAATTTCAATGTTGAAACTTCCGATAAAGAAAATTTAAATGAAGGGGCTTCTGAGGAACAGACTGAAGAGATAAGTGAAGAGCGTGCGCTTGAACAGCTTATCGAAGCACAGACGGCGTCAGAGGTAAAAGAGGGTGAGCCGATGAGCGCGCTTGAGGCTATTAATGATTCTAATATCGATGAGTACATTGCAGAGAGCAATGCTACAGATAAAAATACTATTAACGGGGGAGAAGAAACTATGGAATTTGATCAGCAGACACCTACAGATGAAACTGCCAGCATTACAGAAGGAATGATACTTACAGGAGATTTGCAGACAACAGGATCTCTTGATCTTATCGGTAAGATCAACGGTAATGTTAAGTGCCTCGGCAAACTCAATGTTACAGGTGAGATCGTAGGTGATTCGGATGCGGCAGAGATTTATGCCGAGTCGGCAAGAATCACAGGTGAGGTTAAGAGTAAAGGCAGTGTAAAGGTTGGACAGAGCACTGTTATCGTAGGAAACATCTTTGGTTCAAGCGCAGTTATCGCAGGAGCTGTAAAGGGTGATATCGACGTGCATGGACCTGTTGTTCTTGATACAACAGCCATCGTTATGGGTAATATCAAGTCTCAGTCAGTGCAGATCAATAACGGTGCTGTTATTGAAGGTATGTGCTCACAGGCATATGCTGATGTAAATCCTTCAGAGTTCTTCGAGGGACTTAAAAACAGATAAGTAGTATAAGTATTTGGAGAGATTATGAGAATATTATTAAAACTAAGTGGTGAAGCACTCGCAGGTGACAAGAAGACAGGATTTGACGAGGAAACTGTCAGAAAGGTTGCTCTTCAGGTTAAAGAACTTACCGAGAAAGGAACCGAGGTTGGAATTGTTATCGGAGGCGGTAATTTCTGGAGAGGAAGAACCAGCGAAAATATCGACCGTGTAAAAGCGGATCAGATAGGAATGCTTGCAACCATAATGAACTGCATCTATGTTTCTGAGATTTTCAGAAGTGAAGGAATGATGACAAATATACTTACTCCTTTTGAGTGCGGCTCATTTACCAAGCTCTTTTCCAAAGACAGAGCTAATAAGTATTTTGCTAAGGGAATGGTTGTATTTTTTGCGGGAGGTACGGGACATCCTTATTTCTCAACAGATACGGGAGTTGCTCTTCGCGCAATAGAGGTAGAGGCTGATTGCATCTTGCTTGCAAAAGCCATTGACGGTGTATATGACAGCGATCCTGCCACAAATCCCGATGCAAAGAAATATACTGAGGTTTCTATCGACGAAGTTATTGCCAAGAACTTGCAGGTTGTTGATATGACAGCTTCAATAATGGTAAGAGATAACAAGATTCCTATGAGAGTATTTGCTCTTCAAGAGGAAAAAAGCATTGTAAACGCCGCCAACGGCAACTTTAACGGCACGACTGTTACTGTTTGACGTTTTGGGTACTGAAATAACGGAGGCATATTTATGAACGAAAGAATTAAAGAATACAACGACAAGATGCAGAAGTCTTATGATTTTCTCAAGGAGGATCTGGCTTCTATTCGTGCAGGAAGAGCCAATCCACATGTGCTTGATAAGATAAAGGTTGATTATTACGGAACACCCACACCTCTTCAGCAGGTTGGTAACGTTTCTGTTCCGGAAGCACGTATTATTCAGATTGCACCTTGGGATAAGACACTTATCAAGGATATCGAGAAAGCAATAATGACATCGGATCTGGGTATTACTCCCAGCAACGACGGTGCCGTTATCAGACTTGTTTTCCCCGAGCTTACTGAGGAAAGAAGAAAGCAGCTTGCAAAAGATATCCGCAAGAAGGGTGAAGATGCAAAGGTTGCAGTCAGAAATGTAAGACGTGACGGTAATGATGCACTTAAGAAGCTTAAGGGCTCTGACGTATCCGAGGATGAGATCAACGATCTTAACGATGAACTTCAGAAGGTAACAGATAAGTTCATTAAGGATATTGATGCAGCTGTAGAAGAGAAGAACAAGGAAGTCATGACTGTTTGATTTCCGATAAGTGGGAAATTGTATTATGGAAGAAAATAAAAATATACCTGCACATGTAGCGATAATTCTTGACGGAAACGGAAGATGGGCAAAGGCAAAGGGACTTCCCAGAAATGCCGGACATGTGAGGGGGGCAAAAGCTGTTGAGGATATTTTGGTAGATGCCAGAGATATGGGCATCAAATATCTTACGGTTTATGCTTTTTCAACAGAAAACTGGAGTCGTCCTGAGGCAGAAGTTTCTGCTCTCATGACGATTTTACGTAATTACCTTAAAACAAGTATAAAGAAAGCAATGAAGAACAATGTAAGATGTCGTGTTATCGGCGACAGAAGTGCTCTTGCAAAGGATATCATTGAGGCTATTGAAAACCTTGAGGAGACGACTGCGGGAAATACAGGACTTACTTTCACCATTGCCATCAATTACGGAAGCAGAGACGAGATCAGAAGATCCGTCGTTAAACTTGCGGACAAGGTAAAAAATGGAGAACTTGATCCTTCAGAGATTACAGAAGATATGATAGCTTCAAATCTTGATACTGAATATATGCCGGATCCCGATCTTTTGATCAGAACCTGCAATGAGCAGAGAGTATCAAACTATTTATTGTGGCAGCTTGCTTATACGGAGTTCTATTTTACGCCTGTCGCTTGGCCTGATTTTAATAAGGCCGAACTTGAAAAGGCAGTAGAAGCATATGGGAACAGAAACCGTAAATTCGGAGGTCTCAAGCAGGATCAGATTGAATAAGCGGGGATAGAGCATTGAAAACGAGAGTGATTAGCGGAATCGTGATAGCTATTGGGCTTGCGGCGGTTCTGATTTCGGGGGGATATTTTCTGGCAGGCGTGCTTTTTGCCGTTTCACTTGTCAGTTATAATGAGCTTACGAAAGCTACCGGAGTTCATGACTCCGAAAAAAAATATAATTCGCTTGAAATTTGCGGATATATATCGATAGTAGTACATTATCTTCAGATGATAGTGTTAAGAGATTACAGGTATTATATTTTTTCATTGATGTTTGCCTTTTTCCTGATAATGGCATGTTATGTTCTGACATTTCCAAGGTTTACATCTACAAAGGCAATGTCGGCTTTTTTTAGTTTTGTATACGCGCCGGTCAACATGTCTTTTGTATTCCTGTTAAGGATTCGTTCCGATTACGGATGGATTTTTGCATGGGTGCCTTTTATTGCATGGGTAAGTGATACATGTGCTTATTTTGTGGGAAGAGCATTTGGCAAACACAAGCTCGCACCTGTTCTTTCACCGAAGAAAACGATCGAAGGCGCGGTAGGTGGTGTACTCGGCTCGGTAATAGTGGGATTTATAATTGGATATGTTGTATATATTCAAAAAATACATGACATAAAATTCCTTGTTGTTATGATAATTATTACTTTTGTGGGAAGTATTATCGGACAACTGGGAGACCTTCTTGCATCGGGGATTAAGAGAGACCACAATATCAAAGATTACGGAAATGTTATTCCGGGACACGGTGGTATCATGGATCGTTTTGACAGTGTTATTTTTGTGATACCATGTGTATATTTTTTGGCTGCGGTGTTATACCGTTTGTTATAAGGCAAGGCATTAGAGAGTCGCAGGCAGTTAGATCGGCGGCTCTTTTCCTTTTTAAGTTATATAGGAGTATAAAAAGAGAGAAAAGATGCGTAGTATAGTATTACTTGGATCTACGGGATCCATTGGAACACAGACACTTGATGTTGTCAGAAATAATAAAGATGAGCTTAAAGTTGTGGGACTTGCGGCAAACAAGAGAGTTAATGAAGTTGAGCAGCAGGTCAGGGAGTTTAATCCCAAATATGTTTGTATGTTTGATCAGGAAGCGGCAAAAGAGCTTCAGGAGAAAATAGCCGATACCGGTATAAATGTTATGTCCGGAATGGACGGACTTCTTGAGATGGTCTCTGTTCCCGAAGCAGATACCGTTCTTACTGCGGTTGTCGGAATGATCGGAATAAGACCTACTATAAAGGCGATTGAAAGCGGAAAGGACATAGCTCTTGCGAACAAGGAGACTCTTGTTTGTGCGGGACATATTATCATGCCTCTTGCTAAGGAGAAGAATGTACAGATTCTTCCCGTTGATAGTGAGCACAGTGCTATTTTCCAGTCCCTTGTGGGACAGCCCAAAGATAAGGTTGAGAAAATCCTTCTTACCGCAAGCGGTGGCCCTTTCAGAGGAAAGAAGAGGGAAGAACTCGCTGCTATGACAGCGGCTGATGCGCTTAAACATCCCAATTGGGATATGGGCCCAAAAGTTACGATAGATTCATCATCTCTTGTAAATAAGGGACTTGAAGTTATGGAAGCAAGATGGCTCTTTGATGTGAGCCTTGATAATATCGAAGTTCTGGTTCATCCCCAGAGCATAGTTCACAGTGCTGTTCAGTATGTTGACGGTGCTGTTATTGCGCAGCTCGGAGTACCTGATATGAAACTTCCGATTCAGTATGCTCTTTTTTACCCGGACAGACGTCCTATGGCAGAGAAGAGGCTGGATCTTTTTGAACTTGGAAGTCTTACTTTTGAAAAGCCCGATACTGATACCTTTAGAGGTCTTAAGCTTGCATTTGACTCGGCATATGCGGGAGGCAGCATGCCTACTGTATTTAATGCGGCAAATGAGATGGCAGTCAGAAGATTTTTAAAGGGTGATATCAGATATCTTGAAATATTCGATATGATAGAAGAAGCGATGGCACATCATAACAAGATAGAAAATCCGGATGTGTCTGCAATACTTGATACCGAGAAGGAAGTTTATGAGTTTCTTGGCACAAAATATGGAATTTGAGGAAAAATAATGATAGCCAGTATAGTGATCTTTTTTATAATATTTGGAGTTTTGGTTACATCACACGAATTCGGACATTTTATAATAGCTAAATCCGGTGGGATTCGTGTAAATGAATTTTTTGTCGGAATGGGACCGACAATCTGGAAGAAACAAAAAGGAGATACTCTTTACAGCATTAAACTTCTCCCGATAGGAGGAGCTTGCGTTTTTGACGGAATGGATCCTGTTGAAGAAGAAAAAGAAGGGTATGATGAACATTCATTTTTGCGTGCACCCGTGTGGCGCAGGATTGCAACTTTGTTTGGAGGACCGTTTGCAAACTTTATAATCGCTTATATTTTGGCGGTTGTTCTTGTGAACTTATCTCCTTGGGATATGCCTACAATAAAGGCGCTTACCGAGGATTCTGCAGCTCAGGAAGCGGGAATGGAAGCCGGAGATACGATCATAAGCATAGATGGCGAGAAGGTATATATGTCATCCGAGATAATGCTTATTTCCCAGTTTGCCGAAGGTTCACCGATGGATATTGTTTATGAAAGAAACGGTGAAGTTAAGAAGACTGTGCTCACACCTAAGTTCAGCGAGGAAAACAAGCGCTATTACATGGGCGTGTATCTTGGTGAGTACAAGGATGTTAAAGGTCCTGAGTCTCTTAAATATGCATGGTACACTGTAAGATACAATTTTATAGCAACTTACAGAAGCCTTGCTCTTTTGGTTCAGGGCAAACTTTCGAAGGATGATGTTTCGGGGCCTGTAGGTATGGTCAAGATTGTTGATGATACCTATGAAGAAGTTAAGCCATACGGCGCATCGGCGGTCATTGTTGTAATGCTGTCGCTTACGGTTCTTCTGTCTGTGAATCTGGGAATCATGAACCTTCTTCCTTTCCCTGCGCTTGACGGCGGAAGACTTGTATTCCAGTTTATAGAAGTGATATTCGGAAAGCCTGTACCGCCTGAAAAAGAGGGCGTTGTGCACATGGTTGGAATGATGCTTCTTATAGCGCTTATGGTATTTGTTTTAGTTAACGATATTACCAAATTTACAAGGTAATGATTGATTATTGGGAGAATTATTATGGCATACAGAGATAATACTAAAGTCATAAAGATAGGCGACAGAGTGATAGGAGGAGGCAATCCTATTCTCATACAGTCTATGACAAATACAAGAACAGAGGATGTCAAAGCGACGGTTGCGCAGATTCACGAGCTTGAAGCCGCAGGTTGCGATATCATCAGATGCACTGTTCCGACTCAGGAAGCTGCGGAAGCTGTTAAAGAGATAAAGAAACAGATTTCAATTCCTCTTGTTGCGGACATCCATTTTGATTACAAGATGGCTATAGCCGCTATGGAAAACGGCGCCGATAAGATAAGGATCAATCCCGGAAATATCGGTTCTAAGGAACGTATCGCAGCTGTTGTTTCCTGTGCAAAAGAAAGAAATATTCCCATAAGAGTCGGTGTTAACAGTGGTTCTCTGGAAAAAGATCTTGTAGAAAAATATAACGGTGTAACGGCAGAGGGACTTGTTGAGAGTGCTCTTGATAAGATAGGTATAATCGAAGAACTCGGATACGACAATATGGTCGTAAGTATCAAGTCATCAAATGTTATGCTTTGTGTAAAGGCACATGAACTTCTTGCTGAGAGATGCAGATATCCTTTGCATGTCGGTATCACTGAAGCCGGAACTTTGTGGGGCGGAAATATCAAGTCATCGGTTGGACTTGGAATTATCCTTAATAAGGGAATCGGAGATACGATAAGAGTATCTCTTTCGGGTAACCCTGTTGAAGAGATCAAGACTGCAAAAGCAATCCTTAGGACTCTTGGCATAAGAGAGGGCGGAATAGAAGTTATTTCATGCCCTACATGCGGAAGAACCAAGATAGATCTTATCTCACTTGCAAATCAGACAGAGACGCTCGTTCAGAACTATCCTGATCTTAATATCAAGGTTGCTGTTATGGGATGTCCCGTAAACGGCCCCGGCGAAGCCAAGGAAGCCGATATAGGAATTGCAGGCGGCATAGGGGAAGGACTCCTTATTAAAAAGGGCGAGATCATTAAGAAAGTTAAAGAAGATGAGCTTCTTGCCGTTCTTAAAGAGGAGCTTGATAACTGGAAATAAGCTTTTTTTAGGATCGGACGTGCTGTAGAAAGAAGTTTTGGGGAACCGGAGTATTCCGTGTGAGGGAGTAGATGTCAAAAAGTTTTTTTGAGGTTTTTCCTACGCTTAAGCTTGATGCAAAGACTAAAGAGATCATGGAACAGACTGTGGTTGAAAAAGTCTCTACAACAAGAAAGCAGGATTTTATAAGAATATATATATCAAGCAACAATCTTATTGATAAGGCGGATGTTATAAAGGCTGAGACGGGGATAAAAAAGCAGTTTTTTGGAAATCAGGATCTTACGGTCAAGATTTACGAGAAATTCTCCCTCTCGGCGCAATATACGCCCAAGAATCTTATTGATATATACAAAGATAGTATTGAGCTTGAACTAAAGGACTATGACCATATGGAGTATAGTCTTTTTCGTTCTGCGCAGTTTCTTTATCCTGAGGACGGCAATATCGTAATTCAGCTTGAGGACAGCGTTGTCGGGCAGAAAAAAGCGCCGGATCTCGTCAGGGTTCTTTCAAAGATAATCAATGAAAGGTGCGGCCTTACCGCATCGATAACTCCGGAATTCATTGAGGTTATAAAAAATACAGAGGAGCCCGATTATTCCGCAGAGTCGGCTAAGATGGCCAAAAAGCTTGAGGACGCCGAACAGAGGTCGGAAGAAAAGAAAAAGCAGAAGGAAGAACAGGAAGCTGCAAAGACAGCAGCTGCGGAGAAGAAAACTGCTCCGGAGAAACCTGCCGGAAAAGCCTTTGGAAAAGAAGGCGGATTCTCCAAAGGCAAATGGAGCGGAAAAAGAGATTTTGGCGGAAGCTTCAAGAGGTCGGATAATCCTGATGTTATTTTCGGAAGAGACTTTGACGATGAGACGATGAAACTTTCGGATCTTGTCGGAGAACTTGGAGAAGTCTGTGTTCACGGTAAGGTAATTCTTTTTGATAAGAGAGATATCAGAAACGAGAAGAGTATTCTTATCTTTGATATAACCGACTTTACTGATTCGATCACTGTAAAGATGTTCGTAAGGACGGAGGATGTTCCCGAGATAACCAAAGATATCAAGATGGGCGCATTCCTTAAACTTAAGGGAATCGCGGCGGTCGATAAGTTTGACCATGAACTTTCTATCCAGTCTGTTGCGGGAGTTAAGAAGATTCCCGATTTTACAAGTAAACGTGTCGACAGAGCGGATGTAAAGAGAGTTGAACTTCATTGCCATACCAAGATGAGTGATATGGACGGTGTTTCCGAAGTTAAAGATATAGTTAAACAGGCCTATAAATGGGGAATGCCCGGAATTGCCATCACAGACCACGGCGTTGTTCAGGCGCTTACGGATGCAAATCATGTCTGGGAAGATCTTTATTCTGCCGAGAAAAAGAGAAGAAAAGAGGCAGGAGAGCCTCCTATCGAGAGACAAGATTTCTTTAAACTGATCCTTGGCGTTGAGGCTTATGTTGTTGATGACCTTAAGGAGATAGTTGTAAATGATAAGGGACAGCCTATCGAGGATACAACCTTTGTTGTATTTGATATTGAGACGACAGGTTTTTCACCCATTAAGAATAAGATAATCGAGATCGGTGCCGTAAAGGTAAGAAACGGCGAGATACTTGAGAGATTCTCTGAGTTTATAAATCCGGAGGTTCCGATTCCGTACAGGATCACCAAGCTTACAAGTATCACAGATGACATGGTCATCGATGCCCCTACAAGAGAGGTCATAATACCGCGATTCGTTGAATTTTGTAAGGATGCGGTACTTGTAGGACATAATGTAGGGTTTGATATAAGCTTCATCAATCAGAACTGCAAAGAGCTGGGAATAGACGTAGATTACACGACAGTCGATACTTTGTGGCTTTCAAGATATTTTTTCCCGCTTCAGGCAAAGCATACGCTTGATGCTGTCGCAAAGACTCTGGGAGTTGTTCTTGAACATCACCATAGAGCGGTCGATGATGCGGAGTGTACGGCGCTTATATTCAATAAATTTGTGCCCATGCTAAAAGAACAGAAGGCAGAGACACTTACGGATGTAAACATACTCGGAAAGCCCACAAAGGAGATGATCAGGCACCTTCGCCCGAATCATTGTATTATCCTTGCGAAGAATACGCTTGGAAGGGTTAATCTTTATACACTTGTAAGTGAGTCGCATGTAGACTATTTCAGAAGATTTCCGCTTGTGCCAAAGAGCAAACTTATAAAGCACAGGGAGGGTCTTATCATCGGAAGTGCCTGCTGTGCGGGCGAACTTTATGGCGCGGTTGTAGAAGGAAGACCTCCCGAAGAGATCGCAAGACTTGTTGATTTCTATGACTATCTTGAGATTCAGCCTGTCGCAAACAACCGCTTTATGATCGACTCCGAGAGATATGAAGATATAAACAGTGAAGATGATATCAAGAATATAAATAAAGAGATAGTAAGACTCGGAGAACAGTTTAATAAGCCTGTTGTCGCTACTTGTGATGCGCACTTTCTTAATCCCGAGGATGAGATATACAGAACCATCATCATGGCCGGAAAGGGAATGAATGACGAGGAAGAATCGCCTCTTTTCCTAAGAACGACAGATGAGATGATGGCTGAGTTCGATTATCTGGGCGGTGACAAGGCAAAAGAGATCGTAATAGACAATACCAGGATGATTCTTGATATGTGTGACAGCATATCGCCGGTACGACCCGATAAGTGCGCACCCGTCATTGAGAACAGTGATGAGATCCTTACCAAGATCTGTTATGACAAGGCTCATGAGATATACGGAGACGATCTTCCCGAGATAGTTCAGGAGCGTCTTGAAAGAGAGCTTAATTCCATTATCAAGAATGGTTTCGCGGTTATGTATATTATCGCGCAGAAGCTCGTTTGGAAGTCAAATGAGGACGGATATCTCGTTGGATCTCGTGGATCTGTAGGATCTTCTTTTGTTGCATTTACATCGGGAATTACGGAAGTTAATTCGCTTAGTCCGCATTATGTGTGTCCTAAGTGCAAATACAGCGATTTTGACTCGGAAGAAGTGCTTAAATACGGCGGTAATTCGGGCTGTGATATGCCTGATAAGAGGTGTCCCAAGTGCGGAGCTCTTTTGTACAAAGACGGATTTGACATTCCTTTTGAGACATTCCTTGGATTCAAGGGAGACAAGGAGCCCGATATCGACCTTAACTTCTCCGGTGAGTATCAGTCAAAGGCCCACAAGTACACAGAGGTTATCTTTGGCTACGGACAGACTTTCAGAGCCGGAACAATCGCGTCTCTTGCGGATAAGACGGCTTACGGTTTCGTAAAGAAATATTACGACGGTATCGGTTCAAGCAAGAGAAAATGCGAGATTAACAGAATTGTCCAGGGATGTACGGGTATCAGAAGAGGTACAGGTCAGCACCCCGGCGGAATCATAGTTTTGCCGGTGGGAGAGGATATTAACTCATTCTGTCCTGTTCAGCATCCCGCGAACGATATGACAACCGCAACGATAACGACACATTACGACTATCACTCGATCGACCACAACCTGCTTAAGCTCGATATTCTGGGACACGATGATCCTACGATGATAAGGTTCTTGCAGGATTGTACGGGACTTGATCCTAAGCTGGTTCCTTTGGATGATAAAAATGTAATGAGTCTGTTTATGAATACGACCGCTCTTGGCGTTACTCCTGAGCAGCTCGGAGGAACAAAGCTGGGATGCCTTGGACTTCCCGAGTTCGGTACAGACTTTGCCATGCAGATGGTTATCGATGCCAAACCTACGTCATTATCCCATCTTATAAGGATTTCGGGACTTTCACACGGTACGGACGTTTGGCTCGGAAATGCGCAGACGCTTATTCAGGAAGGCAAGGCGACAATCGATACATGTATCTGCTGTCGAGACGATATCATGATCTATCTCATTCAGAAGGGCATGGATAAGTCTCTTTCCTTCAAAACCATGGAGTCCGTACGTAAGGGAAAAGGCCTTAAGCCTGAGATGGAAGAAGCGATGATAGCGGCGGGAGTGCCCGATTGGTATATTTGGTCCTGTAAAAAGATCAAGTACATGTTCCCTAAGGCTCACGCGGCCGCATACGTTATGATGGCGTGGAGAATCGCGTATTTTAAAGTTTATGTTCCACAGGCATTCTATGCTGCGTGGTTCAGTATAAGAGCGAAAGCCTTTAACTACGAGCATATGTGCCAGGGAGAGAATCACCTTCATGCCATTATGAATGATTACAAAAACAGGAAGGATGAGCTTTCAAATGCCCAGCAGGCTGAGTACGGCGATATGAGACTTGTTGAGGAGATGTATGAGAGAGGAATTGAATTTCTTCCCATCGACATCTTTAAGGCTAAGTCCAGAGAATTTCAGGTTATAGGCGACAAGATTATGCCTGCCCTTAACAGTATAGACGGAATGGGTGAAAAAGCCGCAGATCAGATTGTTGAAGCGGCCAAAGACGGTCCGTTCCTTTCAAAGGACGATTTTAAACAAAGAACAAAGTGCCCTCAGGCAGTTATCGACAAGATGGCAGACATGGGGCTCCTTGGCGATATTCCCGACTCCAATCAGATCAGTATCTTTGATCTAATGAAATGATAGAAAAAAGCTCGAAAATGCTGACTTCTTTGAGCAACGTCGAAAGGAAGTGTTTTCGAGCTTTTTGAAATTAATAAAATCCGCGCATAGCCGAACACCAGCAGATACAGCTGTATGCCGTCAGCCTGGCGCCGGTGCAAACTACACAAACATTTCACAGTTCAAATGCCTGCGCCTATGTATAATATGCTTTGGGTTAGGTAATGGGCAACGAAAGGACAATCAATGAAGAAAAAAATATTTGCGTTAGCTGCGCTGGCATTTCTGCTTGCAGGATGTGCCAAGTCATCGAACGGGGATGCGCAGTCTACAGCTGCGGTGGAAAGCGGATCTGAAGCTGATTCGGCATCCGAAGCCCAAAGCGAGGTTGTGGAAAACGCTTTGACAAATGAAGAACTGGCTGAATTTGCTCAGTTGTTCTGGACTTGTGAATATAGCGGTTTTTTAGATGACGGATTTAACAGCCCCAAGGATATTGAGTGGGAAGATGTTTTTCAAAACGGTGCAGGAATAAATGTAGAAAATATAAGTGAGGACGAGAAAGAAGCCTATCTGGAGGCAACACATCAAGATTGTCTTTACGATATTGACACTTTTATAGTTATTAGAAAGACTGATATGATGAATTTCACGAAAAAACATGCAGGATATGAGTATGCTCCCGATAAAGATGATCTGGATACATGGGGAGACGATTATAATCATTGGATCTATCTGGAGAAGTATGATTCATATTATTTTATGAATGTATGTTGGAAGGAACTAAAATACTGCAGTTGTGTTTCAGGAGAAAAAGAAGGAAACGTATATACTATCAGATTCAAGATGGCTACAGATGATCATTATGGAAAAGACGCCGACAGAGTTTTGAAATTCACTAAAGAAAATGATGAACTTGTAATGATATCAAATGAGATTCAGTGGGACGATCTTTGCGTCAAAGACAAAACATTCGATGCGAATTTGACACAGTTTGACAGTCCTCTGCGTTTTTATACATATAATGTTGATCCTGAAGAGACGGAATTAGAAATCGTAAAAGATGGGAAATATCTTACAACCATTCGGTATTATGTCAAAGCATCTGATGATGCACAATATCCGGTAATTATTGACGATATAGGCTTTTTTGATTTTAACGCAGACGGCTATCAGGATATTGCTGTTTTGTGTATTTCATATTGCGGAAAAAAGATTATTTTGCATGAATATGATTATGAATCAAATGGTTTCTGTGGAATTGCAGAGCTGGATGAAGAAAATGTACCTGAGCTAAAAGGCAATCTAACAATAGCAGGAGCAAAAAAATATCTTCTTGGTAACAATGAAAACGGAGTGTATAACAACTATAAAGAGGTATATGCTCAAATGGCAAAGATCTATCATATGGCAGATGACGGCTATAAGTTTGATCTTGCATATACTGATGATGACGATATTCCTGAACTTGTATTCGGACGGCCCGGATATTGGGTGTCGCTTTTTGCATATGAAGACGGCCATATTCACAGGCTTATTGATGGTTGGGCATATGGAGCAGGCGCTAATTCCGGATATTACTATGCCGAAAGAAAAAATGTTTTCATCAATGATAATTCCGATTATAACGTTCATTACACTTCATTTATGTCAAAGCGCGATAAAGGTGAGATTGCGACGGATTATTATATAAAATATATCTATTTCAAAGATCTTGACGGTGACGGAAATCCCTCTGAAGAAGAACTTGCTGCGTCCGATGGAGATGATTGCTTTGTCGAATATCATAACAATACTGACAAGAAAATGTCCGAAAAAGAAATTAAAAAAATAACCACAAAATACAGCAAGTATGATTACAAAGAGCTGTGCGGCGATATGGATTATGAGACGCTGCTTGCAGAACTCAGTAAATAAGCAGAAAACAGGCACCATCCACAATTCAGGGATGGTGCCTGAAATTATTTGGCTTCATTTTGGGTGATGCTATCAAAAATCTTTTGAATTTCATCTTTTGGAAGATCCGGAATTGAAGCAATGATTGTATCTAAAGAAACTCCGTTTTTTATAAGATTGATTGCTGTTTGACGGTTGGCTTCATTTTTTCCTTCAAGCAGACCTTTGTTTATTGCATCATCAAGTAAGTAATTCATTGTAGTACCTCCTTTTGGAAAGCGTTCTCGTAATATTTCAAAATGGTTATTACCTGTTAAGACAGATATTATTTTTAGTAGTGGATCAGGAAACTCGATTTGTTCATTATAATCAGCTGTGTCGGTAATCCCACTCATGTATTTGGCAAGTATTTTAAAATCGCTATGAAACAAAGTGTTGATTTCGTTATTGGTCATGTGAGAGATATCAAATACATTGATATGATAATCACTTACATATTTATCAAGACATTTTGGAATGTCTAATCTTTCTTTGAGATTTCTGGGAGCATTCCATGCCTCTTTTCCATAGTATAACACAATAGTTATAACCGGATATCGCTTGGATTGATTTTTTTCCAGAAGCTGGCTTCTGTATGATGCTCCGTCATAACCGATCACGCGTAAGACCATGTCTTTATCTATTGTGGTCTGATTTTCAATTCCTATTATGGAAAATATGACATTTTCTTTTGACCATCGTTTTACAATATCACGTTTTTGTTCGTGTAACTTGCCGTCATCAGCTTTATACTGTGATTTATGTGGGAGGTCGATTAGTTCGTCCTCTTTGATGGTTTGATTTCCTCCAAATAATGTTCCGTTTACAATGTCTGCGAAGATTTTATTGATTTCTTCAAAATGCTTTTCTGCAATATCTTTCTTTCCCATATGCACCTTTCAATTGTATAGATTTGGCGATAAGCCATGAATTCAGCAAAGAATGGTTGTTGAAAAACCTGCTGACTTAGATAGGATATCATATAAATCTTAAGAAATACCTACGAAAAATCTTAAGATTTCTTGTAGAT
The DNA here is from genome assembly GCF_000686965.1 of Butyrivibrio sp. AE2005. Taxonomy (NCBI): domain Bacteria; kingdom Bacillati; phylum Bacillota; class Clostridia; order Lachnospirales; family Lachnospiraceae; genus Butyrivibrio; species Butyrivibrio sp. AE2005. The sequence goes on from NZ_JMMD01000001.1 coordinate 127,105, forward strand.
TGTGATGTTATACAGCATCAATCGTTTTCACCATGATAGAGGATGATGTGTTCAAGAGAAAACCGCTTTCCATGCGGCTTTTTCCATATATATACAGCGCAAAAAGGGCAGTGACGGCTACTTTTTTAAAATTTTTTGAAAAAAATTTAAAAAAGTGCTTGCATTATTTCAAACTATGAGATAATATAAACAAGTCGCCGCGATACAGCGGCTGACACAAAGCTACTAAGCCTCGTTGGTCAAGCGGTTAAGACGCTGCCCTCTCACGGCAGAATCAGCGGTTCGATTCCGCTACGAGGTACGCAAGACTGTTTTTAACAGCCCAACCCGAGATCAAGTCCTTTGTGACTTGATTTTTTCTTTGAAGTAGCTGTTTACAAACAGCGCGACGCAAGTTATAATGTAGTTGATTTTAGGAGTGGACTTTCGCGAGTCCACTTTTTGCATGTTTCGGATTTTTTTCATATTTCATTGACGGCAAAAATAAAGAAGTGAAATTTGAAATATCTGAATTTAAGGAGATTGAATGTCCAGGAAAGAAGATATCGAGAAGAAAACAGAAGAATTGCTCGCACCTATTGCGGAGGCAAACGGTGTAAGGATTTATGATGTCGAATATGTGAAGGAAGCCGGAGAGTGGTACCTCAGAGCATATATTGACAAGGACGAAGGGGTTAATATCAACGATTGCGTCAATGTAAATCATGCTTTATCCGATGCCCTCGACGTGGATGACTTCATTGAGGATGCATATACACTTGAAGTCAGCAGTCCGGGACTGGGAAGGCAGCTTAAGAAGGACAGACATTTTGAGAACAGTCTCGGTAAGGAAGTTGAGCTTAAGCTATACAAGGCAATTGACGGAGTAAAAGAGTTTGCCGGTACACTTAAGAGCTACGATAGCACTTCGGTTACCGTAACTATAAATGACAAAGACGAAACTTTTTTGAGAAAAGAAATATCAGTTATTAAGCTTGCTCTGGATTTTTAATCCGGGCGAAAAAGAAGGAGACTACGATGAGTAAAGAATTAATGGATGCCCTTGACCTCTTGGAGAAGGAGAAGAACATCAGCAAGGATTCTCTGTTTGATGCTATTGAGAATTCTCTTGTCACAGCCTGCAAGAATAATTTCGGAAAGGCTGAGAACATCAGGGTAGAAGTTGACAGAGAGAACTGTGATTTCAAGTGCTATGCTGAGAAAACAGTTGTTGAAACCGCAGATGATGTTATGGATCCTATGCTTGAAATCTCTCTTGATGATGCCAAGAAGATCAGCAAGAAGAGCAAGGTTGATGATATTGTCAATGTTCCCCTCAATTCCAAAGAGTTCGGCCGTATTGCTACTCAGAATGCCAAGAACGTAATTCTTCAGAAGATTCGTGAGGAAGAGCGCGGAGCTATATATAACGAGTATTACAAGAAAGAGCATGATATCGTTACCGGTGTTATTCAGAGATATGTCGGCAAGAATATCAGCATCAATCTTGGTCGTGCAGATGCTATTCTCAATGAGAACGAGCAGGTTGAGAGCGAGGCAAAATCAGGTTTCTACAAACCTACATCAAGAATCAGACTTTATGTCCTCGAAGTAAAGAACGGTTCGAAGGGACCCAGAATTCTTGTTTCTAGAACTCATCCCGATCTTGTAAAGAGACTTTTCGAGCAGGAAGTTGCAGAGATTCAGGACGGAACAGTAGAGATCAAGAGTATCGCGAGAGAAGCAGGAAGCCGTACAAAGATCGCCGTATACTCAAACAATCCGAATGTTGATGCTGTAGGTGCTTGCGTAGGTGTCAACGGAGCAAGAGTTAATCTTATTGTAGATGAGCTTAACGGTGAGAAGATCGATGTTATCAACTGGGATGAGAACCCCGGTAACCTCATTCAGAATGCTCTTTCACCCGCAAAGATCGTTGCCGTATTTGCCGATCCCGATGAGAAGAGTGCTAAGGTAGTCGTTCCCGATTATCAGCTTTCACTTGCAATCGGTAAGGAAGGTCAGAATGCAAGACTTGCAGCAAGACTTACAGGTTACAAGATCGATATAAAGAGCGAAACACAGGCTAAGGATGCTCCCGGATTCCGTATGGAAGATTATCTTGATGATGAAGAAGATTACGATGAGGAGTATGAAGAAGGCGAGATCGAAGAAGTAGAAGAAGTTGAAGTAGACGACGCTGAGATTGAAGAAGCAGAAGATGCTGAAATTGAAGTAGAAGAGGACACTGACGCAGAGGAATAAGATGCAGAAGAAAATTCCAACAAGAAAGTGTGTAGGCTGCGGAGAGATGCGTGACAAGAAGGACATGATAAGAGTTATCAAGACTCCCGAAGGTGAGATATGTCTTGATGTCACAGGCAGGGCGAATGGAAGAGGCGCATATATATGTAACAGTGCCGAATGTCTAAAAAAAGCAGTTAAGAACAGGGGACTTGAGAAATCTTTGAAAGCTCAGATTCCCGGAGACATACTTGAGCAGATGAATAAGGAGCTCGGAGAGTAAATTGGATAGTAAAAAGATTTATTCTTTGCTTGGCCTTAGTGCAAGGGCCGGGAAATTAAAGAGCGGAGAGTTTTCCGTATTGGATGCGATCCGCAGCGGCAAAGCATGTGTCGTGATAGTGAGTGAAGATGCTTCTGATAACACAAAGAAGCAGTTCAAAGATAAATGTAGTTATTATAATGTGCCTATTGCTTTTTTTGGAGACATGGAGAGCCTCGGGCATGCAGTTGGTAAAGGAGTTCGAACAAGCCTTGTCATCACCGACAAAGGGCTGGCGCAATCGCTTTTAAAGAACTTACTACAAGAAGATTAGTTGGAGGAAATGTGAATGGCAAAAATTAAGATATCTGAACTTGCAACAGAGCTTGGGTGTGAAGGAAAAGCACTGCTTAGCTTTTTGCAGGAAAAGGGAATAGAGGCGAAGCGTTCGAACAGCTCGATTGATGACAATGAGGCGGAAATTGCAAGAAAGCATTTCGGCAAAAAGAGTGCAAATGATGCACCCTCCAATGCCAATAAGGAAGCTAAGCCTGCTAAGACAGACGCATCTGCAAAAGGCGCGTCCGATCAGAGTGCTTCAGGTGATGCACCTAAGAAAAAGAAAAAGATCATAATGGTTACAAATGCCGGAAATTCCAAGATGGGCGGCTATCAGAACCAGAATAACAATAATGCGGGAAATAACAACCAGAGACGTGACAACAGAAATTCCGGTAATCAGAACAACAGAAGAGGAACTTTTGCTCAGTCACAGAATGTTTATCATCCCATTAAGCCTTTAACTGCACCTTCTCAGCTCGAGAGTTACGGAAACAGTTCTATTTCCAAGACTCCGGTTCAGAAGCAGGCATCTGCCAAGCAGGAAGCTCCCGCAAAACAGGAGACACAGGCTGTTAAGCCTAAGGAGACTGCTGTTGAGAATAAGCAGCCGGTAAAGGCACCCGTTAAGGAGAAAACAGAAAGACCCGCAGAGAGAAATGCGGCTCCTGCACAGAACAATAACAGAAACGGTGCCGACAGAAGAGATAACAGAACTCCTCGTCAGAACGGAGACAGAAATTCATTCCAGAACAGAAACGGTGCTCAGGGCGGGCCCAGAAACAACAATGCTCAGGGTAACGGTCCACGCAGGGACAACAATAACGGAAACAATGCTCAGAACGGTAAGTTCAGGGGCAAGGGCGACAACAATAAGTTTGCCGGAAATAAGTTTGATAAGGGCGCAAGAGGCGGATTTGCCGATGCACCTCAGAAAGAAAACTCAGGTCGCAGAGACGACGAGAGAAGAAGAATCGGTCAGGAAAAGGATAAGAGAAACAAGAAGGATCTTGCATACGAGCAGGAAGAGATGATGCCGAGAAGTAAGAGAGTCGGCAGATTCATCAAGCCTGAAGTTAAGAAGGTTGAAGAACCCGAAGAGCAGATCAAGGTTATCTCAATTCCTGAGAAGGTTTCCATCAAGGAACTTGCTGAGAAGATGAAGATGCAGCCTTCAGTAATCATCAAGAAGCTCTTTATGGCAGGTCAGATTTCTACCGTTAATACAGAGCTTACTTATGAAGAGGCCGAGAATATAGCTATCGAATATGACATCATCTGTGAGAAGGAGATTCCCGTTGATATTATCGAGGAGCTTCTTAAAGAGGATGAGGACGCAGAAGAGACACTTAAGAAGAGACCTCCTGTTGTCTGCGTAATGGGTCACGTTGACCATGGTAAGACTTCACTTCTTGATGCTATTCGTAAGACAAGCGTTACAGACAGAGAGGCAGGCGGTATCACACAGAGAATCGGTGCTTACACTGTATCTGTAAATGACCAGAAGATCACATTCCTTGATACTCCCGGTCACGAAGCATTCACTGCAATGCGTATGAGAGGTGCTACATCAACAGATATCGCAGTTCTTGTTGTTGCTGCCGATGATGGTGTAATGCCACAGACTGTTGAGGCTATCAACCATGCCAAGGCAGCTGAAGTTGAGATTATCGTAGCAGTTAATAAGATAGATAAGCCTAATGCAAATATCGATAAGGTTAAGCAGGAAATGACTGAATATGGCCTTATTTCAACAGATTGGGGCGGAACAACAGAATTTGTTCCCGTTTCAGCTAAGTCCGGAGAGGGAATTGAGACGCTTCTTGAGACTATCATTCTTACAGCTGATATTCTCGAGCTCAAGGCTAATCCTGACAGAGAAGCAAGAGGTCTCGTACTTGAGGCAAGACTTGATAAGGGTCGCGGACCTGTTGCAAACGTACTTGTTCAGAAGGGTACACTTCACGTTGGTGACTTCATTTCAGCCGGTGCAAGCTCAGGTAAGGTTAGAGCGATGGTTGACGATAAGGGCAACAAGCTCAAGGAAGCACTTCCTTCACAGCCTGTTGAGATTCTTGGCCTTTCAGATGTTCCAAACGCAGGTGAAGTATTCCTCGGACATGAGACTGACAAGCAGGCTAAGCAGTATGCCAACACATACCTTCAGCAGCATAAGAAAGACCTTATCGAAGAGACAAAGGCTAAGATGTCACTTGACGATCTGTACTCCAAGATTGAGGAAGGAAGACTTCAGGAACTCAATATTATTATCAAGGCAGACGTTCAGGGTAGCGTAGAGGCACTTAAGCAGAGCCTCCTTAAGCTTTCAAACGAGGAAGTTGTTGTTAAGGTTATTCACGGCGGTGTTGGTGCCATCAATGAGTCTGACGTAACTCTTGCCGCAGCTTCAAGTGCTATCATCATCGGATTTGACGTTCGTCCCGATGCGACAGCAAAGAGCATGGCAGAGCACGAAGGCGTAGAGATCAAGCTTTACAAGGTTATCTACCAGGCAATCGAAGAAATCGAATTTGCCATGAAGGGTATGCTTGCTCCTATCTTCGAAGAGAGAGTTACCGGACATGCCGAAGTCAGACAGATATTCAAGGCTTCTAAGGTCGGAAATATCGCAGGTTCCTTCGTTAAGGACGGTATCATTAAGAAAAATTGCAAGGTTCGTATTTCCAGAGATGGTGAGCAAATCTTCGAAGGTGATCTTGCATCCCTTAAGAGATTCAAGGACGATGTCAAGGAAGTTAAGGAAGGCTTCGAGTGCGGTCTTGTATTTGACGGCTTTGATCAGATTCACGAAGGTGATCTTGTAGAAGCTTACGAGATGGTGGAAGTACCCAGAACATAAGAAAGGTAAAAATGCGAAAGAACAGCAATAAAAATAAAAGAATAAACGGTGAGGTTCAGAAAGTTATATCCGAAGCTATCAGATATAGCAAAGATCCCAGAATCAGTCCCATGACATCCGTAATGGATGTTGAAGTTGCTCCGGACCTTAAGACATGTAAGGTCTGGGTCACTGTAATGGGAAATGATGAGGATAGGGAGAGAACCGAAGCCGGACTTAAGAGCGCAGCGGGATATATCAGAAGTACTCTGGCAAAAGAGCTCAATATGAGATATACGCCCGAGCTTCGCTTTATCATGGATGACTCCATTGAATATGCAATCAATATGTCCAAGAAGATTGATGAAGTAACAGCAAAGGATAATGAAGCAAAGATTGCTCGCGGAGAGGAAATCGATGAGGATTGATGATTATTTGACTAATGTCGGTACAGTTGGAATCAGCGGACATGTGAGACCTGACGGAGACTGTGTTGGGTCATGTATGAGTATGTATCTTTACCTCAGAAAGAATTATCCGAATATCAAGGTGGATGTTTTTCTTGAAAAAATACCTCAGGAGCTTACATTTATCAAAGATTCCGACAAGATAAACAATGATTTTGTTTCGGAAGTTGAAAGCTACGATCTGTTTATTGCGCTTGATTGCGGAAAAGAGCGCACAGGCGGCGCGGAGAAGTTTTTTGATTCTGCAAAAAAGACGGTAAATATAGATCATCACATCAGTAATCCCGGAACAGGTGATGCAAATTACGTTGTTCCTACAGCAAGTTCTGCTTGTGAGCTTGTTTATGACGTTCTTGATAAAGAGCGCATGGATGTTGAGATAGCTAAGGCTATTTATACCGGAATGGTTACTGACACGGGAGTCTTCAAATATTCAAACACATCTCCGAAGACAATGGAGATTGCGGCAAAACTCATAGCTTACGGTTTTGATTTCGGAAGTCTTATCGACCATGTTTTTTATGAAAAGACTTATCTTCAGAACCAGATACTTGGAAGAGCGCTTTTAGAGAGCATTCGTCTTCTTGACGGAAGATGTATCGTATCTGTTATCTCTAAGCAGACAATGGATTTCTACGGCGCTGAATCAAGCGATCTTGATGGTATAGTAAGTCAGATGCTTCTCACCATCGGAGTTGATTGTTCGATTTTTGCTTATGAGCTGGCTCCTTTGGAATATAAGGTCAGCCTTCGCAGTAACGGCGCTGTCGATGTAGCCAAGGTTGCAGCGATATTTGGTGGCGGTGGTCATCAGAGAGCGGCAGGATGCAGCGTAAACGGAACTTATCATGATGTAATAAACAATATAATGAAATATGTTCAGCATCAGCTTGAAGAGTGAGAACATATTGTATTAAACGAAAAAGGTACCCATAAAGATTGCATTTAGGGGTACCTTTTTGAGAGCACGGGAGAATATGAAAAGTAATTACAACGGACTTATAAATATCTATAAAGAACCCGGATTTACTTCAAATGACGTGGTTGCAAAGTTAAGAGGAATACTTAAGCAAAAAAAGATCGGCCATACGGGGACTCTTGATCCTGACGCGGTGGGCGTTCTTGTTGTATGCCTCGGAACGGGCACCAAGCTTGTCGAGATGCTTACAGATCATGACAAGGAGTACATTGCCGTCTGCAGGCTCGGAGTAACCACTGATACCCAGGATATGTCAGGGAACATCTTGGAGACATTGGACGTCAAAGTTACAAAAGAACAGGTACACGAAGCGGTGCAAGCATTTATCGGCGATTACGATCAGATTCCCCCCATGTATTCCGCTATTAAGAAAGACGGAAGAAAGCTTTATGAGCTTGCGAGAGAAGGCATTGAGGTTGAACGTAAACCTAGAAAAGTCCACATATCCGCGATATCGGTTCTTGATGATTCGCATATTGATTCGGATGGCCTTTTCACAATAGAAGTTAAGTGCAGCAAGGGAACATATATAAGGACTCTTTGCCATGACATCGGCCTCAGACTCGGATGCGGTGCGGCAATGCAGCATCTTACAAGAACGAGAGTAGGAGCATTTACTCTTGATACTGCTGTGACCCTTTCTCAGATTGAGAATATGAGGGATGCGGGAACGCTTCCCGAGATCATACAGTCGCCTGAATATATTTTCAGGGATCTTGATAAAATACATGTGAAAAACGCCGCCAGAACGCTTTTAGAGAACGGAAACAGCTTCAGGAGGAATAATATCGTAAATGAAGATCCCGAGGGCGTAAATGACAAGGAATTTGAAAAAGAGATGTTTTCCGAGGGCAATAAGTTCAGAGTATATTCGGAGGATGATGTTTTCTTTGGGATATATACATTCAGTGCCAAGACGGGTATGTTTAACGTAGATAAATTCTTTTTTGAAAAATAATCGGAACGGATATCGGATCGAAATGAAGATAATAACTGAACTTGATAAATTGAATATCCGCGAAAAAACTGCGGTAGCAATAGGAAAATTTGACGGTATACATGTGGGACATAAGGAACTTCTTTCCAGGATTCTTGAAAAGAAGAAGGATGGACTTAAGGCAACTGTGTTTACGTTCGATCCTTCTCCTGAGGAGTTTTTTGTAGGACACTCCGTACCGCAGCTTTTTACACGTGAAGAAAAGCTTAAGGCGTTTCAGGAGCTTGGAGTGGACATCCTTGTGATGTTTCCGCTTAATGATGCGACTGCTGCGACGGATCCTGAGGAGTTTGTCAGAAGAATACTTGTGGATGAACTTAATGCCGGTTTTATCGCGGCGGGAAGTGATGTTTCTTTTGGCAATAAGGGAAAAGGCGACAGTAAGCTCCTTGAGCGACTTGGAAAAGAGCTTTCGTATGAACTTTGCATTATTGATAAGGTGAAGGTCGACGGCGAAGAAGTGAGCTCTACAAGAGTCAGAAATGCCGTATCTGACGGGGATATGGATCTCACCGAAAGGCTTCTTGGAACGAAGTATTCGATTTCCGGAATCGTTGAACACGGAAATCATCTGGGACATACGATTGGCGTGCCTACGGTGAATATCCTTCCTCCTTCAATGAAACTTCTTCCTCCCTACGGAGTGTATTCAAGTACGGTCAAGATAGGGAAGAATGAGTTCAAAGGAATGACAAATATAGGGCGCAAGCCAACGGTTTCGGAAAAAGAAAAGGTTGGCGTCGAGACATATATATATGATTTTGACCGCGATGTGTACGGGGAATATATAGAAGTTGTGCTCCACAGCTTTGTAAGACCCGAGATAAAGTTTGAAAATATGGAACAGCTGAAATTACAGATTCAGCAAGATATAAAAAATGCAGTGAGGAGTTTTTAAGTGAGTATTTTAAATGTTGAGCATCTCACACATGGCTTCGGAGACAGAGCCATTTTTGATGATGTGTCTTTCAGATTGTTAAAGGGTGAGCACATTGGACTTGTCGGAGCAAACGGCGAGGGAAAGTCCACCTTTATGAATATTATTATCGGAAAACTTATGCCTGATGCCGGAAAGATAGATTGGGCAAAAAATGTGAAAGTAGGTTATCTTGACCAGCACGCGGAGCTAAAGCAGGGAATGACCATACGCGACGTTCTCGCTTCCGCATATGAGCCGCTTTATGAGATGGAGCGCAGAATGAATGAGATCTGCGATGCAATGGCTGAAGCGGATGAAAAGACACTTGAAGAGTATATGGAAGAGCTTGGAACAATTCAGGATCTTCTTACAAATCATGATTTTTACCTGATAGATTCCAAGATAGAAGAGGTATCAAGGGCGCTGGGCTTTCTTGATCTTGGCCTTGACAGGGATGTAACGGAACTTTCGGGAGGACAGAGGACAAAGATCCTTCTTGCCAAGCTCCTTCTTGAAAAGCCCGATATCCTTCTTCTTGACGAGCCTACGAACTATCTTGATGCGGAGCACATCGTATGGCTTACAAGATATCTTCAGGATTATGAGAACGCTTTTATCCTCATATCCCATGACATACCGTTCCTTAACAGTGTGGTAAACATCATTTACCACATGGACGGTCAGACACATTCTCTTGACAGATACGTGGGCGATTACGACAAGTTCATGGAAGTCTATGAGATGAAAAAAGCTCAGAGAGAAGCCGCATATAACAGACAGCAGCAGGAGATTGCCGACCTCAAGGACTTTGTTGCGAGAAACAAAGCAAGAGTCGCTACCAGAAATATGGCGATGGCAAGGCAGAAGAAGCTCGATAATATGGATATAATCGAGATGGTAAAAGAAAAGCCGAAGCCTGAGCTTAATTTCAAGGTTGCAAGGACTCCGGGTAAAGTTATATTTGAGACAAAAGACCTTGTTATAGGCTATGACGATCCTCTTTCATCGCCTCTTAACATAACTATGGAGCGCAATTCAAAGATTGTTCTTACGGGTGCAAACGGAATCGGAAAGACAACTCTTTTAAAGAGTATTCTCGGTCTTATTCCTGCGCTTGAAGGCTCCGTAGAACTTGGAGAAAACGTTGAGATAGGCTATTTTGAGCAGGAGATGTCGCCTGATATCGAAACTACATGTATGCAGGAAATCTGGAACGAATTTCCGGGATTTTCGCAGTATGAGGTTCGCTCGGCTCTTGCAAAATGCGGACTTACGACCAAGCACATAGAAAGCAAGTGTAAGGTGCTTTCCGGAGGAGAGCAGGCGAAAGTAAGACTTTGTAAGCTCATAAACAGGGAATCAAATCTTCTTGTTCTTGATGAGCCTACGAACCATCTTGACGTTGATGCAAAGACAGAGCTTAAGAGAGCACTTTCGGAGTACAAGGGCAGCATTCTGATGGTATGCCATGAGCCTGATTTTTACGATGGGCTTGCCACGGAGGTTTTAGACTGTTCAAAGTGGACAACTCGTCTGTAATCCGATAATGACTTTACATAAAAGAATATATATGCTAATATAACTTAGTTGCCTACCAATCTTAGGCACATCAACAGAACTACCTATACTCGGATATGGGATACTCCAACCCTTGTCTGTGTATCGGGCGGATTCATAAAATATTTTAAGGAGTGAAAAAATGATCACAAAAGAGAAGAAAACAGAAGTTATCAACAAGTTTGCGAGAAAAGCCGGAGATACAGGTTCACCGGAAGTTCAGGTTGCAATTCTTACAGAGAGAATTCAGGAGCTCAACGCTCACCTTCAGAAGAACCCTAAGGATCACCACTCAAGAAGAGGTCTTCTTAAGATGGTTGGTCAGAGACGTAGCCTTCTTGGATACCTTAAGAAGAAGGACATCGAAGCTTACCGTAAGCTTATCGCAGATCTTGGTTTGAGAAAGTAATCTGTAAAACAGAAAGGCGGGATGAGGCTGATGCAAATCGGCTTATTCCGTCTTTATTAATGTTTGGTACATGCGTTGTAATATGATCTAGGGCTTTCAAAGTTATAATATACGGTTCGATTCTTGCGAGGCGCATATTATGACCTTGAAACCCACGTATCATATTATTATTTAATGTGAGTGAAGGAGATTAAAATGGTTAAGACTTACACAATGGATCTTGCCGGACGTACTCTTAAAGTAGAGATCGGCAAAGTAGGTAAACAAGCTAATGGATGCGCATTTATGCAGTATGGTGACACAACAGTTCTTTGTACAGCTACAGCATCTGCAAAGCCCAGAGAAGGAATCGATTTCTTCCCTCTGAGTGTTGAATACAGTGAGAAATTCTATGCAGTGGGCAAGTTCCCCGGCGGATATAACAAGAGAGAGGGTAAGCCTTCTGAGAACGCTATTCTTACAAGCCGTGTTATCGACCGTCCTATGCGTCCTCTTTTCCCTAAGGATTACAGAAACGACGTTACGATCGAGACTATGGTAATGGCAGTTGACAATCAGTGCAGACCTGAACTTGTAGCTATGCTCGGTGCATCTGTATCTGTATCAATTTCGGATATTCCTTTCGACGGCCCTTGTGCTATGACGCAGGTTGGTATGGTTGACGGTGAGCTTATCATCAACCCTACACAGGAGCAGTGGAATACAGGTGACCTTAAGCTTACTGTTGCATCAGTAGGACAGAAGGTTATCATGATCGAGGCCGGAGCAAACGAGATTCCTGAAGAGAAGATGAAGGAAGCTATCTACAAGGCTCATGATGTAAACCTTCAGATTATCGAATTCTTCAAGGGAATCGTAGCAGAGATCGGTAAGCCCAAGCATGAGTATACAAGCTGTGCTGTTCCTGAAGAGCTCTTTGCCGCAATCAAAGAGGTTGTTCCTCCCGAGGAGATGGAAAAGGCTGTATTTACAGACGATAAGCAGACAAGAGAGAACAATATCGCAGAGATTACAGATAAGCTTACAGAGAAGTTTGCAGAGAACGAAGAATGGCTTGCAATTCTCGGTGAGGCTATTTACCAGTATGAGAAGAAGACAGTTCGTAAGATGATCCTTAAGGATCACAAGAGACCTGACGGACGTGATATCAAGCAGATCAGACCTCTTGCAGCTGAGGTTGACATCATTCCCAGAGTACACGGAAGTGCTATGTTCACTCGTGGACAGACACAGATCTGTGACGTTACAACACTTGCACCTCTTTCAGAGGCACAGAAGGTTGAGGGACTTGATGAGTTCGCTTCAGATAAGAGATATGTACACCAGTACAATTTCCCTGCTTATTCAGTAGGTGAGACAAAGGTTTCAAGAGGACCCGGACGTAGAGAGATCGGACACGGTGCACTTGCAGAGAGAGCACTTCTTCCCGTTCTTCCAAGTCCTGAAGAATTCCCTTATGCAATCCGTTGCGTATCAGAGACATTTGAGTCAAACGGATCTACATCAATGGCTTCAACTTGCGCATCATGTATGTCACTTATGGCTGCAGGTGTTCCCATCAAGAAGATGGTTGCAGGTATCAGTTGCGGTCTTGTAACAGGCGATACAGACGATGATTTCATCGTACTTACAGATATCCAGGGACTTGAAGACTTCTTCGGAGATATGGACTTCAAGGTAACAGGTACAAAAGACGGTATCACAGCTATCCAGATGGATATCAAGATTCACGGCCTTACAAAGCCTATCGTTGAGACAGCTATCGAGCAGTGCCGCGAGGCAAGATTCTTCATCATGGACGAGTGCATGAGCAAGGCTATTGCCGAGCCTCGTAAGGAAGTATCAAAGTATGCTCCCAAGATCGTATCCGTTCAGATCGATCCCGAGAAGATCGGTGATGTTGTCGGACAGAGAGGAAAGACAATCAACGAGATTATTGCGCGCACAGGCGTTAAGATTGATATTACCGATGACGGTAAGGTTTCTGTATGCGGAGAAGACCAGGAGAAGCTCCAGCAGGCAATCGATATGGTAAATATCATTGTTACTGACTTCGAGAAAGGCCAGACCTTTACAGGAAAGGTAATAAGCATTAAAGAGTTTGGTGCATTCGTTGAGTTCGCTCCCGGAAAAGAGGGTATGGTTCATATCAGCAAGATTTCAAAGGAGAGAATCGACCGCGTAGAGGATGTTCTTACACTTGGTGATACAGTTAAGGTTGTATGCCTTGGCAAGGATAAGATGGGAAGAATCAGCTTCTCAATCAAGGACGCTAAAGACTGAAAACTTGACGAGGTATTATCGAGTCTAGTGTGAAGCTTGTTCTGGCGAGCACTTCGTGCGAGAGCAGAACCTCCTTATGTCCTTGTAAAAAGAAACTATAGAATAAACAGATTTATGAGGTCGGGATGTTAATTCATGCCGACCTCATGTTGAGTAGAGGAAAAGATGAGCAATACAAAAGAAACAATCAATGAGATAAACAAGAGACGTACATTTGCGATTATTTCCCACCCTGACGCAGGTAAGACAACACTTACGGAGAAATTCCTTCTCTACGGTGGTGCGATCAATATGGCGGGAAGCGTTAAGGGAAAAGCAACTGCCAGACATGCCGTATCTGACTGGATGGAAATCGAGAAACAGCGTGGTATTTCTGTTACTTCTTCTGTACTTCAGTTTAATTATGAGGGATGTTGCATAAACATTCTTGATACACCGGGCCACCAGGATTTCTCTGAGGATACATACAGAACACTTATGGCTGCGGATTCTGCTGTCATGGTAATTGATGCAAGTAAGGGCGTTGAGGCACAGACAAGAAAACTCTTTAAAGTCTGCGCTATGAGCCATATTCCGATCTTTACTTTTATCAACAAGCTTGACCGTGATGCAATGGATACATTCGATCTTCTTGATGATATCGAGAATAACCTTGGAATCGCAACTTGCCCTATGAACTGGCCAATCGGTTCAGGTAAGAACTTCAAGGGAATATATGACAGAAGAGAAGGACATATCGTTACTTTCTCAGATACCCAGAAGGGTACAAAAGAAGGCAAGGAGACAATTATAGATCTTACCGATAAGGCAGGAATAGAATCACTTGTCGGAAACGATGCATTTGAGAAACTTCAGGGTGAGATTGAGCTTTTGGATGGGGCAGGAGCTGAATATGACCTTGAGAGAGTCAGAAAGGGAGAACTTACCCCCGTATTCTTCGGATCTGCTCTTCAGAACTTCGGTGTTGAACTCTTTTTGCATCATTTCCTTAAGATGGCTACTCCTCCTATGGGACGTTCGTCTGCAGACGGCGAAATGATCGATCCGCTTGAAAGAGACTTTACTGCATTTGTATTTAAGATTCAGGCCAATATGAATAAAGCTCACAGAGACAGAGTGGCATTTATGAGAATCTGTTCGGGAAGATATGATGCAAATAAGGAAGTTAAGCATGTCCAGAGTGGAAAGGTTATGCGCCTTTCACAGCCTCAGCAGCTTATGGCTGATGAGAGAAAAATTCTTAGCGAGGCATATGCCGGAGATATCATGGGCGTATTCGATCCGGGTATATTTGCTATCGGAGATACTGTTTGCATGCCTAAGGATAATGTTGTTTATCAGGGTATCCCAACATTCGCTCCGGAACATTTTGCACGAGTTCGTCAGGTCGACACAATGAAACGTAAACAATTTGTTAAAGGAATTTCACAAATTGCTCAAGAGGGTGCAATCCAGATATTTCAAGAGTTTAACACGGGTTTGGAAGAAATAATTGTTGGAGTTGTAGGAATTCTTCAATTTGATGTCTTGAAATTTAGGTTACAAAGCGAGTACAATGTAGATATCATTCTAGAAAATCTTCCATACGAACACATCAGATGGGTGGACAACGATAACATAGATATGGCCTCTATTATCGGCACTTCTGACATGAAAAAGATAAAAGATATGCATGACAGACCACTCCTTTTATTTGTTAACGAATGGAGTGTTGGAATGACAATGGAAAGAAATGAGGGATTAAAACTTTCAGAATTTAAGAGAAACTAAGTAGTACAAGCAACACAACGGGGGTAATTTATTGAGGATACGCTTAAGAGGAAAGAGAAAAAATGAGGAAAATTATGATTTAATAGTTAAGAAAAACTTAATATGGACGAAAGAAATAAGTTGCAAATTATTAAGATACGCAACAGTGTTCGGAATTGTAGCAGCAACATCAATGTCTTTATGTGGATGTGATTACAGTGATATGGAAGCATATTATGACCTGCTTGAAGATATAGACACAGATAAAGACATTGATATTTCAAAGATTCTTGACGAGAATGATATATCTACGGATGATCTGGAAGATATAAGTGATCTCCTGAATCAGCTCGATGATTCATCTAAAGATAATTCTGACGAGGGGAAGAAAGATGATTCTGATGATGATAAGTTTTCCGATTTAGATCTTAATTTTGACTGCAACAAAGACAAAGATTGCAATAACAATGATTGCAATGACGGCAGTACCTGTGATAAAGACAGCGACTGTAACAAAGACAAAGATTGTAACAAGGATGATGCCGGTGATCAGAGCACAGAATGTGACAAAGATAAAGAAAAAGATACCGGTGACGATAGGAAGAAAGATACCGATCAAAATAAGGATTGCGATCCGAACAGAGATTCTACAGAAAACACTGACAGTGAACAAGACACTGATAAAAATGATGAGGCCAATAAAGAAGACACTGACAGTGCAAACAATGAGGATAGCTCAGATAAGCCTGACGATTCCAAGGGCAATGTCAGCGACCAGAATGGTGGCGAACCGCTTCCGGATGACGGAAGACCTAAGATGGATGCAGCGTATGAAGCTTCATACAGAGGCTTTGACGATGATTATACAAGAAAGAATCGTGAAGCTGCAGGAATTACCGATGCAAGCATTGACGAGCTTAAGAAGCAGCAGGAAGGTTATTACGCATACAGCAGATTAAGTGATGCGGGAAAGACTCTTTATGTTGAACTTCTTCAGATTATCAATAAAGAGGCAAATGAAATATTTGTTTCTACAAGAGATCCAAATGCAATACAGCTCGCTTTTGATTATCTAATGATGGATCATCCGGAGATATTCTGGGTGAACGGCTACCGTTATGTAAAACATTTTACAAATAACGGAGGAATTGATAAGCTTGCTTTTACAGGAGTTTATACATATGATTTAAATGAAGTTGCAAATAGGCAGGCAAAGATGCAGGGATATATCGATACATGTCTTGCAGGTGCACCTTCAACTGAAGATGAATATTTTGTCGTAAAATATATTTATGACTATCTAATAGCTAATACTGAGTATGATCTCAGAGCTCCTGACAATCAGAATATTTGCTCTGTATTCCTTAACGGAAAGACAGTTTGTAGCGGATATGCAAGAGCTTCGCAGTATTTGCTTAATAAACTTGGAATTAAGTGTACATACGTTACAGGAATGGCTGATAACGGATCCGGAAGTCCTGGACTTCATGCGTGGAACCTTGTAAGATGTAACGGTGATTATTATTACATGGATACAACCTGGGGAGATACAGGAATAACTTCACGCGATGGAAGGCCCAGAATCAATTATGATTATCTGTGCGCTACAGAAGCAGCAATGAGTGTCAATCACAAGCTTTCTGACAGAATTGATTATCCTGATTGTACAAGTACAAAGGATAGCTACTATGTAAGGGAAAACCGTTACATGGAAAGCCCGAATCTCACTCAGGTGGAAGAAATTTTCGCACAGGAATATGAATCGGGAAGCGATAATGTTACAGTAAAATGTGAATCTAAGGATACATATAATTCACTGTATGAACAGCTTATAAAAGATGGAGCTGTATATGATTACCTTCAGGGTGATAAGAAGCTTTCATATACGCTTTTCGAAGATAGTAATACTATTGCCATCTGGCTTAATTAAAGCAGAATAATATGGCGTAGGTGAGGGGACATTTTGAAAAATATCTTGGTTAATAAGATAAAGTTTAAAGGCATACATGCAAAAATGGTTGTGGTTATTGCCACGGTTGCTATAGCATCTACATTTTTGTGTGGTTGTGAGTATTTTGACATTGATGAATTACTGAAAACATTTGATCTGTCGGATTACGATTATGACGATTCGACATTTCTAGAGTCAGATGAAACTGCTTCAGAGGATAAAGAGGCCGCCGACGAAGCAGCGGAAGAAGGTAGTGATTCTTTGGATTCAGGGATATCCAGTAAGATAAAAGACCCTGAAAACTTCGACTTTTCATCATTCTACAAAAAGTTCTTTGATACGGACACGGACGGTGATGTAAAAAAAGTTCGTGAAGCAGCGGGACTTACCGATGAAAATTTGAAAAAGGTCATGAAAGAGCAGGAAGGAAACTATGCTTATGACAAGCTTACCGAGGCGGGCAGAACTCTTTATGCCGAACTGTATCTGGTTCTTACAAAAGAGTCCGAAGAGGTATATGTTTCCACAACAAGTGAACAGGCAATAGATATAGTTTTTAATTATCTGATGATCGACCATCCTGAAATATTCTGGGTGGAAGGCTATTCTTTTAAAAGGTATACTGTTGGTGATGTCACTGAGAAAATGGCTTTTTCGGGTCAATATACCTATGACCTTAAGGAAGTTGCCCAAAGAAAGAAAAAGATTGATAAATACGTGAATGAGTGCATTTCGGGTGCACCTTCATCCGGCGATGATTATTTAAAGATCAAGTATATTTATGAGTATATTATCGCGAAAACGGACTATGTGTCCGGAGCGCCTGATAACCAGAATATTTGCTCTGTATTTATCGGAGGAGAGAGTGTATGTAGCGGATATGCCAAGGCTACGCAGTATTTGCTGAATAAGCTTGGTATTGAGTGCATAACTGTTTCCGGAACGGTAGATACAAGAACAACTTCAGATGCAAAACACTCGTGGAATCTGGTGCAATGTAATGGAAAATATTATTATATTGACACTACATGGGGTGATTCTTCATATCAGACGGTAAGCAGCGATAGTGAAAATGTTACAAACCTTCCGAGAGTAAATTACGAATATCTTTGTGTTACAACAGAGAATATATTGAGCAATCATAAGTTTTCGGATGTTATTGCACTTCCTGAATGTAATAGCATGGCGGACAACTACTATGTGAGAGAAGGCGCCTATTTTAATAATGACGATCTTGAACATGTCAGAGAACTGTTTGACAGACGCTACAGTGAAGGAAGCGAAAATGTTACGATAAAATGCGCAACGGAAGATGTATATAATCTGTTATTGGATAAATTGGTATCGAAAGGAGCCGTATTTGATTATCTCAGAGGCGGCTACGACAAAGATAACAAGAAAAATGTTCGTTATACGACATTTGAAGAAACCAAGACAATTATTTTCTGGTTGTGACAGGTAAACTATAACATTGTTGGTATTAGCGGTAATATCGTTAATGCCAACAATGTTTTTCTGTGCTTTAATATCGTAGGAAATTATTTATTTAACTGAGAAGTGTGGTATACTATGTAGAAAGACTTAATATGAGGTGAAAGTAATATGGGAAAAGAACTTGCGGAAATCGGAGCAGTAAAGATTGCCGATGACGTTTTAGCCAGAATAGCAGCCCTTGCAGCTCTTGAAGTTGACGGTGTATCCGCCATGGCAGGTAATTATACAAGCGATGTACTTGAAAAGGTAAGTCGCAAAAATCTTGCGAAGGGAGCCAAGGTTGTAGTGGGACAGACTCAGGTGAAAGTTGATCTTTCCCTTATGATGTCTTACGGATACAATATTCCTGCTACATGTCAGCAGGCTCAGACTCGTGTTCAGACAGCTATTGAGAACATGACAGGTCTTGAAGTTACTGACGTAAATGTTAGGATTGCCGGCATTACAATGCCAAAAGCATAAAAAATATCAGAGTGAGAGAAGAATGATGAACAGAAGCTTACTGAGAGAGCAGGTATTTAAACTGCTCTTTCGTGTTGAATTTAACCCTATGGAAGAAATGCCTGAACAGGAGGAGCTTTTTACCTCAACAAGTGACGACGATTTTTCCAAACAAGATGCTGATTATATCAGAGAAAAATATGAGAAGATAGCCGAGAAACTCGATGATATCGACAAGGCTATCAATGAGAAGACAAAGGGCTGGGACACAGATCGTATGGCCAAGGTTGAGCTTACAATAATAAGGCTTGCCGTATACGAGATTAAGCACGATGATTCTGTTCCTACCGGAGTTGCTATCAATGAGGCAGTTGAACTTGCAAAGAAATTTGGACAGGACGGTTCACCCGCCTTTGTGAATGGAGTGTTAGCTAAATTTGCGGAGTGAATATACAGTCACACAAGTTAATGCCTATATAAAGAACATGTTTACTCAGGATTTCCTTTTGAGATCGATCACAGTCAAAGGGGAGATCAGTAATTGCAGGTACCACTCTTCGGGACACATCTATTTTACGATGAAGGATTCGGGTGGTGCCATTTCTTGTGTAATGTTTCGCGGAGACAGAGACAGGGGCGGCCTTAAGTTTCAGATGAAGGAAGGGCAGCAGGTCAAAGTTTCCGGAACTGTTGATGTATATGAAAGAGATGGCAAATATCAGCTCTATGCCAGAAATATCGAACTTGACGGCGAAGGAGCTCTTTTTGAGAAATATGAAGAGTTAAAGAAGAGATTGGCGGAATCCGGAATGTTTGCTGATGAATACAAGCAGCCCATTCCGACATATATAAAAACTCTTGGCGTAGTTACTGCTTCTACGGGAGCGGCTGTGCGGGATATTATCAATGTTGCCACCCGCAGAAATCCACATATTCAGATTATTCTTTATCCTGCCATCGTACAGGGAGATCAGGCTGCCGAGAGCATAGTCAGAGGAATCGAGACTTTATCGGAAATGCAGACTGATGTTATCATTGTCGGACGTGGCGGAGGTTCTATCGAAGATTTATGGGCTTTTAATGAGGAAATTGTTGCGGAAGCAATATTTAATTGCCCTGTTCCAATCATTTCAGCAGTCGGACATGAAACTGATACAACAATAGCCGATTACGTGGCGGACAGAAGAGCACCTACACCTTCAGCGGCAGCTGAGATTGCAGTGTTTGAGTATAGAAGATTTGTGCAGGATCTCGAAGACTATTCTTATACGCTGCAAAAGAGTATGAACAGGGTAATCGGTACACTTAAGCTAAAAGAGGCAAAGTACGCCGACAGTTTAAGGCACTTAAGTCCGATGGGCAGAATAAAGGAAAAGCTTCTCAGAATGGATAAGTTGCAGGATGCGATTCAGACTCTCATGGACAGAAAGATCATGGAAGCGCGTAACAGATTCATGGTCGATGCACAGAAATTAAAGGGTTTGTCGCCGCTTGAAAGGCTTATGGGAGGATATTCGTACACAGCGGATGAAAACGGTAAGAATGTTCGCAGCATTAATCAGGTAAAGAAAGGCGATGAATTATCAATATATGTAACCGACGGAGTTATAAAGGCGGAGGCTACAGAAACTACCGCTATAGACAGAAGTAACATATAACAGGGAGATGTTTTATGGCTGCCAAAAAGGAACAGAAAGAAAAAAATAACATATCTGTCGAGGAAGCTTTTTCCAAGATAGAAGAAAAGATACAGGCGCTTGAAAAAGATGATATATCTCTTGATGATTCTTTTAAAGAATATCAGGAAGGAATGACACTTATAAAGCAGTGTCATGAGATGATCGAGAGCGTAGAGAAAAAAGTACAGAAAATTGCAACGGATGGCAGTCTGGAGGATTTTGATTAATGTCACAAAATGATTTTAATGCCGAGCTTTCAAAGAGAGCTGAGCATGTGGAAGAGATATTAAAGAAGTTTCTTCCGAAAGAAGAAGGATATGCAAAGAAAGTAATCGAGGCTATGAATTACAGTCTTTTGGCAGGCGGAAAGAGACTCAGACCTGTCATGATGCTTGAATCATATAAACTTTTTGCAGGTGAAGATGCCGATGAGGCGGTGGTAGAGCCTTTCATGGCGTCAATGGAGATGATACATACGTATTCTCTTGTACATGACGATCTTCCTGCAATGGATAACGATGAATACAGAAGGGGAAGAAAGACAACACACGCCGTATATGGCGCGGGAATGGCAACGCTTGCGGGCGATGCGCTGCTCAACTTTGCTTTTGAGACAGCGATAAACGGCGCAGTTGCAGGGGAAAAGCTATCCTCTTATGACGGAGATACAGACAACAGATATTTTGCAGCGCTTAAAGTCTTGTCAAAAAAGGCCGGAATATATGGAATGGTCGGCGGTCAGTGTGCGGATATAATGGCTGAGAATGCGACCGGTGTTCCAAAAGACGAGATGAGTGATATACTTTCATATATAGACGAAAATAAAACTGCAGCGCTTATTGAGAGCAGTCTTATGGTCGGCGCAATCCTGGGCGGAGCCTCAAAGGATTCCGTTGCAGCTATGGAGAAAGCCGGAAGCTGCGTCGGAATAGCATTCCAGATTCAGGATGATATTCTTGATATAATCGGAGATCAGGAAGAGATTGGAAAGCCTGTGGGCTCCGATGAGAAGAACAATAAGAGCACGTATGTAAGCCTTAACGGCATGGAGGCTGCATCGGCAAAGGTAAAAGAACTGTCTGAAATGGCAGAGGAGATTTTGAAAAAACAGGGATTTGAGGATTCTTTTTTGGGTAATCTGTTTGATTCTCTGATCCACAGAAGGAAATGATATGTTATGTTACTTGAACTAATAAATAAAACCGGTGATATAAAGAAAATACCCCAGCAGAGATATCAGGAACTAGCAGGGGAAATACGCCATTTTTTGATCGAGACCATCTCAAAAACAGGTGGACATCTTGCGTCCAATCTGGGTGCGGTCGAACTTACAATGGCACTTCATTTGGCACTTGACCTTCCAAAGGACAAGATTATATGGGATGTAGGCCATCAGGCATATACACATAAGATTCTTACCGGTAGAAAAGATAAATTTGATACACTCAGGCAGTTTGGGGGACTCAGCGGATTTCCCAAAAGATGTGAGAGCAGTACGGATTGTTTTGATACGGGACACAGTTCGACTTCCATATCGGCCGGACTTGGTATGGTAAAGGCAAGAGACCTTATGGGAGAGGATTATACCGTTGTGTCTGTTATCGGCGATGGATCGCTTACGGGCGGACTTGCCTATGAAGCGCTCAATAACGCATCAAAACTTGAGACAAACTTTATCATTATCTTAAATGACAATGAGATGTCCATTTCGGAGAGCGTCGGAGGAATGAAGAAATACCTCAACAGCGTTCGTACGGCAGACGGATATCTTAACCTCAAAGAGGATATTTATGCACAGCTTAGCAGTAATCACAAGGTTGTAAACGGTATCAGAAGGGCTAAGAACAGTTTCAAACAGCTCTTTGTACCGGGAATGGTATTTGAGAATCTTGGAATTACTTATCTGGGCCCCGTAGACGGACATAACGTCGCAAGCCTTGAGAAGACCATAAAAGAGGCTAAAAAGGTCAAGAAAGCGGTTATGATACATGTTATGACCAAGAAAGGTATGGGATACGGCCCTGCAGAGAGACATCCTGCAAGATTCCACGGAACCGAGCCGTTTATCGTTGAGAACGGACTTCCGAGAAATCCCAGAACCACAGCCAATTATCAGGACATTTTCAGCACTGTAATGTGTAAGCTCGGTGCGAGAAATGCCAAGGTTGCAGCGATCACTGCGGCAATGGCGGACGGAACCGGACTTAAGAGATTCAGAAACATGTATCCCGACAGATTTATCGATGCGGGAATTGCAGAGGAACATGCGGTAACATTTGCGGCAGGAATGGCAGCAGGAGGATATAAGCCTGTATTTGCGGTTTATTCATCATTCCTTCAGAGAGCGTATGACCAGATACTTGAGGATGTATGTCTTCAGAAACTCCCGGTTGTCTTTGCAATTGACAGAGCGGGACTTGTCGGAAGCGACGGAGAGACCCACCAGGGTATTTTTGATGTCGCATTCCTTTCATCGATGCCGAATATGCACATAATGGCGCCCAAGAATAAATGGGAGCTTTCGGATATGCTTAAGTTTGCGGTAGATTTTGATATGCCGATCGCAGTCAGATATCCGAGAGGAAATGCTTACGACGGGCTCAAAGATTTCAGGGCACCCGTAAAGCTTGGTAAGTGCGAACCACTTTATGAAGAGAAAGACATCTGTCTTCTTGCACTCGGACCTATGGTAAAGATAGGCGAGGAAGTGCGTAAGATCCTTAAAGACAGAGGGCTTAACTGCAGTCTTGTAAATGCACGCTTTTACAAGCCTATAGATACTGATTACATCAAGGCGGCTTCACACAGCCACAAGCTCTTTGTCACAATGGAGGAGAATGTCCTTACAGGCGGCTTTGGTGAGAAAGTCAGAGAATATGTCGATACAAACAGAATTGATGCGAGTGTGCTTAATATTGCGATCCCCGATCAGTTCGTTACACACGGAAGTGTCGACAAGCTCAGAAGTGAGCTTAAGATAGATGCAGATTCTATCGCAGAAAGAATTATGAATGAATTGCACAGGTAATGATATATGGCAAAAGAAAAGGAAAGACTGGATGTCCTTCTTGTAAACAGAGGACTTGCCGTTTCCAGAGAAAAAGCAAAAACACTTATAATGGCAGGTGACGTTTTTGTAAACGGACAGAGGGAGGATAAGCCCGGAACCACCTTTGAGGAGAGCAAGATAAAGACTCTTGAAGTAAAGGGTGATACTCTTCCTTACGTCAGCAGAGGCGGACTGAAGCTTGAGAAAGCAGTCAATAATTTCGGATTTTCTTTGGAAAAGAAGATCTGCATGGATATAGGTGCTTCTACAGGCGGCTTTACGGATTGTATGCTCCAGAACGGCGCCAGCAAGGTGTATTCCGTAGATGTCGGACACGGACAGCTTGACTGGAAGCTTAGAAACGATGACAGAGTCGTTTGCATGGAGAAGACCAATTTCAGATATATGGTAAGAAACGATATTGATGACGATCTTGATTTTGCGTCATGTGATGTTTCTTTTATCTCACTTACGAAGATACTTCTTCCTGCCAGAAAGCTTCTGAAAGACGGGGGCGAAATGGTATGCCTTATTAAGCCCCAGTTTGAAGCAGGCAAGGAAAAAGTCGGTAAAAAAGGTGTTGTAAGAGAGCCTAAGGTACACGAAGAAGTGGTCCACAGGATCACGGATTTTGTGGATATAGCGGGATTTGAAGTTTTGCATCTTGATTTTTCCCCTATAAAGGGACCTGAGGGAAATATTGAGTATCTTATACATATAAGAAAAAATCCCGATGCCGATGAGAGAGTTATGGAACTTACGGAGGCAGAGGGTGAAAAAATCTTAAAAGAGACAGAAGTAAGAGGAGATGGATTCTCACATACTCCTGAGATGGAGAAGCTTATTTCCGAGACTGTCATGAGGGCGCATGGCAAATTAGACAATTAAGTCATCAAGTTATGCGGCGGGAGAAGATATGGAACGGTTTTGTATTGTTACGAATAAGAGTAAAGACCTGAACCTTGAAGTTACCGGTCATATCAAGGACTATCTTATTAGTCACGGTAAACAGTGCGTTGTAGCGGATTGTGCCACCGGGCTTTCAAAAGAATCAAATGCCATCGGCAGAGAATTTATGAGTTATATTCCTGAAGATACGGATTGCTGTATTGTTCTCGGAGGAGACGGAACCATGCTCCAAGCGGCAAGAAGCGTTGCGTTTCAGGATATACCGCTTCTGGGTGTCAATCTCGGAACTTTGGGATATCTTGCCGAAGTTGAAAAGAGCGGCATTGACGAGGCTATGTCACGTTTTTTGGCAGGCGATTATTATGTTGAAGACAGGATGATGCTTCGTGGTGTCATAGGAGACAGAAAAGATTATGCTCTGAATGACATTGTAATAAGCAGGGCTTCGGATATACAGGCCATAGATTACAATATTTATGTAAATGACCTTTTGCTTTACAGCTACCATGCCGATGGAATTATCATCTCGACTCCGACCGGTTCTACAGGATATAATATGTCAGCAGGAGGCCCTATTGTGGAGCCCTCGGCTAATATGATTCTTTTAACACCAATATGTCCGCATACGCTCAATTCGAGAAGTATGGTGCTTTCGGCAGATGCAAAGATTGAAGTTGAACTCCTTCCGGGACGCGGCAAACGCAATCCCAAGGTGGTCGCTGCTTATGACGGCAGCGGAGCAATCGAGCTTAATGCCGGAGATAAGATGGTGATCAATAAATCAAAGAAGATAACCAAGATTGTTAAATTTAACAGAGTAAGCTTTTTGGAAGTTCTGGGTAAAAAATTCAGTATGTAATAAAAAAGAGATTGGGGGATGATTGTCCGACGATGAAAAAGAACAGACAAGATAAGATTATCGAAGTCATTGCAAAAAACGTGGTAGAGACGCAGGAACAGCTGGTATCTCTTTTAAATCAGGAGGGATACAAGGTTACGCAGGCTACTGTCTCAAGAGATATCAGGAAACTTAAGCTTACCAAGCAGGTAAACGAAGAAGGTATTTCCAAATATGTATATACGACTGCCGGACCTGAAGTTATGCAGAGCAAGTATGTCAGCGTTTTGAGAGCCGGATTTTTGAGCATGGATGTTGCGGAGAATCTCCTTGTTGTAAAGACTGTTTCCGGAATGGCTATGGCACTTGCTACGGCTATAGATTCATTGGAGTTTAAGGAGATAGTCGGATGTATCGCGGGCGATGATACCATTATGATCGCAATAAAGAGCAAAGCGGAAGCAATGAATGTCATGGAAAGACTTCATGAAATGATGCAGCAATAACACAGAGTGGGGAAATATGTTATATAGTTTACATGTAAAGAACCTTGCCCTTATCAAAGAACAGGAAATTGAGTTTTCCAAAGGGCTTAATATTTTGACCGGAGAAACAGGTGCGGGTAAGTCTGTTGTCATCGGATCTGTCAATCTTGCTCTCGGAGCAAAGGCGGATCCTTCACTTATAAGAACAGGCGAAGAATATGCACTTGTTGAGCTTGTGTTTGGCGTAGAGAACGATCTTCAGAGGAAACTCCTGGAAGAACTTGAGATTCCCGTGGAGGAAGACGGGACACTTGTTATTCAGAGAAAGATCATGCAGGGCAGGAGTACTTCAAAAGTATCCGGCGAAACTGTCACAGCCAAGCAGCTCAAAGACATTTCAAATATTCTTATAAACATTCACGGGCAAAACGACCATCAGGAACTACTTCACAAGAAAAAGCATATAGAGATACTTGATAATTATTGCTTGGACGATCTGAACGGACTTTTTGAGCTTCTTTCAGAAGAATATTCCAAAATGAAGGAGCTTGAGAAAAAGCTCTCAGAGACCGATATTGATGAAAATACCAGACTTCGTGAGACCGAACTTCTTGAGTATGAGGTAAAAGAGATATCAGAGGCCGAGCCTGTTATCGGCGAGGACGAACAGCTTGAGACTGCCTATAGGAAAATGGTGAACGGGCGCAAGATATCAGAAGCTGCAAATATCGCGCTTAATCTTACCGGATCGGGAGAAATGGAAGAGAGTGCTTCGGATGCTGTCGGAAGGGCTGTAAGAGAACTTACATCCGTTGTTTCGTATGACAGCGAGCTGGAAGGTCTTTTATCCCAGCTTTCGGATGTGGAGAATCTTTTGACCGACTTTAATCATGCGCTTTCAGGCTATCTTGACGGGCTTGAGTTCGACGACGAAGAGTTCAGGACTACGGAAGACAGATTGAATACTATAAATCATCTTAAGGATAAATACGGCGGAAGCATTGAACAGGTATTAAAGAGCCTTGAGGAAAAAGAGGAGAGGCTTAAGGCGATATCAGATCTTGATGCGCACAGAGACAGACTTAAGAAGGATTATGAAGAGAGTTTTGACAAGGTAAAAGAGCTTTGCGAAAAGATATCAAAGGTAAGAAGGGAAGGCGCAAAGAGTCTTCAGGAGAAACTGAAGGAAGCGCTTATCGACCTGAATTTCCTTGATGTCAGATTCGAGATAGATATAGAGAGCAGCGACGACAAGATTTCTTCAAGGGGATATGATGAGGCGCAGTTTATGATCTCAACAAATCCCGGCGAGGCGCTCAGACCGCTTGATCAGATAGCGAGCGGCGGTGAGCTTTCTAGGATCATGCTTGCGCTTAAGACTGTTGTTGCGGACAGAGATGATATCAGCACGCTCATCTTTGATGAGATTGACGCGGGTATAAGCGGAAGAACGGCATGGAAGGTGTCACAAAAGCTCGGAGAACTTTCAGCAAATCATCAGATAATCTGTATCACGCATCTTCCGCAGATTGCGGCAATGGCGGATACACATTATATGATTGAAAAGGGACTTGACGGTGGAAGGACGGTCACATCCATTTACGCTCTTTCCGAAAAGCTGTCGGAGAAGGAACTTGGAAGGCTTCTCGGAGGCGATGAACTCACCGAGGCGACTCTTTTAAATGCACGTGAAATGAAACAGATGGCTCTTGAGAAAAAAGCTTTATTAAAGGCATGAGGAACAAATAATGACTATAGATAATGACGACCTTATCAACAGTGTGATAGCGTCACTTGGCAGAATAAATGCTATTTCGCTGGATGACATCCCAAATATTGACCTGTATATGGATCAGCTCACCACATTTATGGATGAGCGTCTTAAGAGGTCAACACGTCATCCCGACACGGATAAGATACTTACTAAGACAATGATAAATAACTATGCAAAGAACGATCTTTTGCCGCCTCCCATTAGGAAGAAGTATTCAAAAGATCATATCATTTTGCTTATTTTTATTTATTATCTTAAAAATATCTTGTCGATAAACGACATACAGACTTTGCTTGAACCTTTAAAAGAAAGATTTCATGTAAGCGATGATGAGCTTAATCTCGGAAGTATCTATGAGCGTGCTTTTGCGCTTCAGGAAGAGGAACTTGAACCTGTTATAGAAGATCTTAAGAAAAAGTACGAGAGATCGCTTGAGACATTTGATGATGCAGGACTTTCCGAAGAAGAAGAGAAAAGGATGCAGATGTTTTCTTTTATTATTCTTCTTTCATACGATGTATATGTAAAAAAGCTTCTGATCGAGAAGATAATAGACAACACCATGGACAAAGAATCCAAGGATAAAGAGAAAACTCCAAAGGAAAAGAAAAAGAAGTAAGGATTTATTTATAGATGGGAATATACGATACACTTAATTCACAGCAGAAAAAGGCTGTTCTTCAGACAGACGGCCCTGTGCTTATTCTTGCGGGAGCAGGATCGGGTAAGACCAGGGTTTTGACTCACAGGGTTGCTTATCTTATTGATGAGTGCGGAGTAAATCCCTGGAATATCATGGCAATCACATTTACAAATAAGGCAGCGGGAGAGATGAGAGAAAGGGTCGATAAGATTGTCGGCTTTGGCGCAGAGAGTATCTGGGTTTCAACTTTCCATTCAAGCTGCGTTAAGATACTCAGAAGATACGCTGACAGGATCGGCTTCGGGAACAATTTTACAATCTATGATACGGATGATTCCAAGAGCCTTATGAAGGATATCTGCAAAAAGTATCAGCTCGAGACCACTCAGCTTAAGCTTAAGAGAATCATGGGAAGCATATCCACATGCAAGGACAATCTTGTTACGCCTGAGGAATATGCTCTCAATACGCAGAATGACTTTATTAAAGTCAGGATATCCAAGGCATACACTGAGTATCAAAACGCTCTTAAAAAGAACAATGCGATGGATTTTGACGATCTTATCATGAAGACGGTCGAACTCTTTAAGACAAATCCGGATGTTCTTGACAGTTATCAGGAGCGCTTTAAGTACATAATGGTCGATGAGTATCAGGATACAAACAATGCACAGTTTGAGCTTATCCGTGTACTTGCCGATAAATACAGAAACCTTTGCGTTGTAGGTGACGACGATCAGAGTATCTATCGCTTCAGAGGCGCTAATATTAGGAATATTCTTGATTTTGAGAAGGTTTATAAAGACGCCGTTGTCATTAAATTAGAGCAGAACTACAGGTCGACGCAGCAGATCCTTGATGCAGCAAATGCGGTTATCAGCAATAACGGAGGTCGCAAGGAGAAAGCTCTTTGGACTGAAATTAAAGACGGCGATATCGTTAAATTAAAGCAGTTTGATACAGCTTATGATGAAGCTGAATTTATTGCGAGCGACATTGGTAAGCTTAAGAGAAACGGGAAGCTTAACTACAGTGATACGGCAATCCTGTATAGGACAAATGCCCAGTCACGACTTATAGAAGAGCGTTTTGTCGTTGAAGGAATTCCTTATGATATAGTAGGCGGAACGAATTTCTATGCAAGACGCGAGATAAAAGATCTTTTGGCATACCTTAAAACGATTGATAACGGTCTTGATGATGTTGCGGTAAGAAGAATCATCAATGTTCCCAAGAGGGGCATCGGTCAGACCACTGTGGATTATGTTCAGGCTTATGCCGATGAGAGGCAGATAAGCTTTTATGATGCTCTTTGCGAAGCGGACCAGATAATGGCTGTTTCGAGGAGCGTAAGTAAGCTTAGTGACTTTGTTACAATGATAAGAGCGTTCAGAACCAAGATGAAGACTTATTCGCTTGAGGAGCTCTTAAAGGATGTTATCGATGTCATAGGGTATATGGATTATCTTAAGACTTTGGATGACGATGAGAATGAAGACAATGACAGGGCGCAGAACGTGGACGAGCTTATTTCCAAGATAGCTGCGTATGAGGAAAATATGGAGGAAGAGGAACCTACTCTTTCGGGATTCCTTGAAGAGGTTGCTCTTGTTGCGGATATAGACAGGATTGGTGAGGACAATGAGAAAGTTCTTCTTATGACTCTTCACAGTGCCAAGGGACTTGAGTTTGAGCACGTATATCTTGCCGGAATGGAAGAGGGAGTTTTCCCTTCATATATGGCACTTGCTACCGAGGATGCGGATCCTGAGGGTATCGAGGAAGAGAGAAGACTTTGCTATGTTGGAATTACAAGAGCCAAGAGGCATTTGACACTCACTGCAGCAAAGAGAAGGATGGTTCGTGGAGAGACGCAGTTTAATCGTCTCAGCAGATTTATTTCCGAGATTCCTCATACGATGATCGAAAGATCGGGTGCCGAGAGTAAGCCGGAATTTCTTTTCGATGACGGTGATACGATCGATGATTATGAGAGTGTTGAAGATACTTTCGGAAGTTCAAATTCAAATTCAGGGATCAAGGCGTCTTATGCCAAGGGATTTGGCGCAGGTTCTTCGGGCAAGCATGTTGTCGGAAGGTCGGAGCTTGCAAATACATACAGGATAAAGGCAGTGCCTAAGCCGCCTAAGAAGGAGAAAAGGGCTGTTCCGACAGAAAAGCCTTATATCGCATCTGCGGCGAAGACTTATGCAAGAGGTTCTCTTGCAGGTCTTTCCAAGGGAATGCCTACAACGGGCGGAAAGCCTGAGTACGGCGTGGGAGATAAAGTCAGTCATATAAAGTATGGCGTCGGCGTTGTTACTTCGCTTGAACAGGGACCAAGAGACTATAAGGTTACCGTTAATTTTGATGAATGCGGACAGAAAATCATGTATGCGGCATTTGCCAAGCTGAAGAAAATCTGAATAAGGTGTGGTATTGTGGTATACTGAATGATATAGGGTATAAAAGTCCATAATACGTACATGCTTGCATGTTATGTATTTTGAATAATTTTTTTATGAGAAAGGGGTCACTTATGGAAGTGAAATCTAAGATTGACGATATTATTGAAATGACACGAATTAACGAACTTCTCGATAAGAGAGCGGCTGCAAATGCAAAGAAGCCTTCCAACGTGATTCTGTGGGTGCTTGCGGTTATCGGCTCTGTATCGGCAGTTGCCATCATTGCTTATATGGTATACCGCTACATGACACCGGCTTACGAAGATGATTTCTACGATGATGATTTTGATGACTTCGACGATGATTTTGATGACGAAGAATTTATGAGAGAAAGCTAAGAACAGGCCGTGAAGAAAAAAGAAGTTATATCAGGAACAGTTAAAAGAGTGGAATTTCCCAATAAGGGAATAATTGAGACCCCGGAGGGAAAGGTCGTCGTTAAGGGCGTCCTTCCCGATCAGAAGGTCTCTGTACAAATTCAAAAAGTGAGAAAAGACAGAGCTGAGGGAAGACTTCTCGAAGTTTTGGAAGAATCTCCGGACTACGTTGAAAGCCCCTGCATCCATTTCGGGAAATGCGGAGGCTGTAGTTATCTTACCATGCCTTACGTAAAGCAGCTCGGACTCAAGGAACAGCAGGTCAGAAGTATACTTAAGCCTGCCATTGAGAGACAGAGCTCAAAAGTTACCTGGGAAGGCATAAAGACCAGCCCCGTAAAATTTGCATACAGAAATAAGATGGAGTTCAGCTTCGGTGATGAAGTCGTAGGCGGACCTCTTTGTCTTGGTATGCACAAAAAAGGAAGTTTTTATGACATCGTGACTGTCTCGGGATGCCGTATTGTTGACGATGATTACAAGGCAATTCTGAGCGCTACGCTTGATTATTTCACTCCCATGTATGAGAGGAAGGAAATATCTTTTTATCACAGAATGAAGCAGGAAGGCTATTTGAGGCACCTGCTTGTAAGACGTGCCGTTAAAACCGGCGACATTCTGGTTGATCTGATTACAACAACTCAGGAAGAACATGATCTTGAGGGATTCAAGGATGCGCTTCTTAATCTGAGTCTGAGCGGCAGAATTGTCGGAATCCTTCATACAAAGAATGACAGTCTTGCGGATGCGGTCATTGATGAAGGAACCGATATCCTGTTTGGACAGGACTATTTCTACGAATATCTTTTGGGACTTAAATTTAAAATCAGTCCGTTTTCGTTCTTCCAGACGAACAGCCTGAGCGCAGAAGTGCTGTATAAGACTGTCCGCGGATATATCAAGAGTCTGTACGATCAGGGCAAGATCGGAAATGACGGGGTAATATTCGATCTTTATTCGGGAACTGGTACTATTGCTCAGCTTCTTGCGCCTGTTGCCAACAAGGTTATCGGCGTTGAGATAGTTGAGGAAGCTGTTGAAGCCGCTAAAGAAAATGCGAAGCTCAATCATCTTGATAATTGCCATTTCATCGCAGGCGACGTGTTGAAGGTTCTTGATGAGATTGAGGAGAAACCCGATCTTATTATTCTCGATCCGCCCCGCGACGGAATCAATCCTAAGGCACTCACCAAGATTATCGGCTACGGCGTGCCATATATTATTTACGTTTCGTGCAAGCCCACAAGCCTTGCACGCGACCTCGAGATACTTCAGGAGAATGGATACGTCATGACCAGGGCTGTCGCTCATGATCAATTCCCCTGGACAAGCCATGTTGAGACTGTAGTGTTGCTCACTAAGACAACCGCATAACCATGCGGGTTTGAGGGTAATTTACAAGGAAACAAATCGACTAAAATCGAAGCAAAAATTATGTACTTTTGGCGGACAATGAAGCTAAGGGGATATGGAAAAATACATATCTGCGGACAAGGTTGTTGTACGCAAATATATAAGGATTTTACATCGTACGCCAAGATTTATCTTGATGTCTTTATCAGTATTTAACTCCGCGGAGAGGTATGGAGCAGAGGTAGATATTGGCGGACAATGAATGGCGTTAAAGGAAGACTGTGTACACGCAGGCTTCCTTTTTTGAAAGTAAGATTTATATTATTGGAGAACACGATGATAAAGTGTAATGAAAAATATGGATGCTTGACAATTATTGATGAAGGCGAAGAATACTTTCACACAGAGCTATATAAAGATTTGCAAGAAAAAGCCAGGCTCTTGCAAGATAAGATAAAACCATATAAGGATGAACTGAAAGAAATAAAAGAGCAATATCCAGAGCAGTTTGAGGCATATGTTAATCATAATTATTCTGCTTGTGAACCTGGGTTTATTCCAAGGTTGAGAAGGATACAGTGGGCTACTGCTTCCGAGGCAAAAGAAATAAAAATTGTATCAAACAAACTAAAAAAGCATTATAAGTGTCAATGCAAATGTGGCATGGTACATTTCTATAATGAGGAAACAATAGAATCAAAACCTAGATTTTGTTATTATCCGGTTCCGATTTCAACAAAGTATACATACAGCATCAAAGCACAAAATGCTACGTATCGCAAACAGCAGAAATATGAGAATCAAGAAAATGTCGTATTGAAGGATAAGGAGGAATGTCTTCCGGCGGATGACTATTGTGGCAAATATAATGATTACAAAACAAAGCAACTCTTAGAGAAGGAGAAAAAGTTCCAAGGTATTGTAGCTGATCTCCCTAGGGTATATGCAGAGAATTATGATGAGGATTTTACAGGATTGCAGTATGAGTCATTATTTGTAGAAAGTTGCGTTAATGATCATCTTGAAAGTCAACCACGTTATCATTTCACGCAACGCCACAATAAAATATGGTCAGCTATTACTGTTTATAAACAGTATAAGTGTAAATGCAAATGTTGTGGAAAGGAACAGCTTGTTACTTGCGATAAATTTGGAATTTATCCTCCAACAGAATATGGATATCATGCGTATTTTGGGTATTGGAGTGATCTATTTTGTGATTGCCACGAAATATCTTCTTTTCAATGGATTGTTTGCAAGCTGCTTATAGAAAACAAGATTAATTATGAGGTAGAGTATAGTTTTTCTGATCTGTATGGTGCTGCTGGCAAAAACTTATTAAGATTTGATTTTGCCATTAAGGATGATAATGGGAATTTGAAGGCTCTAATAGAGTGCCAAGGTGAACAACATTATATGCCGGTTGATGAATTTGGAGGAAAGACAGGTTTTGAACGGCAGAAAAAGAATGATGAATTAAAACGTGATTATGTTAACGCTCACAATATTCCTTATTTGGAAATTTCATATAAAACAAAGACATATGAATCAATAAAAGAATTACTTATATCAAGTAGTATTATAGAAAAGGTTTAAAAAGCTGTACGTGCCAGCCTGCATTTTTACATAGGGCTGTCTGGATTATCTTCCACGTATTTGTAGTAAATTATAAAAGAAAACGAATAAGGAAATAAAGCTATGAGACTTGAGGAATACATTCTTAAGAGAAAAACGGAAGATGGTATCAATGAGTTTGATAAGGACAAAAGAGCTGAGAATACTAGAATCTGTGTGAATTATGTGTTTGAGTATTTCAATAATTATCTTGAGACTACAGCCGGTGAAGAAAAGACATTTTTGCATGATGAAAAAATAGAAAAGTACGCTCGTACACTCGGGAAATATTCAGATGAGATACAGGAGTGGCTTGTGGATATGTATTCTTCTTATGGAAGGTATTTAAGCACGACAATACCAAGGATGATTAAGGATCCATATTTTCTGCTATATGATTCAGAAGCTGAGTTCAGAGCATTATCATATGAGTTATACCCAAAAGTAGTAAAAAAGTATGATTTCATGAAATCACAGTCGGAGATGTTGTTTCGCTTTATAAAAGATGAGCATCATGCAAGAAGCTTGATTTCAGAAGAGTTTGAAATACCACATATTACTGATAGTATTGATGAATGGATTAGCAAAACATACATTAAATACGGCGTAAATATGTATGATTTTTGCTCGGAATACATATTCTCTTTTTTGGATGATCCAGACAGATGGCCTAAGACTCATAAAAAAAGATCAGAGTACTATGATGAATATAGTAAACAAGATGGAAAATTTAAAATGTCAAATTCTTTCTTATATGATTATGATTATAAACAAAAAAGCAACCTGTTTGGGTTAGACATGTTATATAGAGAAATGCCTAAGAAACCCTTTATCAAAGGAAAGAAGCAGGAAATAGAATGTATTCTCTTGTACATATATTGTCATGAATGGGAAAATCAGGAAAAGTACTGGGAAGAGTATTCTGAGAAAATGATTTAAATATTATAATTGTTATTGAAATATTATTAAACAAAAACTGTAGGCTTTGGTCTGCAGTTTTTATTTCAGTTTTTATTTTACGAGAGACACTATATCTCGTAAAATAAATAATAGATGATTACAACATGTGGAGGTTCAGTACCATGGCAAATAGAAGTGCAAAAATCGATCAGAAAGAGGATCTTATCTGGGCTATAGCTGATAAACTTACTGGAGTCTATAAGCCACACGAGTATGGTGAGGTTATTCTGCCACTTACAGTTATTAGGAGATTTGACTGCATATTAGCAGACACAAAGGATGCCTAAGATTTATGATCCTAAATCAGGTGTTATTGAAGAGGCAACTCCTGAGATGTATGTAGAGGATATTTACTCAAAACCAGTTGAATAGAAATGGAGATTTATGCAGGGGATGGTTGAAAATAGTAATGTTGGAGCGGAGTTATTGGCGAGTAGTTATGACGATACAGTCGTTTCAATTAATAAGAAGATTGAAAAGATTCGTAGTACTGTTAAAAAATATGAACCTTTGCAGTTATTGGTTAGTGTGGCCGATAGAAATCAGTTGAAGCAGGTACACTATGTTGGGGAAGAAGTCTCTGATAATTCGCTTGCTATTAGAGGCGTTGAGTATATTCAGAGCTTATATGCTGCTGAGAAAATGGAGGTAGGACATAAAAAAATTAGTAGGAAGATAGTTGAAAACTTATTAGATGACATAGAAGCGCTGTATACACAAATGTATCAGTATTATATGGCGTGGGCTGCTAAAGAAAGTATTGCTTCGGATATCCTGTCTACAGATGATATTACTTATATTTTAGAATCACAAATGGCTGGTAATGTCAGGGGAAATAGATATCAATTTCAACAAACAAATGGTATAGTGCATCTCCTTGAAACACATGAAAAGGTTCTTAATGACGAATTTGGCGAGTCTACAGCAAGTATAGCAGAAGGGCTTCATAAGCTTGAGTATGCATTATCGTCACAACGATTTGAAGCTTTTAAGACTCTTTTTGGAAAGTATGAATTTTATTATGACAGAAGTAAAGGGAAGAGCAAAGAAAAGCAACATCAGATTCTTGAGGAAATAAATAATAACGATGACATGAAACAAATCATGTCATTATGTGCCGGCGATGCTGCTTTTAATGTAAAAAAGATTACAGGGTGGAGCGATGCACTGATAGAGTCCCTATCATGGAGAATTGGAGAGTATGAGGGGACATTCAGCAATGATGAATTCTATGCATGGTGGCCTATAAACGAACTGCCAATACAAAAAAGGCCATTTATTATTATTAATGACGTAAGCTATTGCTTTGATTACTACAGTTTATTTGATAATTTCTATAGGGCTATTCAAGATGCTATATTTAGGGCAGATAAGCTTACAAAAGATGATTGGCAGAAGTATCAGAAAATAGCAAGTGAGCAGTATGTTTCATCATTGTTTAAGAAAATTTTTCCTTCAGCAGATATTCATGAAGGCAATTATTATCCGGTTAGAAATTCTACAAAACAAATGGATGAAAATGATATATTGCTTTCTTATGATGAATGCTTAATAGTGATCGAAGTAAAAGCTGGAAAATTTACGCCAAGGCCAGCAATTATAGATTACGCTTCTCATAAAAAATCATTTACGGATCTAATTGGAAGGGCTAATTCACAGGCTGAGAGAACAATAAATTATATTAAGAGTAGGGATAATGCTACTTTTTACAACGAAGATAAAGAACCTCAGTTTACGATATCAAATAAAGACTATAAATACTATTATTCTTTTGTTGTGACTGTAGATAACATAGATGAATTTGAATGCAGGATACAACAAATGCATTTTTTGGATGTCGGCGTCGGTATAATTACTATAAATATTGACGACCTCGAATTGTATGTTGAATACTTTGATTCTTCACTGGAATTCATGCATTTTTTGCAAGAAAGGGTTAAGGCCTCTTCTATAAAAATGCTTCAAACTTTTGATGAACTTGACCATCTTGGAATGTATATTTCTCAGAATCTTTATACAGAAATGGTGCATGAAAATGCAGCGGATGAGAATTATTTGTTTATACCTGATGGTTTTAGAGAAGAATTGGATCAGTATTTTAATGGTTTACATGAACCATTGCTTAGTGCGGAGAAGCCATCCCAACAAATTCCGGAAAGAATCAATGAAATAATACGTTTGTTAGAAAAAGAAAAACCACGCGGATGTATAGAGTTCTCAAGCTTTGTTTTAAATTGGACCTTTCAAACCAGAGAACAGGTAGATTCTCAAATTCTGCCCCTGATGAAAAGGCAACGAGAGCTTAAAAGGATGATACCATTGTACCTGAGTGGCGAGTCTATGATGCTTGCATGCTATGTTGAAGACTCAAAAATACAAGGTTTGGATGATGAACAACGAGATAATTATTTGCTTGCAAATCTTATAAATTCTTCATTAGATGAGTGCTGGAGAATTGATTTGAATTGTTCTTCAGATGGCCATGTTAATGGAGTGAAGTACAAGAAGTTAACGCGTGAAGACATTAAAGACGATGAATATGAAGGAGTAAAAAAATATAGTCAGTATATTCTTGAACAAAGAAAAATACAAATGGCTAGAAATAGATGGGCGGGTAAGAAAATATATCCGAACGATTCATGTCCATGTGGATCTGGAAAAAAATACAAGAAATGTTGTGGTAAGCCATAAAAAGTGTACATGTATTTGACTTTTGGAGGTCAAATTATGAATGCTTTTAATCGAGGAATGATCGAACTGAAAGCTTAGATATTAAAAAACTGTATGGGGGTATATCTTTTGAACGAACAACAGATTATTCAAGGCATTAAACGATATTTGAACGATAAACTCTATAATTATGCGGTATTGATTGATGGAGAATGGGGATGTGGAAAGACCTTTTTTGTAAAAAATACTTTGAGAGCTGCCTTAGTTGACGAGTCTATTAAATATATCAGCTTATATGGGTGTAAAACTATTGAAGAAGTGAAAGAAAAAATTCTTTTTAGTGTCTTTTTTAATAAAGATAAGAGTGAAATAAAAAAAATAGACACGATAAAAAATAGCGGAAAAGCGATATGCGAAGCAATTACTGACAAAATAAATATAATTCCGAATATCTCGATTACATCTTTTTGTTGGGATTGGATTGATTTTAGTAAAAGCCTCTATATTTTTGATGATCTTGAAAGGTGTGATTGCCAATTAAATGTAGTGTTTGGGCTAATAAATGAAATTGTAGAGCATCAAAATGCAAAAGTTATCATTGTTGCAAATGAAAAAGAGATATCATATGAGGTCCGACCGAATAATCTTGAACAACAATATATTGTTGCCTTAGATACTGATGTTGACTGGCCTAAGTATGAAGGGAAACGAGACTTTTATTCATTATTTAAGGAAGGCGATTCTTCTAAAATTTCTATCGAAGAATTGAATTTTAGAAGGAAAAAGCTTTTTCCTGTTCAGGAATCAAATATTGATTATAAAAAAATTCGCGAGAAACTTATTGGGGTATCATACAAATATGAATCAGATATTGAATCTATTACTAAAGAAATATTGAAGAATGCGGAGTATCCTGAACAAGTTGAGCAAGTTATTATTCGTAATTATTCTGTTTTAAAAGAAAAGATGGATTATTATAATCATCATAATCTTAGAACTATTCAGTTTTTTCTTTCAAAAGTATCGTTCCTCCTTTCTGAGTTAAATAGAATTTCGGTGGAACAAGAGTATTCTGACAAGATTCAAAATTATGTTGTTTCAGAATGTTTTGATTGCGCAGTGAGATTAAAAAGTAATTACAACAAAACGGATGATGAGCTTGGATATAGGATATTTCAAAAGGCAGAACCTCGTTCGAAAACAATTCAAGAATTTGTAGAGAGCGGACAGTTTTATTTTGTAGATTTTAAGGTTGATGTCGAAGATATCAATAGAATCTATAAAAATTCTATTGATAGGGATGATCCTTATTCAAAATTATCAGAAGATTATTACAATCTTACACAGGCTAAATGTGAAGAAATGCTGGATGAAATACTTGATAGATTAGAGAAAAACAAATATCCAAAAGATATATATGAAAGAATGCTTATATTACTAGCTAAATTAGAAGATATTGGTTTTTCTAAGGAGATTTCAAAAAAATTTATTGATGCAATGTCATATAACATAAATATAGATGGAACGGAATTTTTACTCGAATTTCCACTCAATCATATATCTGAAAAGAATGTCGTTGAGAGAGTTAAAGAATATATTTCTTTGATTGATATAGATACTGGGAACAGTGGTGAAGATAAAAATAAGGATAACATTATATCTATTTTGGCCAAAGAAAAATGGGTTGATCTATTAGATGAATTTATTCAGCAATCTGGAGATATATATACTAGAGATATTGCGGTGTTCTCGTTAGCAACTTCTAATTTATGGATTGAAGCAATGGAAAGAAGTTCATCAAGAACTATCCATGATTTCAGATCATGGATGTGGAAGCTATATCCACAGAATATAAGGAAAAATAGTTTTAAGTTAGATTGGCCGGTAATGGAAGAAATATGTAAAAATCTTGATCCTTCCAAAGAAGTTGATCTGATAAAGCGAAAGGCATTAGAGTATGTTATTTGGCAAATAAAAGAAACATATATGATCAATACTGGTAAAGAATATCAAGAGGGGCTGAAATCCTATGATGATATTGATCAAGAAGATCCGGAAGGTAATTCCGATTAATAAGGAGGAGTAAATTGTATGAAGGCTGTAAAAACAAATGTGCCGAAGCCTTCCTCTGAACAGGTGGAGTATTATTTACAAGCATGGGATAAATTGGAAAACTATCATCTTCAGGAAGATGCGCTTGATAAACTTTTCTTCACACTTTGCCCGGAGAATAAAGAAATGCCGGATATACTTTTGAAAGTTGCTGCACTGAATGATTTTTATAGCACAAATATATTTTCGGTATATCCTGTTGCAAAGCATATTTTATCCTTGAATATAGATGATAGGCTAAAATTGGGCGATGCTGCGCTTGTATCTGAAATACAGAAAGTAACTATTAAAGATGGCGTTGAGAAGAACTTTTATTCTTTTGCCACAAAGTATTGTAGCCATCACAAACCGCTAGATTATCCGATTTATGATAGCTACGTAGAAAAAATGTTATGCTACTTCAGAGATTGTGATGGTTTTGCATCATTTAAGACTCCGGAACTAAAGGAATATGCAAAGTTTAAAAGAACGCTTATTGATTTTAGGGCTTTTTATAACCTTGACCAATATAATTTGAAAGAAATTGATAAGTATATGTGGCAACTTGGAAAGAAGTATTTCCTTAAGAGCTATGGAAAGAAAAAATAGAAACGAGGATATAGATAGTGTAAGAATTTATATGTGGATGATTGGGTAATGAACTATTGAATTTAAGGCAGAGCTTACCATGGCTTTAAGAAAAGTTTTGTGGATTCAGTTGGAAAATGGCATTATATATTCTCTGATGAAACGACAGACTGTATTGTTCCAGGTGGAGATCTATGGTTTAAAGGGGATTCTCATATTTGCCCTAATGATATAGTTGGAGAGTATGCTTTCTTAGAATTTGATTTTAATAATAGTATTGAAGATTTTGCGGATAATGTTTATACATACGCTAAGTAGGATGGTGATGCCAGTGAAAGCTGGATTGAAGGTGAACAGATATATTTTTACAGAAAACTCATTAAAGATAGTATGCAGTATGATGATTCACATCCGCTTAAAAAATTTTTTGATGAAAATGCATTACACATTTATACGTTGGATGAGATTGAACAAATGATTGTAGAAAAAGAAAAGGAAGAAGGGTTAACGGATTTCATAAAACAAGGCAAAAATGTCGAATGGCTAGAGCTGAAATAGGAAAGTTTTAGCGAAGTTGAATAGGAGTGGGAATAATGGGTATGACAATTGGCTTTTTAGCGTTTCTTGCTAGTATCGCAGTTATTGGCGATTATCCTAAGTGTAAACTTGTAAGTGAGTATAAGTGGTTACTGTTTGCTCCTATCATAGGATTTCTGGCTGTTTCATACAGCATTTTTTTAGATGTAAATACAAACGTTCCTCATAATGAAAATGTGACAAAATTGGTGAAGGTAGAAGATGAAGATGGAGAGGTATACTACTGGAATCTATTAATTGATGTAGATAGCGACACGGATGATGATGGCCACATGGAATACTTGGCATATGAGGTTAGGGGATATGTGTCTCCCAAAAACGGAAAGATTATAAAAGTTGATCCATATGGATATGAATGCTTTGGTACAGAGGCGAGCTTTTATGATTGTGATAAAGATGGATTTCAGTATAAAACTGTTGTTAATAAGCAGGACGTTGATGTATCTATAATTGAAAGAGTAACAGCTATGGGAACTATAAAAATTATCCTGTATATTTGCATGTTTTTTGTTTCGCTTTATGCTATTTTCATTTCAGTCAAAGCGTTTAAGCTTTTGAAGGTTGGTGAAAGAAAATAAGTTTACGATGGCAATGTTTAGTGAGCGTTGAAAATGAGTATTAAATATCTCGATTATATTGTAATAATATACTCAAAATCAACTTGACAGTATGATTTTGATGAGTTAAGTTTAGAATAGGTACGATAATACAGTAAATACAAGAAGAAATATACTGAAATTAAACTTGGAGTAGCCATATCATGGACATTTATTTTGAATTACTAAAGCATCCAGTGTTTTCAATTGAAGATGTTTGCACGTATATAGAAAATGCGCGCACCGCCCGCGTTTCTCTTGAAAAGATGATGGGAAGTGGCAAGGTGCTTAAAATACGCAATGGCTTATATACATGCGTAAGTGGAGAAAATGGTGGACCAGTAGCTGATCGATTTCAGATTGCAAGTGCTATAACATCGACATCTTATGTATCGCATCATTCAGCGTTTGAGTACTATGGAGTATCAGATCAGGTCTTTAATGAAGTATATGTTAGTTCACAGACACGATTTCAAGATTTCTATTTTGATGGATATAACTATCATTTTATCCGCGCTAAAATCACTGATGGCGTTTACACTCCCGAATATAGTGGTGGTATCAAGATAACAGATAAAGAGCAGACAATGCTTGATTCAATTAAAGACATGAATCGTATTGCAGGACTGGAAGAGGTTATTTCTTGCATGACTTCTTTTAAACTTCTTGATGAAGAAAAAATATTGAAATATCTTAGAAAATACGACAGCATATTTTTGTGTCAGAAGGTAGGTTTTCTAACTGAATTATTTCAGGAGGAGCTTGGCATAAGCACTGATTTCTTAAATGCATGCGAAGATATGATTGGAAATTCAAAACGTTATTTGACTGAAGATGCAATAGAAGTAGCATATTCAAGAAGATGGAAACTCGTTTATCCGGAAAATATTAAATACATAAAGAATGGGGAATTTTTAGATGCCAACATTTAATAGACAAGAGCTTGATAATAAAGCAAGGGGATACTATGATCATAATTGATACTGAAACTAGGGAATACGAGAAGTTGTTCGTAAGATAAACTACACAATCTATCTGACGAAAATGGATGGCGAAAAATGCTATTGAAAAAATAGTAGCTTTTGTTATAATGAAACTAACAGGAGCTCCCACACCTCTCTTTGAAGTGTCCAATGGGAGCACATTTTTATTTTAGGGGTTATTATGCAACTTAAAAAGTCTAAGACTTATAAGGAGCAGGTTGAAATATTAAGAAATAAGGGACTTAAAATTCAGAACAGTGGCAATGTTATTTCTTTTCTCAATCATGTTAACTATTATAGGTTTTCGGGATATTTTCTTCCGTTTATTTCAAAAACAGACAAAAAATTTCATGATGATACAAGCTTTGAGCAATTAGAGAATATATATCATTTTGACTCAGAATTAAGAAAGCTGATAATGGGAACAATAGATGAAATAGAGATATACTTGAAATCTCAGATTTCGTATTACCATTCTCAGAAGTATGACGCAGAAGGTTATACAGATAGTGCAAATTACAATAGCAAACATAATCATAATGCTTTTTTGCAACGTGTATCAACCTGTATAGCTGAAAACCAGCGTACTCTTGTTGTTAAGCACCATATGAATAATTATGGCGGTCATTTTCCAATATGGGT
The DNA here is from genome assembly GCF_000686965.1 of Butyrivibrio sp. AE2005. Lineage (NCBI taxonomy): Bacteria > Bacillati > Bacillota > Clostridia > Lachnospirales > Lachnospiraceae > Butyrivibrio > Butyrivibrio sp. AE2005. The sequence goes on from NZ_JMMD01000001.1 coordinate 170,330, forward strand.
ATTGATTGAGTATTTTTCTATTGGAATGCTTTCATATTTTTATCGTGATCTACCTAATATAGATAAAGCGACTATTGCACAAGATACATATGGTGTGAATTATCAGGTACTTGATAGTTGGTTTAGGTGTCTTACTGATTTACGAAATAAATGTGCTCATTATTCTAGATTGTATTATTGGATATTTACAGCGTTACCAAGGATGCCACAAGGCGAAAAATATATACCTACAAGAAGATTATTTGCTCAGCTATATATGCTGAAACTTATGTATCCAGATCATAAAAGATGGAATGATGAATTTGTAAAACCGTTGGCGAAACTAATGAGGAAGTATAAATCGGACATAGTGGAGGCGCATATTGATTTTCCATATAAATGGAAATCTATGCTGTTGTATAAATGATGTCCGCTATTTCTTAACCCCCTTCACCGCAAACTATGTAAAAAGGGGTGAACATATCAAAGCCTAGTATCTACGCAGTATGTTTAAATTGTCTGCAGTAGTACCGCATGTTGAGACGGTAGTATTGCTGACAAAGACTGAACACACTTAAATAGAAAAACACAAGTGGCTTAACGGTGCGCTTTGTGGCTAACGTTAAAAGATGTTAGCAGGCAAGGTGGCACCGTTATTTTTATGCCATTTTGAAAGTGTAGGGAAACTGAACTACGAGAAGGTTGAGACGGTGGTACTCCATGATATTGAAAATGTGCATTTAATTGACTTTTGAGATGCTGATGCTATAATACAATTAATCGGGAGAGCTCCTGCCATATAAGTGGAGAAGTTTAAACTCGGGTGAGTCCCTACCATATAAGTGGGAAAGCTTAAACTCTAAGAGGACTGTTGTTGCAGTCCTCTTATTTTTGTGAGGTAATATGGACAATTTTAAGATTTATAGTGTGACGGATGAGTATATAGATTATTTGAGAATAATAGAACCAAACGTATATTCAAATAAAGTGGAGAATAGGATTCATACAAGAAAATATATAGGAACAGTTCTAGAGATGAATGGTTATAAGTATTTTGTGCCAATGTCATCGCCAAAGGATACTGATTATCAGATGGCTGGTGGAAATAGGGTAATAAGGAAGAGCATTGTTCCGATAATCCGTATGATTGAAAAGAATAATGGTGTCAAGGAATTAAAGGGGACTTTAAGGATTAGTCATATGATTCCTAATATTTCTAAATATATTTGCCGATAATAAAGATAGCAATGGTATGCGTGTCTTTTCAACGGAATGAAATCCAATGAAATGATGCGCATTTTTCTTGAAAGGGAGCAATCTTATGAATGTTGCATTTAATCCGGGGATTAACTATGGAACAATGTATCGTCCTAACATTAACAAACCTATAAGAAAAATGGAAGCGCCTACCAGTCTTCCACAAACCAGCTATTATAAGGATCCTATCCCAAGTGTATTCCACAGTAAGGAAGATTGTGGCGTAGGAGAGACATATCTTAACTTCGCTCTTTCTGGAAGTGAGGGTGATCCTAATAATTTGCCCTGCAATTTTTATAAGCCGGCTGATTATAATGAAGAAGATCCAGTATATATAGCAAGGCTCTATCCATGGGATGGTTCGGAATCTATAGTAAAAGAGATTCATCTTAAGGACGTGGATTTAACACATGCCAACGAGATTGAGACTTTTGCTTATGGGATATATCTAAAAGACAAAGGCGAGATAGCAAATCTTAATGATATTTTAACCGCTTACGATCATGCACATGATAATGCTTCCGATGGTGCTAAATCTAACCTTGATAAAGTGGATGTTATAAGTGCTATACGAGATTTTATGGAAGCAGACCTTAATCAAGGTTATTATAATCAGTATGTAGACTTTTTAGCACTGTTAAATGCTATCGAAAGAAACAACCATTAACTTTTATAGGTAATAAAATCCCTACGCACTGCATAAACTCTTAATGCAAACGCAGACTGGTTCTGGCTTTAGCACATACTGAGGGTTAGAATACATCTGAATGTACAAAGGAAGATGTAGCATATACAGTAAATATCAGAAAAATGTATTTACCTAGTATTTTTAACACCCATAATTTCTATGTTTCTCAACGGGGGATACAGTATTAGTCCGTATATGTACATGCAAACATAGATGATTACGCATGTTGAGACGGCGGTCCTATCAATTTTAAAAAGTGAATACAGTTTAACGATATGAAAAATTTTCTGTAAATATGGAACTTCTATGATAATTTAGATTTATGAGGGAGCAATCCGACTGGTTGCTTCCTTTTTTAGACTATACAGTTCTGTATGTTGTAAGTCAATAAAAACTTGGATTTTGAAAGTGTAATGGAGTAATATTTTTATCAAAAGAATCACTATTTATCAAACAGGCATAATTAAAGGGAGGATACTATGAATGCTAGAGAGTACTTGGAAATACTGCATGTAGCGGAAAGACTAAAAGATACACCAAGACATTGCACGACAACAAAACGTAGGACGGAAAGTGTAGCCGAACATAGTTGGCGAATCTCGCTTATGGCCTTTTTATTAAGACATGAATTCAAAGATTTAGACATAAACAAGGTTGTTGATATGTGCCTTATACATGATCTTGGGGAGTGCTTTACGGGTGACATACCGACCTTTATAAAGACTGATTCTGATAGAGAAGTTGAAGATTCACTATTAAATCAATGGGTAAAATCGCTTCCTACAGAATTATCTGAAGATATAGCTGAACTCTATAATGAAATGGATGCACAAGAAACCAAGGAAGCTAAGCTATATAAATCGTTAGATAAACTAGAAGCCTTGATTCAGCATAACGAATCACCTATTGATACTTGGTCAGAAAATGAATTTGAGCTCAATAAGACCTATGCTTTTGATACGGTAGCATTTTCCTCTTGGCTTACAGAATTACGAGAAGCCATTTTAGAAGACACTATTAAAAAGATAGATTTGGAGAGTTAAACAATTCCAGTTTACACAAATAACCACTATCCCATAATGAGATAGTGGTTTTGTTTATTAATCTGAAAGTCTGCCAGAATACATGATTGAAAGTTCGCCTCGAACTTTACCCCAGTTTCTGATTAGCATAGTCCATTTCTTGGTAGCCTCAAAAGTTGCCAAATATAAGGCTTTCATTAGAGCCTGTGAGCTTGGGGATACGCTTCTTTGCTTGTTTAATCTGCGGTATAGCCATAGTAGTAGGAACTTCTTGCGAGAATGTCAGGTACTATTGTAAGACACATGGCTTTGATGGATATGCAGAGCAGGTAAAGATGCATTATAGGGAACAACGCAATACTCCTGATAACTGCAAGTATTGTGGAAAGCATCTTGTAAGAAAGCCTCATTCTGGGAAAAAGCTCTTTTGCTCAGATGAGTGCAGGAGAAGATGGTGGAAAGAGCATCCTGATGCAGGTAATAAATCCGCTGGCGCTTATTACAATCAGGTTTGCGCCTATTGTGGCCGCTTCTTTTCATCATATGGGAAGAAGGGCCAGAAGTATTGCTGCCACGACTGCTATATCATGGATCGGTTCTGGTCGGATGGTGATAAGGACAGAGTAGTAGCCAAGAATCCTGATAGGAAGACAATAAAGATTGCGCTTTAAACAATAAACTGCCTGTTAATAAGAATAGATTCATGGAGGGTGTCAATATTAAATTGACACTCTCTTTTTGAATGGCTATAATTGTGTCATAAAAATCTTGACACAGGAGACAAATATGATAACTACCTTGGAAGATGCTCTGAAAAGGATCAGTGAACTTGAAGCGGAAAATGCTAATCTGAAGGCTGAGCTTGAGGAATACAGAGGTCGTAAGTTTGCTGGTAGACAGAAACATGATGCAGCTTGGACGCAGTCATATAATGACTTTGCTGTCAAATTTGAAAGTGGTATGACGATCATGGAGATTGTAGCAGAAGGCAAAATAAGCAGGAGAACTGCATATCGTTACAAGGCTTATTATGATGCTTTACGTCAGACTGAAGCCACGTTGGAAATTAGCAACCTCAGACTTGGTGATTCAGGAAAAAAGGAGCTTGGAAGGATGCTCAATGGTGATGCGACTCGTGAGGAGTTTCAGAAAGAACTTAAGGAGAAGTATAAGAAATGAAAGTTCTTGTAATACCTGATATTCATTTGAAAAGCTGGATTTTTGATAGAGCAGAAGAGATAATGCGCAGTGGAAAAGCTGATAGAGCAGTGTGCTTAATGGATATTCCGGATGATTGGGACATGGAACTTGATATTGCGCGCTATAGAGATACTTTTGACCGGGCAATCAGATTTGCAAGAGAGAATCCTGATACCCTGTGGTGCTATGGTAATCATGATGTGAGCTATCCGTGGGGCAAGCTGGAAACAGGGTATTCTCCATATGCAGAGCGAACAGTTATATCCAAACTGGAGGAGCTGACGAATACGCTGCCAGATTCTTTGCAGATAGCTATTATCCATAGGATTGATAATGTCCTTTTTTGCCATGGCGGGCTGACAGAAGATTTTGTGAACTGCCTGAATGAAGAACTAATTGATGCTGATATAGATGAGATTTTTTCTGTTATAAATGAAGCCTCACCAAAATATCTTTGGAATAATCAATCTCCACTCTGGTTTAGGCCACAGCACAGGAATGTTGGTGCTTTCAGAAAAGAGACATTTACGCAGGTTGTAGGGCATACTCCTGTTGATAAGATATATGAGGAAAATGGATTCATCTCGACAGATGTGTTTTCTACTTATCGGGACGGAAGGCAAATTGGCGAATCTGCGATGGTAGTGATTGATTCGATATCGAGGGAGTTTGAGAAGATAGAAGTGTAAAGGGGCGCGAATGATATATTTTACAAGTGATTTACATCTGGGGCATAAAGGCATCATAACCATGCAGAACAGGAACGAAGGTGTGCTCAGGTATGATGTCGGAGTGGATGCAAATAACTTTTATCCTGTGTCGGTGAAACAGATTTCGGAAATTCCAAATAACTGAATTGAAGTATGTTTTTTCTATTATTGTCACGATTTTTATGTAATAAACGTGATAATTCGTCAGATAAACTATACAACATATCTGACAAAAATGGTGAGAAATCTTGCAAATTCGTCAGATAAACTATATAATTTATCTGACGAAAGGAATGTAAGATGAGAGAAAAATATCAGATTGAAATAGAAAAAAGAATAGAGAATTTCGGCTCTGGCTATGCTTTTTCGGCTATAGATTTTATTGATATTGCTGGAACAGATCCTACCAACAAGGCATTATCGAGGCTTGGTGAATCTGGAACAATCAGGCGGGTCATAAAGGGAATATATGACAAGCCGTCTTACAGTAAGTTATTAGGAGAGTATAGTGCTCCTAATATTGAGAAAGTAGCAGAAGCTATTGCCAGAAAATATAACTGGACTATTGCTCCTTCAGGAGAGACGGCTTTAAATTATCTGCATTTATCTACACAGGTACCTAATACCTGGAGTTATATAAGTGATGGCCCATATCGTAAATATGAAATCGGTTCGTATCAGGTTGAGTTTAAGCATTGTGCCAATAAGGAAATATCTGGTAAAAGTTTCATTACGATAGCTGTCATTCAGGCAATTAAGTATATAGGTAAAGATAAAATACAGCAGGAAGATATAGAAAGATTATCAAATGTGCTGTCGAAGGCGGATAAGGAAACTATACTTTGTGAGGCAATAACAACGACAGCGTGGATATATAAAGTAATAAAGGAAATATACTATCAGTGAGATTATCAATTCTATAATTGAGCGCGGATTTACATTGAAAAAGTTTGACGAGCATCCTTCTTGGGATGATGAAAGACTCCCAGGAGAATTTACGGCAATTGCAAAAAAAAAGAATATCTAAAGGAGCGGAGGCAAAAGATGATAAAACCAACTAGATTAATCCCCGGTGATAAGGTTGCGATAGTGAGCTTATCATGGGGAGGATTGGGCGATAAAGAGCTGATACATAAATATTATATTGCAAAAGAGCGTCTGGAGAAGATATTTGGTCTGGAAGTGGTTACTATGCCACATGCGCTCAAAGGAAGTGAGTTTGTATATAATAACCCTGAGCTAAGGGCAAAAGATTTGATGGATGCTTTTAAAGATCCCACAATCAAGGGCATTATCAGTGCAATCGGCGGTGATGATTCGGTGCGAATCTTGCCTTATATCGATTATGATGTTATTCATAACAATCCTAAGATTTTTATGGGATATTCAGATACAACAGTTACTCATTTTATTATGAACAAAGCAGGTGTCGTATCGTATTACGGTCCTTGTATTATGAAAGAGTTTGCAGAATATGGCCGGATTTTTGATTATACCGAGCGGGCTGTAAAAAACATTCTTTTCTCCGAGACAAAAGGATATGAAGTTCCGTCTTGCGATTATTGGTCCAATGACCATATAGAGTGGGCTGAAGAGAATATCAATGCCCGGTACAAGACTATTCCTGAAACGCATCATTATGAGATGTTATCCGGAACGGGTAAGGTCTCGGGGCAGTTACTCGGAGGCTGCCTGGATGTATTTCCTATGATTGTCGGAACTGATATTTGGCCAAAAGTTGATGAGTGGAAGGGAAAAATATTGCTTCTTGAAACCAGCGAGGAAAAGCCAAATCCGGATTATGTGACATATTATTTGCGGAACCTTGGCGCGCAGGGAATATTGAATGCAGTCAACGGAATAATCGTCGGAAAACCTCAAGATGAAGAATTCTATGAAGAATATAAGGCGGTTTATTTGTCTGTTTTAAAAGAATTCAATTGTGAGAACTTACCGATCATATACAACGTTAATATCGGACATGCTGTTCCTATCGGAATTCTTCCGCTCGGGATAGAATATGAACTGGACCTTGATGAAAAAATAATACGATTTTCTGAATCGGCAGTTATTTAAAAATACTTTGCAAAAAAGATATAACCAAACGTTTAGTCTATCTCGTACATGCTGTTTGCTCAAGAAATCTGTAGTTTACGCAGTCGTTGTAAACTACAGAATTTTTTTGTGTAAAATAAATCTTGTACCAAATGTTGAATATATTGAAAAAACGGTTATACATTACATTTTGAGGGAGGCTTAAATGTTGGAAGAAGAGTGTACGAGTAAGACCGGCAAAGCAATAATGGTGATAGCAATTTTTGGTGTGGCAATATGTTATTTATTATTTTCGGTTGCTGTAAGGAGGGTATGGGATTCGCAGTACAGGAATGGGATATATCATCAACCTTCTTGCGGAGACATTGATGAATCAGGGCTGACACTGCTTGGAGAAATTGATGGATGCGACGTATACAAATACAACATGGATAATCTGTCATATGTAACGTATATGGGAGACCGCAAGCCAATGGAGCAGATCCTTGAAGATTTTAAGGAAAACAAGAAGGAAGATATTTTTCCGATTGACGGAGAAACAGAGGTGGAGATAATTGACGGACATCCTGTTCGCGTCAACAGATATGAAGCTTTGGTTACCCTTGATCTTGGCGGAGCGCTGATCTTTACGCATTATTCGCAAGATATAAAAAAAGCTTACAGAGAACTTGATAAGAAGTATGATTGATCTGAAAATATAAACAAAAATACCGCCGAATCTCTTTAAAATAAAAAATGAGATTCGGCGGTTTATTTTCTTTAATCAGTGTTTTGCCATATGGGTCTTTATTGCTTCGAAGGATTCGTCGCTGATGTAGTGCTCGATACGGCACGCATCTTCTGCGGCAATCTTTTCATCTACTCCCAGATCGACAAAAAGCTTTGTAAGGACTGTGTGTCTTTCGTAGATACGCTTTGCAAGTATAGTTCCTGCTTCAGTAAGCTTTACAAAACCATACTCGTCAATTTTGACAAGTCCTTCGTCTTTTAACAGGTGCATGGCACGGCTGACAGATGGTCTTGAATAGCCTAATTCCTCACCTATATCGACTGATCTAACGTTTGTGTGGCTTTTTGAAAGCACATAAATTGTTTCGAGATACATCTCGCCTGATTCCTGTAACGCCATCGCTTTTTCACCTACTTTCTCTGCTTTTAAGAATACTACAAGAGATGCATAAACACAACCAAATGACAGAAAGAAAAAATCAATAATTTGATTTAAGGGTTGACATATGTGTTAGCGAGTGCTAACATTAACATCGTTAGATAACCTAACACGTGACATACATAGTCATAAGAAATCTCCTACCTGAAAAGCCGCATCTTGCCAGTGCGGCTTTTTTCTTTGCTTGAGGACTTTGGGAAGGCCATTTATACGTATGAAAAAAGGATAAAATAACATAAAAATTCAGTGCCCCTATTGACAATAATTCTTAATAAGAATATTCTATGTTAGGAAAGTTAGCAATGACTAATTATGATTAACTATTACTAACCTGTTTTTTAGGAGGCATATATGACACTTAACAATGCAGAGCTTGGCAAAGAGTATATGATCAATGCTGTTAATACAGATGGAGATGATGAGATGGAGAGTTTTTTATTTTCGCTTGGATGCTACAGCGGAGAGAAGATCACTGTTGTGAACAAGAAGCGCAACCTGGTGGTCGCTATAAAGGATGCCAGATACAACATCGATCCTGAGTTAGCTGACGCTATCAATATCTGATACTTTTGGTAGCGGATACCGATCATATATTTTTTGGAGGAACTGTAATGAGAATCGCACTGGCGGGCAACCCCAACAGCGGAAAAACGACCATGTTTAACGCTTTGACAGGAAGAAGCGAGAAAATCGGCAACTGGGCAGGGGTTACTGTTGATAAAAAAGAGAGTGTTATAAAGAAAAACTACTATGATGGTGACAAGGAGCTGATCGCTGTAGATCTTCCCGGCGCTTACTCAATGTCACCATTTACTTCGGAAGAGAGCGTTACAAGTGATTATGTAAAAAACGAGCATCCCGATGCGATCATCAATATTGTTGATTCGACCAATCTGAGCAGAAGTCTTTTCTTTACAACACAGCTCTTGGAACTTGGGATTCCTGTTGTTGTCGCACTTAACAAGAATGATGCCAACGATAAAAAAGGAAATGAAATAGACGAGAGGCTTTTATCGAAAAAGCTCGGTTGTCCTGTGATCAAGACGATAGCAACTTCAGATACAGGCCTTAAGGAAGTTATAAAAACTGCAATGTCATTTGAAGGTAAAGCGCAGGAGATGCCTTACAATCAGGGAGACGTTGACCTTAATGATAAGGCAGCAGTTGAAGCGGCCGACAGAAAGCGTTTTGAATTTGTAAATAATATAGTAGATCAAGTCGAGAGTCGCAGAGATAACCCGAAAGAGCACAATATCACCGATTCGATAGATAATGTCATTACTCATCCGGTAATCGGTATTCTGCTTTTTGCAGTGATTATGTGGTTTGTATTCTATATATCACAGACAACTTTGGGAACATGGCTTGCGGACATTCTTGCCGGATGGATTGATGTTTTCAAGGGATTTGTCGGAGAGGCGATGGCAGATGCAAATCCGCTTCTTTACGCACTTATTGTGGATGGAATAATCGGAGGTGTAGGCGCGGTTGTAGGATTCCTTCCGCTTGTAATGGTAATGTATTTTCTTATCGCACTTCTTGAAGACTGCGGATATATGGCAAGAGCAACGGTTGTTCTTGATCCGATTTTCAAAAAAGTAGGTCTTTCGGGAAAATCCGTTATTCCTATGATAATCGGTACAGGGTGCGGTATTCCCGCTGTTATGGCGTGCCGTACCATCAGAAATGAGAGAGAAAGACGTGCCACGGCCATGCTTGCAACATTCATGCCGTGTGGTGCCAAGCTTCCGGTTATAGCACTTTTTGCAGGAGCTTTTTTCCCCGAATCAAAGTGGGTCAGCTTTATCTGCTATGTCGGAGGCATTGTACTGATACTTTTCGGGGCGCTTATCATCAGGGCAATCACTACTTCGAAGCATAGAAAGAGCTTTTTTATCATAGAGCTTCCTGATTATAAGGTTCCGAGCCTTGTGTTTGCGGTCAAGTCAATGCTTGAGAGAGGTAAGTCATACATCATAAAAGCGGGAACAGTCATACTTGTCTGCAACACTGCGGTTCAGATCATGCAGACCTTCAACTTCAGACTTCAACCCGTGGAAGAGGGTATGGAAAATACCTCAATCCTGGCAGGCATTGCAGGACCTTTTGCATACATACTGGTTCCTGTTGTCGGAATCGTAAGCTGGCAGCTTGCGGCAGCAGCTATTTCAGGTTTTATAGCAAAAGAAAATGTTGTAGGAACCATAGCTACTGTATTTGCGGTTTCAAATCTCATTGATACGGAAGAACTTGAGCTTATAGGAGAAGGAAACGCGGTTGCGGCAGTAATGGGAATAACAAGGGTTGCAGCTCTTGCATTTCTTATGTTTAACCTTTATACACCGCCTTGCTTTGCGGCCCTTGGAGCGATGAATTCCGAGATGAAGTCAAAGAAGTGGTTTTGGGGAGCAATTGCTTTTCAGCTTGCGACGGGATTTACGGTAGGATTCCTTGTTTATCAGATAGGGACGCTTATCACGACCGGGAAGCCAGGAGAAGGATTTGCTTACGGACTTATTGCAACCTTAGTATTTGCAGGTATTATAATATATCTGATAAAGAAGAATAAAAAAGAAATGCCGGTTGAATTCAGAGTAGGATAAGAAGTATCGGCTTTTGCAAATATAGTTTTTTGGAGATATGTATTATGGTAAATATAATTGCTTTTTTGGCACTGGTATTGATATTGGGTTTGGCAATCGGTTACATTTATAAAGAAAAGAAAAAAGGCACACATTGCATAGGATGTCCTTCTGCGGGAAATTGCAGCAAAGCCCGTAACTGCAATCGTAAATGAATATATAAAAGTGCGGTATCTTACATAGCCATAAACAGAAATTGTGTTGAAACATGGGGAGTGTAAACGGTATAATCATTAAGTGATGAATACTGTGAACACTCCCCGTAGTAATAATAAGCGTAAACTTAATAAAAGAGAGAGAGTTATCATGATAGCGACAGTGACTTTCGTTATTGTTACGCTTTTTCTTATCGCTGTAAGTTTCAGCATCAGTCTCAAGGGATTTAAGCGAAAAGATGAAGCGCATGAGTACGACAAGTACTATGTCATGATAACCGATAATTATAAGTCGGATTTCTGGAAATCTGTTTACCGTGGTGCTTTCGCGGCTGCAAAAGAGGACAATATATATGTCGATCTTTTGGGAGAAAATTTTTCAACCAAGTATAAGACGGAAGAACTTATGAAGATTGCGACGGCATCTAAGGTTGACGGGATAATTCTTTATGCAAATGAGTCGGATGAGATGACGCAGCTCATTGATGCGGCAGCTGCTGAAGGAATTCCGGTTGTTACTCTTTACGGAGACAATACCCGTTCAAAGAGGCTTAGCTACGTTGGTATCGGAGGATATGCAATAGGTCGTGAGTATGCTAAGCAGATCAATAATATTATCCGTGAAAAGAAAATTGATAATACGGAAGAATCTGAAAAAAACGAGCAGGATAAAACTATGCAGGTTACTGTGCTCGTTAATTCGGATGCAGGTAATTCCGGTGAAAATATTCAGAATATAATAATCGCGGCAATGCAGGAAGGAATCGCGCAGGAAGAGGCGGACGGCATTGATGTTTCCATTTCTATCAAGACTGTTGATAATGCCAATGATTTTTCTGCGGAAGAATCGATCAGAGACATTTTCCATACGGAGCAAGTGCCGGATGTCATTGTATGCCTTAATGAGCTAAATACCACGTGCGCTTATCAGGCAGTAGTAGATTTTAACGAAGTAGGTAAAGTAAATATCCTGGGATGTTATGCTTCCGAATCGATAATCAATGCCATAGACATAGGTGTTGTTTATGCTACTATTGCCATAGATACGAATCAGCTGGGTGAGCAGTGCATAAAAGCTCTTTCCGATTATTATGAATCAGGTAATACCAGTGAGTATTATGCCGCAGACGTGAGCCTGATCAATAAGAGCAACGTTGCGGAATATATGAAGAAGGAGGAAGAGCAGAATGAATAGATTCCTTGACCGTCCCCTTCAATATAAAATTGTAAGTATCTGTGTTTTTTCAAATGTGATTATTTTTGTCGTAAATATCTTTTTGCTTCTTGGAATCAATAGTATGTCGACGGAAATGGAGATGGTGTATCAGGATAACAGGCACCTTAACAGGCTTTCGGATGCATTAAACGATGTTCAGGATTCCATGACGGAATATCTTAGGTCGAAGACGTCGGATTCGCTTAAGACATATTTTAGCTCGGCAGGTGTTTTTTCCGATCTTACGAAGGAACTTGACGACAGAGTTACAGATCTTTCTTTCGGACGAATGGAAAGAAATATTAAAAATATGTCGCAGAATTATTTAAATGAGGTTTCGCTGACGATAGAAGCAAAGCGTGGAAGAAACGTTGAGAAATACCGCGCGTATTATGAGAGTACGACAGATCTTTATAATTATATAAGTGAGTATATTACGAGTCTTAACCTGGAACTTTTTGTAAGTAATTCGGCGCATTATTCGGAACTTACCGAAATGTTCAGGACGTATGAGTTTGTCAGTTTCATTGTTATCACCATCGTTATGGGCGGAAACATCATCATCATAACGAACCTTGTCAGCACGATCATTCAGCCGCTTAAAAAACTTGCGGATTCTGCCAATGAAGTCGCTGAGGGAAATTTTGATGCGGAGCTTTTGCAGACCACATATAACGACGAGATTGGCATAGTGAGCAACGCATTTAACAAAATGGTCATAAGTATCAAGCAATATATCGAGCGACTTCGTATGAGTATAGAAAAAGAGCGCTATATGCAGGAGAGGGAACTTATGATGGAATCGCATCTTAAGGATGCAAGGCTTAAATATTTGCAGGCGCAGATCAATCCGCATTTTCTTTTTAATACGTTGAATGCGGGCGCACAGTTGGCAATGATGGAGGGTGCGGATAAGACATATGAGTATGTTCAGACAGTAGCCGACTTTTTCAGGTATAATGTAAAGGGAAAGAAAACTGAGGTTACGATCGGAGAGGAAGTTACGCTGGTCGATAACTACATTAGGATCCTCAACGTTAGGTTCTCCGGTGATATCGGTTATGAGAAGCAGGTTGATAAAAGACTTCTCAGCGCTTCGATGCCTAACATGGTATTGCAGCCTATAGTTGAAAATGCTGTAAATCACGGCATCAGGGAAATGGGCGATAAGGGTAAGATTACTCTTAAGGTCTACAGAGAGGATGACAACATCTGCATCAGTATCGGCGATAACGGAAAGGGAATCAGCCGTGAGAACATTGATAAGATACTGAGCGGAAATTGGGAAAGAAAAAAAGATCAGAATGACAATAACGGAATTGGTATGGATAATGTAATTTCAAGACTGAGGCTCTTTACGGAGAATGACAAAGCCGTTGAAATAAAGAGCGAAGGTGAGAACAAGGGGTGCGAAGTAATAATACGTTTGCCGTTTGATGAAAAGGAAGAGTAGTATTATATCGAGGGGGAAAATATGTACAGGATAATGATCGCGGATGATGAGGGTATAGTCATCGATTCCATGAAGTTTATAATTGAAAAAGAATTCGGTAACGAATGCGAAGTGCAGTTTGCCAAGACAGGAAGAAGTGTTATAGAGCTTGCCGAGCGTTTCAGACCGGATATTGCGGTGATGGATATCCATATGCCGGGAATAAACGGAATAGAGGCAATCAAGGAGATTAAGCAATTCTCAGCAAACACAATCTTTATCGTAATGTCTGCATACGACAAATTTGATTATGCAAAAGAGGCGATAAAACTTGGAGTGCTTGAATATATCAACAAACCCATGGACAAGCTGAAAGTTGTAAATGTCCTCAAAAAGGCAATGGAGCTTATTGACGGAGAACGCGAAAAGCGAAGCAATGAGCTTATGATAAAAGAAAAGCTTGAAACCATTGAGCCTATAATTGAGAACGGACTTATATACGATATCCTTCTTCAGGAGCATTTTGAGGAAGACATCGACAGTTACAAGACGATACTTGGAATAGAGCAGGATTACGGCTACATGATGGCTATTGTCTGCGGTGATTCGCAGGAAGGAAACCACATGACGAACGCAATCGGAAGTTCCGTCAAGGTTTCGGGACGTTATCAGGAAATCCGTGAAGGGGTAAAAGACTTTTTTAACTGTAAGATTGGTAACGTAATGGCCAACAAGATCGCTGTACTGATACCGCTTGATTCTTCAAAGATAGAGTACAACGACAGAACGGAGCTTATCGATAAGGCAAGACAGCTCACAAGAATTCTTAAGAAAAAAACCGATATAAGTTTCAGAATAGGAATCGGAGGCGTTAAGCCGCTCAGAGAGCTCGGAGAATCATACAGAGAGGCGCTTAATGCGCTTATTGCGACAACCGGTTCTGTGGCGCATGTAGATGACCTTGCGCTTGGCGATGACCATGAAGAAGATTATCCGGTAGAGCTTGAGAAGCCAATGTTTGATGCGGTTTCCAACGGAGATCTCAATGCGACCATGGTAACGGCGGGAAAGTACGCCGACTGGATGTACAATAGATCAAAGAACGGCGACCTCATGTCCATGAGAATAAAGGTTCTTGAGATGACTCTTTATGCGGAGAGACTTGCATTTAACAGCAGCGGAAAGAAATATATGTACTCAGGCCGTGACGACTATCTGCCTGAACTTATGGGACTTGGCACCGCAGACGGGCTCAGAGAGTGGTTTATGGGGAAGATTACGTCTGCCTGCAGAAACGTTATAGCCAAGAAAGAAGAGAAGTCCAACGATGTCATAAAGACAGCAAGAAAGTATATAGATGATAATTTTGCAAAAGACATATCGCTTGATGACGTATCCAGAAGGGTTAACATCTCGCCGTATTATTTCAGTAAGATATTCAAGGATGAGCTTGGACTTAACTTTATTGAATACCTGACGAGTGTGCGAATAGAAAAGGCAAAAGAGCTTCTTACACAGTCTGATATGTCCATGAAGGAAATCTGCGGAGCGTGCGGATACACGGATCCGAATTATTTTAGCAGGAGTTTCAAGAAGAATGTAGGCGTTACGCCAACCGAATACAAAGAAGGACGGTGACGCATATGAGAAGGTATATGGGGAAAATGCTCGCCGGCGCGCTTGCAGCTCTTTTGCTGATGCTGAGTGTTACGGGGTGTGCTAAAGAGAGCGGCGAAGGCGAGAAAAAGAAAAGTTCCGATTCCGATAAGATTCAGATTGGAATGAGCTTTGATTCTTTCGTAATAGAAAGATGGCAAAGGGACAGGGATGTTTTTGTTTCCATGGCAAAAGATCTTGGCGCCGAAGTTAACGTACAGAACGCGAACGGCGATATTGAAGAACAGAAAAAGCAGATTGACTACTTTATTAAGAACGGAATGGATGCAATAGTTATCGTCTGCATAGATTCAAGTTCGCTTGGCGATTCTGTGAAAAAAGCCAAAGATGCAGGCATAGTTGTTATTGCCTATGACAGGCTTATCTCCGATGCGGGAGTCGATCTCTACATATCTTTTGACAATGAAAAAGTAGGGGCGATGATGGCGCAGACCATGGTAGATAACGGACTTGCGGACGGCAAGGTGATAATGATATGCGGATCTCCTTCGGACAGCAATGTTTCTTTTGTCGAAAAAGGATTCAGATCTGTAATGACCCGGTATAGAAATGAGATTGTTGATACAGTCTATGCGGATGGCTGGCGCGCCGAGAAGGCAAGTGAGTATATATATAAGAACACAGGGCTTGTCAGGGAAAGCGATGCAATAATGTGCGGAAATGATGATATCGCAAGTAATGTGGTAAGGGCTCTTTCAGAGAGAAGACTTGCCGGTGAGCTTATGGTAGCGGGGCAGGATGCCGATCTTGAAGCCTGCCAGAGAATAGTTGAGGGAACTCAGCTTATGACCGTTTACAAGCCAATCGAGAAACTTGCGCAGGCAGCAGCTGTTTGCGCAGTCAAACTTGTTAAGGGAGAAGAAATAACGGAATATGATATCTCAAAGATAAGCGATGGTTCCAAAATGGTACCTTATCTTAAGATAGAACCTACAAGTGTGACCAGGAATAACATTGATGAAGTGATAATAAAAAGCGGATTCCACCTAAAAGAGGATGTTTACTTGAATGTACCGGATGAGATGCCAAATTAGTCAGTAAACATGCGGGTTTGGAACAGTAGCACAAAATTGACACGACCGATTATGCAGTGCAAAATAATGCTAGCATAATCGGTTAATTTTTTGTAACGATAGTAAAAATTTACAGAACATCGTAATTTATTCCTATTAATTTTGTGGTAAATTTTAGAATATAAACAACGCAGAAATATTTCTGCAGGAATCCAAAATAAAAGGGAGGATACATTTATGAAGAAGAAAATCATTAGTGCAGTTCTTTCAGCAGCTATGGTTGCAGCCATGCTTGTAGGTTGCGGATCATCAACACCCGCAGCACCCGAAGGTGGCGCAGAGGCACCTGCTGATGCAACAGCAGCAGAGGGTGGCGAGGCACCTGCAGCAGAGACTCCTGCCGGCGAAGGCGGAAGAGTTGGTGTTTCAATGCCTACTAAGGATCTTCAGAGATGGAACCAGGACGGTGCAAACATGGAGAAACAGCTCCAGGAAGCTGGATACGAAGTTGACCTTCAGTACGCTTCAGATGACGTTCCTACACAGGTTTCTCAGATCGAGAATATGATCAGTTCAGGAGCTAAGGTTCTTGTTATCGCCGCTATCGAAGGTGATTCACTTGGAACAGTTCTTGACCAGGCTAAGCAGGCAGGCGTATCTGTTATCGCTTATGACCGTTTGATCATGAACTCAGACGCAGTTAACTACTATGCTACATTCGATAACTACATGGTAGGAACAAAGCAGGGTGAGTACATCAGAGATCAGCTTGATCTTGAGAACGCAAAGGGACCTTTCAACATCGAGATCTTCACAGGTGACCCCGGTGATAACAACGCTAAGTTCTTCTATCAGGGTGCTTACGATGTAATCGAGCCTTACATCAAGGAAGGCAAGCTTGTTGTTAAGTCAGGACAGGTTGAGTTCGATAAGGTTGCTACACAGGGTTGGAAGACAGAGAATGCTCAGTCAAGAATGGATGCTATCATCGCAGCTAACTATGCAGATGGAACAAAGCTTGATGCAGTTCTTTGCTCAAATGACTCAACAGCACTTGGTGTTACAAACTCACTTGAGGCTAACTACACAGGTGATTGGCCGATCATCACAGGTCAGGATTGCGATAAGCCCAACGTTAAGAACATGATCGCTGGTAAGCAGTCAATGTCTATCTTCAAGGATACACGTGAACTTGCTGCACAGACAGTTAAGATGGTTGACGCTATCATGAAGGGCGGCGAGGCTCCTATCAACAACGAGAAGGATTATAACAACGGAACAGGTGTTATCCCTTCATACCTCTGCGAGCCTGTATTCGCTGACGCTAAGAACTATAAGACACTTCTTATCGATTCAGGATACTACACAGAGGACGATCTTAAATAATTTAAATTAGTAACAAAGCTGAGGCGGGCTTTTGTCCCGCCTCTTTAATAGAAAAAATAACAGAATTAGAAAAAAAGAGATAGAAGGAGGGGTAAACTTGGCGAAGATATTATTGGAAATGAAAAATATCACCAAAACATTCCCCGGTGTGAAAGCCTTGGACAATGTAAATCTTCAGGTTGAAGAGGGCGAGATTCATGCGCTGGTAGGTGAAAACGGCGCCGGTAAATCCACACTGATGAATGTACTCAGTGGCGTGTATCCTTACGGAAGCTATGAAGGTGATATCATTTATGACTCCGAGGTTTGCAATTTTAACGCTATAAAGGATAGTGAACAAAAAGGTATTGTAATTATACATCAGGAACTTGCGCTTATTCCGTATATGACAATTGCTGAGAATATGTTCCTTGGTAATGAAAGAGGATCAAAGTACAAGATTAATTGGACAGAGACGGGTGTACTTGCTCGTAAGTATTTGGATACAGTGGGACTTAAAGATAGTACCCAGACATTGATTAAGGATATTGGTGTTGGTAAGCAGCAGCTTGTTGAGATTGCGAAGGCACTTTCAAAGAATGCAAGACTTCTTATTCTCGATGAGCCGACTTCATCACTTAACGAGAGTGATTCAAAGGCGCTTCTTGATTTGTTACTTAAACTGAAGAAAGAACAGAATCTTACTTCAATTATCATTTCACATAAACTTAATGAGGTATCTTATGTTGCTGATAAGATCACGGTTATCCGTGACGGATCAACAATTGAGACACTTACAAAGGGTGTGGATGATTTCTCGGAAGCACGTATCATCAACGGCATGGTAGGCCGTGAATTATCAGATCGTTTCCCCAAGAGAGTACCTAAGATTGGGGATGTAATGATGGAAGTCAAAGATTGGAATGTTTATCATCCTTTATATAGTGATAGAAAAGTTGTCAATAATGTTAGCATGAACGTCAGAAAGGGAGAAGTTGTAGGTATCTCCGGACTTATGGGTGCCGGCAGAACAGAGCTTGCAATGAGTATCTTTGGAAGAAGTTACGGCGAAAACATTACAGGAACACTTAAGATAAATGGTAAAGAAGTTAAACTTAAGACGGTTCAGGATGCGATCAAGCATAAGCTTGCGTATGTAACTGAGGACCGTAAGGGTAACGGACTTATCTTAACCAATCCTATTAAGATTAACACTACACTTGCAAACCTTGATGCAGTTAGTAAGAATACAGTAATCGACAAAGATAAAGAGTATGAAGTAGCAGTTGATTACAAACAGAAGCTTAAGACAAAATGTCCTTCTGTTGAGCAAAATGTTGGTAACCTTAGTGGTGGTAACCAGCAGAAGGTTCTTCTTGCAAAATGGATGTTCGCTGATCCGGACATACTTATTTTGGATGAACCTACTAGAGGTATTGACGTAGGAGCTAAATACGAGATTTATTGCATTATCAACCAGCTTGTAGATGCAGGAAAATCAGTTATCATGATCTCTTCCGAACTTCCGGAAGTATTGGGAATGTGTGACAGAGTCTACGTAATGAATGAAGGTAGGATGGTTGGTGAACTTGATGGCAAAGAAGCCACTCAGGAAAAAATTATGACTTATATTTTACAGTCATCCGGAAATAAGGAGGTCAAATAATGAATAACGATTCGGTACTCGGATTCATAAAGAAAAATACAATGATACTCGTTCTTATAGCAGTAGTTGCTTTCTTCTCTTTCCAGACAAAGGGAGCAATACTTCTTCCTATGAACGTAAGTAACTTAATTTCACAGAACGCTTATGTGTTCGTTCTTGCAACCGGTATGCTTCTCTGTATCTTAACAGGTGGTAACATCGATCTTTCGGTTGGATCGGTTGTATGTTTCGTTGGTGCAGTTGGTGCAACTCTTATGGTTAATAAGAACGTTCCCATCTGGCTTTCAGTTGTTATCATGTTCGTTGTAGGAATCATGATCGGTGCTTTCCAGGGATTTTGGATCGCGTTTGTTAGAATTCCTCCTTTCATCGTAACACTTGCAGGAATGCTTGCATTCAGAGGACTTTCAAACGTAGTACTTAACGGTCTTACAATTTCAATCAAGGATAAGTCTTCATTCGTTAACCTTTTCGGTGGCGGTGCTGATTGCTATATCCATGATTTCTTCGGAAACGGATCACTTAACCTTACATGTCTCTTTGGTGGACTTGTAGCTGCTACAATCTTCGTTGTTGTACAGGGCTTATCTCGCATCAAGAAAAAGTCAAAGGGTTATGAGATTGAGCCCATCTGGAAATTCCTTGTAAAGACAGTTGGTATTGTTGCAGTTGTTATGGCATTCTGCTACAAGCTTGCTCAGTACAAAGGTATTCCTACAGTTCTTGTTTGGGTTCTCGTAGTTGTACTTATCTATGGCTACATCACAAATAACACAACTGTTGGACGTTACTTCTACGCAGTAGGTGGTAACGAGAAGGCTACAAAGCTTTCAGGTATCAACACAAACAAAGTTTACTTCATCGCTTACGCAAACATGGGATTCCTTGCAGCACTTGCAGGAATGATCACAATCGCTCGTCTTACATCAGCTCAGCCTACATATGGTCAGAACTATGAGATGGATGCTATCGGATCATGTTTCATCGGTGGAGCTTCAGCTTACGGTGGAACAGGTACTGTTCCCGGAGTTATTGTAGGTGCTGTACTTATGGGTGTTATCAACCTTGGTATGTCACTTATGGGTGTAGATGCTAACATGCAGAAGGTAGTAAAAGGTGGCGTTCTTCTTGCAGCCGTTATCTTCGACGTAGTATCAAAGCGTGGTGGAAAGCTTATCGTAAAGAACTGATAGAACTAAGTTTCTTTGATATTGACACAAAAAGCCGTTGGTCGCTTCGACCGGCGGCTTTTTTGCGTGTGGGAGGTTCGAGGGGTATAATTAGTGCTAGAGGATAATATTAATTTTTTTTAGGAGAAATTATGAAGAAGAGAATTGTGGTATGTGTTTTGGTACTTTCGATGGTGATGTCGGGATGCTCTTTTGGCAAAAATGGAGGTAATGTGGCTTCGGATGCAGGTAGTGTCGCTTCTGGCAGTGTTGCGGCGGAGAGTACCGATGAAGGGAAAAATGCGGCGGATGGTGCTGTGAGCGGGAAGGTTTATCTTCTTGGTAATTCTGAAGAGAAGTATTATGATGAGAATCTTGTTCCGGCAATTCCGGATTACAGCATAAAAGAAGACTTTTCCAATGTTGTATATAATGCGCATCAGGAAGGTCGCTTTAGCCTTGAAAATCAAAGCGAGTACAACGATGTGCAGGGCAGAAGGAATGCTCTTATTAAGAATGGCTTTGTAGTTGAGGGGACGGGATCTGATGAGTTTTTTGATGAATATGAGAGCAACAGATACGATCTAAGGCCCAATTTCGTGACCGTTGATTCTCTTATGCATACGTATCATCTCTATTTTTCCTATCTAATGAAGCAGACAGAGAAGAACCATATTACAGGAGAACTCAAAAAGCTTGGTAATCAGATGCTTGAAAGTTCCAAGAAGCAGTATGATGCACTTAAAGGTACTGAGTTCGAAGCTGCGGCGCTTAGGAATGTAGAGTTTTTCTATATTGGAAGTAAGCTCCTTGATGACAGCGTTGCCGCTCCTGTAAATGACAGCTCTTTTGACCAAGTCGTAAACGATGAACTTTCTAAGATAGCAAAAGCGGAATCTATCGCTACATGCGGAATCACAAATAAAGAAGAGGATTATTCCCAGTATAAGCCCAGAGGCTACTATGAGGGCGATGCCGAACTTGAGAAATACTTCAGGGCAATGATGTGGTACGGAAGGATTGCTTTTGCATTTGATAACGAGGATCTTGTGCGCTCGGGACTACTTCAGAGTCTTGCGATAGCGGAAAATGCAGAGTCTTGGGAGCGTATTTACAGTATAACAAGCTTTTTTGCAGGAACATCGGATGATCCGGGATATTACGAATTCTCAAATATAGCAAAAAATTGCTACGGAGAGAATGTTGATGCAAGCGCGGTCGCAGGTAATGCGGATGCGTTCGGTAAATTTGTGAGTGCGATAAAGGAACTTAAACTTCCCGAGATAAACTCGATTCCCGTAAATGAAAAAGAGGAGAACGTGATTCCTTCTTACAGATTTATGGGGCAGAGATTTACGGTTGATGCTGCGATCATGCAAAGGCTCGTATATAGGGCTGTTGAAGAAAACGGCGCGGGACAAAAGCGTATGCTTCCCGATACGCTCGATGCGGCTGCGGCACTTGGTTCCGAGAAAGCCATGGAAATACTGACTTCGCAGGGAGCTACGGAGTTTAAGAATTATTCGGAGAATATGGCGCGCGCAAAAGAGCACTTTAATAACAATGAGCCTTCAATATGGAATGTCAGTCTGTATTCCGGCTGGCTCAATACTTTGAGGCCTCTTTTTGAGAAGAAGGGAACGGGATATCCCAAGTACATGCAGAATGATGAGTGGGTAAAAAAGAACCTTGAGACATTCGCGGGTTCTTTTGCTGAGCTCAAACATGATACGATTCTTTATGCAAAGCAGATAGGTGCCGAGATGGGCGGCGGAGATGAGGATACGCCTGATGACAGAGGGTTTGTGGACACGCAGCCTGTTGTGTTTAGCAGATTCAAGTTCCTTTCAGAGAAGACCAAGGAAGGGCTCGACAGATACGGAGTTCTTGATGCAAAAGAAAAAGAGAACCTCGATAAGCTTTCGGAGCTCGCAGGAACTCTTTTGACAATATCCGAAAAAGAACTTAAGAATGAAAAACTGTCGGATGATGATTATGAGTTTATTCGTTGCTACGGAGGAAACCTTGAGCATTTCTGGAGAGAAGTAAATGCCGAAGTTGAGAATCTTACCGATAGCTATCAGGCTCCTTGCCCTGTGATTGCGGATATTGCGACAGATCCAAACGGAAGCGTTCTTGAAGTCGGAACCGGCAAAGCAAATACGATCTACGTGGTGTTCCCGATAGACGGAGAGCTTCACATCGGAAGCGGAAGTGTGTACTCGTTCTATCAGTTCGAGCAGCCTTTAAGTAACAGGCTTACGGACAGCCAGTGGAGAGACATGATCAACGGCGGCCATATGGACGATGACTGGAACTGGGTTGAGAATACGGATAAGCCTGTTCAGCCCGAGTGGACAAAGAGCTACAGATTGGAAGATAAATGAAATTGATTGCAGATAAAATCAAGGCTAAAAAAGTTTTCATGAGGCTACTGCTATTCTTAGGAATAGCGGTAGCTGTTTGCGTTATTTTTGTTTTTGCGAGAAATAATTATATTCCGGCGTGGATTGGCTGGAATGATAAAGAGATAGCTGTATATGATGGTGGGGCTTCAATAAAGCTTGGAAAAAAGAAACTTGAAGTCATCAATTCAGGCGGAGAGACAACCTTTGTCAGCAAAAAAGATTTCAAGGTTCAGGACGTTCTCGTAACCGATATAGACAGAGACGGCGACAATGAGATGATAGTTCTTTTGTGGAAGCATGGAAAATATGGCATGCACAAGCCGTTCTGGGTTGAGAAGGATGAAAAGAACTATTCCCAGCACGTGTTTATCTATGATGTCGATAGGGATGGCAAAGTCACCGAGAAATGGTGCGCGTCGGACATGGGTTCGGTTGCCGGCCGAATCAAGCTGATGGAGAAAAATAACTCGATCTTCATGATGGAAGACAAAGATAAAAACTGCACCCTATGGATGTGGGAAGGTTGGGGAGTTAAGACCATCGACAACAAAGTCAGAGTTGTTGCATTTGGCGATAACCTGATCCATGAGCCAATCTATGAATATGCAAGAAACAAGGAAAAGGGAGAATTTGACTTTTTGTATGAACCTTTTCTTGATGAGATACAATCTGCGGACATAGCCGCGCTTAATGCAGAGACAGTACTCGTCGACAAGGACAGTATGGTCGGAGGATATCCGAGTTTCGGTTCGCCTGTCAAAGTCGGAGAGGCAATCAGAAGAGCCGGCTTTGACGTTGTGTCCTGCGCCAACAATCACGCCCTCGACAGAGGAATCCAGGGAATCGATACTACAGTGGACTTTTATAAAGACGCCGAGATTACCTGTGTTGGAATACAGAGTAGCGGTGATGCCGAATATAAGCCATATGAGCTTATCAGCCGTAACGGTATGCGTATAGCACTTTTTTCCTATACCTACGGAACCAATGTCGGGGATATATCCGAGGATTATCCTAACGTGGTGCATTACCTGCCAAGAAAAGTTATGCAAGAGATAGGGAAAAATGAGACTGCTCCAGATGAAATGAAGGATCCGGCAGCAAACGAACAAGAGAGTAAATTGATAAGCGATATTCATAGTGCTCGACAGGAGGCAGACTTTATCATAGCCTTCGTGCATTGGGGCGAAGAGTACAACAAAGAAGTGACTTCGGAGCAGAAGCATATTGCAGATCTCTTTGCGCAAGGCTGCGCCGATGTAGTGATAGGCACACATCCCCACGTTGTTCAGAAAACCGAGACATTGGACAGACCCGATGGTGGCAAAATGATTGTTTATTACTCACTCGGAAACTTCCGTGCCGATCAGGCACAGAGCGAAGAAACCAAACGCGGCGCTGAAGCTGTATTCACAATCGCTCACACATATGACGGCGTTTCGCTCATTGACTATGATACTAAGGAGATTGATGCATACTGGAAGTGAGAATATGCCAAAATTCTGTAGATGCTATCTTCGATATTTATGGTAGAATTAATACGATATAGAAATTGAAAGAAGGATTAATATCTATGAAATTTTCTGAAATTCCATACAAACGTTTTGATATGGACGAAGTAAAAAAAGAATATGAGAGCCTTATCGAGAGCAGTAAGAACGCTGCAAGCGGTGAGGAACAGTTTGAGATTCATAAGAAGTACTATGAACTCAGCAGCGATATAGTTTCGACTATAAGAATCGGAAACTTCAGACATGACATCAATACAGCGGATGAATTCTATGCTGCAGAGAAAAAATATATAGATGAGCAACTTCCTGTTATTGAACAGCTTGAGAATGAGTATAAGAAAGTTCTTTTTAATTCTCCGTACAGAGCTTATCTTGAAGAGAAGATCGGCAAAGTTGCATTTAAGAATATCGAACTTTCTATAAAGTCGATAAGCGATGAGATACTGCCTCTTATGCAGGAGGAGAATGCTCTTGTCAGCAGGTATGACAATATCATCGCGGCTGCAAAGATTCCTTTTAACGGAGAGATTTATAACATTTCTCTTTTGAGAAAGTTTCTTACAGACAACGACAGAGAAGTCAGGAAGAAAGCTTGGAAGGCTTATTCCGATTACTTCCTTACCGTTACGGATGAGCTTGACGAGATCTATGATAAGCTCGTAAAAAACAGAACGGCGCAGGCAAAGGCACTTGGCTACGAGTCTTTTGTTGAGCTTGGTTATAACAGAATGATCAGAAATTCTTACAGAAGAGAAGAAGTTGAGAATTTCAGAAAGCAGATAAAAGAGTCTTTTGTTCCTCTTGTATCGAAGATACATGAAGAGAGAAGAAAGCAGCTTGGCGTAGATAAGCTTAAATACTACGATCATGAAGTTTATATCAAGGGCGGCAATCCTTGCCCGATCGGAACTCCGGAAGAGATAATGAAAGCCGGACAGGAGATGTACAGAGAGCTTTCGCCTGAGACGGCAGAGTTCATCGACTTTATGATCGAGAACGAGTTTTTTGACGTGCTTGGAAGAAAGAACAAGAAGCAGGGCGGATACATGGAGTATTTGCCAAAGTACAAGGCTCCGATCATATTTGCCAATTTTAACGGCACCAGCGGAGATGTAGATGTTATCACACACGAGTGCGGACATGCTTTTCAGGGCTATGTGACAAGGAATGAAGAAATCCTTGAGAACCTTGATATAACTATGGAGACAGCTGAGATTCATTCAATGGCCATGGAGTATTTTACATACGGATGGATGAAGAAGTTCTTCGGAGATAAGGAAAAAGATTATCTCAAGATGCATATTGCGGATTCAATCTGTTTCGTTCCTTACGGCTGCATGGTTGATGAGTTCCAACATATCGTATACGACAACCCCGATATGACTCCGAAGCAGAGAAAAGAAGTATGGATGGAGCTTGAAAAGACCTACAGACCCGAGATGGATTATGAAGATGATCCGTTCCTTGGACAGGGCGGATTCTGGCAGAAACAGCTTCACATATTCGGACTTCCTTTCTATTACATCGATTATGTGCTTGCAAGCGTAGTTGCAATGCAGTTTAAGGTATGGATGGACAAGGACTTTGATGATGCGTGGAAGCATTATCTTGAGTTGTGTAAATTATCGGCAAAGGATTTTTATGAAAATGAACTCGCACAGGTTGGACTGATGAGCCCCTTCAAGGACGGAACAATAAGTAAACTTGCAAGCGAAATGGAAAGAGAGGCTCTTAAGTAATGACAGTTGAGAAAGTAAGCGTAGAAGATGCGGCTGAGCTGCTTAAGATTTATGCACCTTACGTTGAAAAGACAGCGATTTCTTTTGAATATGAAGTACCTTCACTTGAGGAGTTTGAGGGAAGGATAAAAAACATTTCTTCAAAATTTCCGTATATCAAAGTAGTTGAGAACGGAGAAATTCTCGGATACGCTTATGCGACAAGCTTTAAGGGCAGACGCGCGTATGACTGGTCGGTAGAGACAACCGTTTATGTCAGAGAGGATGTGAAAAGAAAAGGAGTAGGAAAGCTTCTTTACAGCACACTTGAAAACTCTTTGAAAGATATGGGCGTTTTGAATCTGAATGCTTGCATAGCGTATATTTCCGGTGATAAAAAAGATGACAATCTTACAAACGACAGCTATCACTTTCACCAAAAGTTGGGGTACAACCTTGTCGGAACATTCCATGATTCCGGCTACAAATTCGGAAAGTGGTACGACATGATCTGGATGGAGAAGATGTTGGGAGATCACACAAGAAATCCCGGTGAAGTGAAATTCGGAAATTGGGACATAAAGAATGCATGAAAATATGATGTTTGTTGATACGCTTGAGGTGCCGGAACTTGAAATTTACAACGTTCTGTCGGAGAACAGGCTGTATCACATAAATGAGCCGGATGAAGGTCTTTTTATCGCGGAGAGTGCGATCGTCATAGGACGCGCGCTTGATGCTGGATATGAGCCGTTTTCCCTCCTGGTTGCAGAGGAAGAACTTGATAGGGAAGCAAAAGACATAATAACAAGATTAAATGATTTTCCCCTTTCAAAGATATATGTTGCCAAGGAAGAAGTCCTCAAGCAGATCACGGGATATAACATTACAAGAGGCATTCTTTGCGCGATGAAGAGAAAAAAGTTAAAGAGCGCGCAAGAGATCTGCAAGGATGCGAAGCGCATCGCGGTTCTTGAAAATGTTTCAAATCCAACCAATGTCGGCGCGATAATGAGGAATGCGGCGGCACTTAACATGGATGCGGTTCTTTTTACAAAAGGAAGCAGCGATCCGCTATATAGGAGGGCTATAAGAGTCAGCATGGGAACTGTTTTTCAGATTCCGTGGACATTTCTTTCGCAGGGAAAAGAGCTTGAGGAAATTGCCGGAATGGGATTTAAGACTGTTGCGCTGGCACTTAACGATAATACGCTTGATATCGATGACAAGAGACTTGCTGAGGAAGAAAAACTTGCGATATTTCTTGGCTCTGAAGGCTACGGCCTGAAACCTGAGACTATCAGATCTTCGGACTATTGCGTTAAGATTCCGATGGCACACGGAGTGGATTCTCTTAATGTCGCGGCGTGCAGTGCCGTTACTTTTTGGGAGCTACAAAAGAATAAATAACGGAGGATGCAATATGGATTACAACAAGAGATATGATGAATGGATGTCACATCTTTCAGAGGAAGATCCACTTAAGGAAGAACTTTATAAGATAAAAGACAATGAAAAAGAAAAGGAAGAAAGATTTTATCAGGATCTTTCTTTCGGAACAGCAGGACTACGTGGAAAAGTCGGTGCCGGAACGAATATGATGAACTTCCTTACCGTTGGAAAAGCCTCGCAGGGAATTGCCGATTATATAATAAAGTGTGGAAAAGAAGCTATGGATAAGGGCGTAGTTATCGCGCACGATCCGAGACATTTTTCAAAAGAGTTTTCACATCTTGCTGCGGGAATCTTTGCGGCAAACGGAATAAAAGTATATACATTCCCCGATCTCAGACCTACACCTGAGCTTGCTTTTATGATCAGAAGACTTAAAACAGTTTCGGGAATCAATATTACAGCGTCTCACAATCCGAGAGAATACAACGGATATAAGGCATACTGGGACGATGGATGCCAGGTTTCAGCAGAGGTCGCTGACGGAATGACTGAGATGATCTCCAAGGTTGACATCTGGACCGGAATCAAGAAGTCTGATTTTAACGAGGGCGTTGCAAGCGGAAAGATTGTTGTTCTCGGAGATGAGTACGACAGAGAGTACCTTGATAAGATTGAAGGAATGGCAATTCATGAACATGATGAGCTGGATCTTTCGATTCCTCTTGTTTACACACCTTTAAACGGCTGCGGTTCCATACCGTTCAGACAGATGCTTAATGACAGAGGATTTACCAATTGGAAGATTGTTCCCGAGCAGGAACATCCGGATCCTGATTTTACAACCGTGGGATATCCGAATCCGGAAGATCCAAAGGCGTTCAAGTTAAGTGAACAATATGGACGCGAGTTTGGTGCCGAGCTTCTTATGGCGACAGATCCTGATGCGGACAGATTCGCTATTGAGATAAGAGATGACAACGGCAATTATGTGCCTCTTAACGGCAATCAGACGGGATATCTTCTCGTTAATTACATCCTTGAGGGACACAAGACCGCGGGCACACTTCCCAAGAAGGGCGCTATGGTAAAGAGCATCGTTACTTCAACTCTTTCAACCGTAATGGCCAAGGCATACGGCGTTGAAATGTTTGAGACTCTCACAGGATTTAAGAATATTTGCGGAAAGATTCCGTATCTGCACGAAAACGGATATACTTATCTTTTTGGATATGAGGAGTCCGTAGGATATGCGGCATGTGAGGATATCAGGGATAAAGACGGTATCTCTGCCGGAATGCTCGTTGCGGAGGCTGCGGCATATTATAGAAAACAGGGCAAGACACTCTTTGATGTATTGCAGGAAATATATGCAAAATACGGATTCTTTGCAGAGGATGAACCCAATATTATACTCGAGGGAATTCCCGGAGCGCAGAGAATACAGCGCATGATGAAGTGGTTTAGAGAGAACATCCCCACAGAAGTTGCGGGATCGAAGGTTAGCAAAGTTATAGATTATCTCGGGGGATATGAGGATATTCCACCGCAGAATGCGATCAGGCTGTTTCTTGAGAACGGTTCGTGGTTTGCGATAAGACCAAGCGGAACGGAGCCTAAGATAAAGTTCTATTTCTATTCAAACACAGACTCGAGAGAGAAGGCACTCAATGTCAACAAAGCCATAAAAGAAGAGGTTTTTGCGCTTATTAACTCAGTAAAATAAGTTATGAAAAATTGATATATTTTTAATGTATAATTGTTTACTCGTGTGCTATCATAAGTAAATAGAAAGCTGTGAGGTGCATTGGATGGAGAAAAAATATAACAATTCACTTAGATACAGAGTTATTTGGGTATGTCTTGTTTTTATTGTTATTCTTTGCGTGGCACTTGGCACGATAAGCTTCATGATATTTAGAAATACCATGCTTGATGAGTATAGGACAAGGCTTACTTATGTTGTTGATTATACATTGAAAAATATAGATATTGAGGACCTTGAAGAACGTATTAAGACAAAAGAGTATTCTGATACGTTTAATAATCTTGTGAATCTTATGGGTAGGGTAAGAGAGAGCTACGATCTTGATTTTATCCTGCTTACGGTTCCTTGCAAGATTGATGACAGATATGACTGTATGCAGCTTGCATCCGGGCTTACCGAGCGTGAAAAGAGCGGCGAAGATCTTAAAGAAGATATTCCGGTTCCGTATCTCGGAGATATGATCGGATCTTTTCTCGGAGAAGAGCTTTGTGAGATTTCATATAATGTTATGAAGAATAACACGGGAATCAATTATACTACCGCTAAGACTGAGTACGGCGAAGATTTTAGCGCAAGTGCTTCGATAAGAAATGCATCCGGTGAAGGAATTGCTCTTTTTAGCTGCGGATTCAGCACAATGGATATCTCGAATAACCTTAGAAAATACATCATAACCATGGCGGTGTGCGGTGTTGTTCTTGCCGTTATCTTTATCTTCGGAATGATATTCTGGCTTAATGAAAGAGTAATCGTACCTCTTCAGAAGATTGAACGCACAACGCGCGATTTTGCAGAAAACAGCCATTCACAGAAAAGTCCCGAACTACTTCTTATGGAGAATCCCGACATACACACGGGAGATGAGCTTGAATCGCTTGCCGACACAGTTTTTTCCATGTCCCAGGATATGAGGGAATATGCGGAGGATCTTATGAGGTCTTCCAATAAGATCCAGAACATGTCGCTTGAGATGACCAAGGTTAATGAGTTCGCACTTAGAGACGCTCTTACCGGTGTAAAAAATAAAGCGGCATATGATAAAGTAGAAGTAAGACTTAACTCCGATATCATCACTCAGACTGCACAGTTTGGTATGCTGATGATAGATATAAACTATCTGAAAAAGATAAATGACACCTTCGGACACGAAGCAGGCGATCTTTATATCAAGAATATGTGCACACTTATATGCGATACCTTCGAAAATTCGCCTGTATTCAGGGTGGGCGGAGATGAGTTCGTTGTGCTTCTTGAGAATAAAGATTTCAACCACAAAGACGAGCTTATTGATTCGCTTAAGAGTCACATGGAAGAGCTTCAGAACAATAAGAGCCTGCAACCGTGGGAGAGACTGTCGGCTGCCATCGGACTTGCTATATTTGATGAATCTATGGATGACGATGCGGACAGTGTACTTAAGAGAGCTGACAGACTGATGTATCAGAATAAAAAAGATATGAAGGCTGTTAGAACATAAAAACACAAAAGAAAGGCATAAGTTACACAGGATATGAAAATTGTTGTTGCAGATGTAGACAGTGTCGGATCTGACATGGACTACAGTATTTATGATGAACTCGGAGAAGTGTCCTACTACGGGGACAAGATTACCGATGAGAATGCAAAGGAGAGACTTGAGGGAGCGGAGATACTGCTTATCAATAAGAGTGCTATAACCGAAAAGGTTTTAAATGATGCTCCCAATCTTAAACTTATATGTGAGTTTGCGACAGGCTTTGACAATGCGAATATTGAAGCATGTAAAAGACATGGCGTAAAAGTGGCAAACGTAGTCAATTATTCAACAGCTTCAGTTGCCCAGCATACCTTCGCATTACTGTTTTATCTTATGGAAAACTCACGCCATTATGATGAATTTGTAAAAAGCGGCGGATATGCAAAACAGCCGCATTTTTGCTGCCTTGATATTCCATTTGAGGAACTTGATGGCAAAGTATACGGAATTGTAGGAATGGGAAATATCGGAAGAAAAGTTGCACGGATCGCAACTGCTTTCGGGGCAAAAGTAATTTTCTATTCCGCTTCCGGAAACAGCACATGCACGGAATACGAGAGAGTATCGTTTGATGAGTTATTATCACGTTCGGATGTGATTTCTCTCCACTGTCCTTTGAGTGACAAGACAAGAGAACTCTTCAATAAAGACGCTTTCGCAAAGATGAAGAAAAACGCAATCCTCATCAACGTTGCAAGAGGCGCTGTTGTGAACGAAGCTGACCTCTGCGAAGCACTTGAGAACGGCGAAATAAAGGCAGCAGGCCTCGACGTGCTTAACCCCGAACCCATGGCCAAAGACTCACCGCTCCTCAAGATTCATGATAGCGGAAAGCTTTTTATCACTCCACATATGGCCTGGGGTAGCACAGAATCCAGACGCAGATGTTTGGAAGAGGTAAAGAAGAACATCCAAGCCTTCATGGCCGGAGCACCTCGCAATATCGTGAATTAATATTGTGCGCTGAGATTATGCAAAGGGAAGCATGTACAATATTTTGCGCTTTTTTGTGCCACGGAGATGAAACCAATAAAAAAAGGGTGCCTCTGCACCCATTTTTTATGTCCTGGTTTCATCGCAGTGTCCGGCACAATTTGCGCAAAAATTGTACATATTGCCGCCGTTACCGCAGTATCGACCTTTCTATCGTCCCCTTATCACATAAGTTCAACCGGCTCCCCGGAGAAATCGGCTTTCCCGTCGTTGTACAGAGTGCGCACGAAATCGATGGCTCTTTGGCCGGACTTCTCGATAGGAATGTTCTGGTCGTAGACATATTCAAGTCTGTCACCGCTTGTAAGAGTGAAATTTATCTGCGTTCCTACAATTTTGCCTTCTCCTATATCCATGGGTTTTACTTCTACTGCACATACATCTTTGATTACACCTTCTCCAAAAAGTACTAACATCTAAAAATCCCTCCTTATTGCGGCTGCGTTGCCATTTGCTATAATCTATATTTTACCACTATACTAACGAAAATACGATATTCTTTGATTATTTATCCAAATATGCTATACTTAAGGTTGTGTTTACATAAAAATTTGTTATAGGGTACGGAGATAGACATTTATGCGTTTAGGGAAAAAATTAGTATCTGCGATCGTTGTTCTGACAATGAGTACAACTGTTCTTACAGGCTGTACATCTTCTAAGAAGGCGATTACAGAAACCGCAGAACAGTTTTTGGAGATAGTACAGAGTGGTTCAACTGAAAATATTGAAGCGTATGCAAGTGCGGGAGTTTTGGAAGGTGAGTTTGTTCGTACCTTTGACTCTACTTTTCTTACAGATAATCTTAAGTCGGGTATTGAATCGGATAAGCTTGATGAAGCAACAGCTCAAAGGCTTGATAATCTCTGTGCCAGCCTTTCGAATATGATAACAGGTTATGAGATTAAGTCTGCTACCGTTAAAAAGGGTGTAGGTACTGTAATTGCTTCGGTAGATACAGGATTTCCGCTTAATGTAATCGGCAGTGAGGATGCTTCGGCAAGAATCGGTGTTAAAGTTGATGCTTATAAGGAAGCAAATCCCGATAAGATCGATAATTCTGATCCTGAAATTGCCAAGCAGGCATATAATGATTTGATCAATCTTGTTTTGGAAACATATGAAGATGTAATATCTGAGAGCTCAGAAGAAACCTATATCTTTGTATTCACAATTACAAAAGACCCTGATTCACATGATTGGTCCATTACTGAAATTCAGGATTACGACAGTGCAGCAAACGGCAAGGTAATAGCTGAGACAAACACAGAGGTTGATACATCGGAAGTTGAAGAGCAGCCGGCAGATGAAGAAGCACCTGCTGAGGACGAGAACGCAGAGAACGCGGAAGAAGCTCAGCCGGAAGAAACAAACACAGAAGCGGAGGGGGATGCTCAGAATACTGATGTAGAAGAAGTAGATCTTTCAATTGACTGATTAAGTGATATAAATAAAAGTCCTATGCTTAGTGAGCATAGGACTTTTATTCTTTTATAGAATCATCCATTATAATTCTCCATTTTTAATGGCGAATCATCTCTTTCCGAGACAACCCTGATTTTTCAGTTCTATGAGCAGATCAAAAACATCCCCTAACGGTAAGCCGGTAATATGAGCTACTTTCTCGGGATCCGGATAAAACTCGTCTTCACAATCCTTTCTGATGCAGTCCAGAACTTCATTTCTTAAGTCTAATGTAGCTGTCATACACGTGATTCCTCCTTTCATAAATAGTCAGATAATTTTATCGGTGTGTCTATCTGTTACTAAATATTATATCGGAAAAACGTATAAAAAGTTAATTAATTTGTGTTAAAAAGTATGAAAATTTAATAAAATGAGGGCAATTCCTTTTTTTGCCGGAATTGCCCTCGTTTCAAGTTTTTTATCTTGTTGCGTTGATTTCGCGAAGCTTGTTTGCCTGATCTGAGATATCAACAAGAATTGCTTTAAATGCATTGAATTTCTCTGTTGCTTCATCGGATGCCTTTGCACCTTCATGTGAAAGAGAAGCAACCTCCTGGCTTGTTGCCGAGAGAGTAGAGATGCTATCGTTGATCTCGTTTGTTGAATCGGCAATTGATTTCATTCCCTCTGCGATGTGAGAGAAGCGTGTGATCATTCCCGATACGTTGTTGTTAATGCTGTTGAAGCTTTCACCTACAGACTCGATCATCGCGTTCTGCTTATCAACTGTTGTAACAGTGTCATCTATACTGAACATTGCCTTCTGAACATCTTCGTTAAGCTCGTTGATGATGTTTGTGATCTCGTTGGAAGCCTTGTTTGTCTCTGCGGCAAGTTCGCGGACATTGTTTGCGACAACTGCAAAACCTTTTCCGGCTTCACCTGCACGAGCAGCTTCGATGCTTGCGTTGAGGGCAAGGAGATTGGTCTGTGTTGAGATCGCCATGATCGAACTTACGATGTTTTTGACTTCTTCGACCTTATCAATAACTGCCTGTGTTGCATCAACCGTTATCTGACTTGCTTTTGATACGTCCTGTGATTTGAGCTTAAGATCAGATATGATGTTTATACCTTCATCAATTACTGTCTGAGTGCTTTCTGAAGCCTCGGTCATTTCGATTCTGTCTTGCTCTGTTGTAGATGTCTTTTCCTGGATTGACTGAACCTTCTCGGCCTGTTTGATAATGGACTGCGATGTGTTCTCCATGTTTGTTGCGATGTTCTGCATTCCCGACTGCTGTGATTCAAGGATTTTCTGAAGTGAATCAAGATCGTCCTGAGAAGCGTTGAACAGCTCGGTAATCTTGTTTGCAATGTCTGCCATGTTGTTTCCGGCATCAAGTGTCTTTTTCGCGGTCTGACTCATTAAAAGTCTTTTTTCATCGATAAAATTCTTCTGAAGAGAAACCGTCATGATGCATGATATAAATGAGAGTATCAGTGTAGCTATCGCAGGAACCAGAATGTTATTCTGAAGTCCCGATGTGAGCAGGTTGGTGATTATCGATATTATAAAAGAAACTGAGATAATACCGACTCCGGTACCGCAGAGAGCTACGTTTGAGTAGAGTGTACTGCAGATGAGTATCGGAAGTCCGAATGCAAAATATGCAAGATCGTTTCCTGCAAGAACAAGAGTGAGATAGAATACGCTAACTCCGCACATTATCAAGACTGCACCTGTTTTTTCTTCGCAGAACTTGAAATTACCGATAAAGATGATGATCAAACTGACTACGGCACTTGCAAATATGACCGCCTTTCCGATGTCAAAACCTTTGGTGATTAGCGATAACAGAGTTAATACGATTCCTGTTACTACCGTGATGATACTTACGTAAAAACTGTTTGCGTTTGCGCGCTTATACTGCTGAGCGTCCATGATATGCCTCCGTAGAAATGGATATAAATTTTTAGAACAATGGAAAGATTCTATCACAAAAACGTTTGCATATCTAGAGTAAAACCTACAGTATATCTGGATAATCGGTTTTTTTGAGTCGTGAAATATGCTATAATATGCAATTAGTAATAGTCAGTTGGAGGAATTTGCTTATGCTATCTGTAATAATTCCCGCATACAATGAAGAGGAAATGATAAAAAAGACATCCGAAACAATATCAGGAATATTGGATGAGGAGAATATAGATTTTGAGCTTCTTTTTATTAACGACGGCTCAAGTGACAACACATGGAAAGCGATTGATGAAGAATCTGCCCGCAATAAAAGAGTTAAGGGTGTTTGCTTTTCAAGAAACTTTGGAAAAGAATCCGCTGTCTTTGCGGGAATTGCCGAGGCTTGCGGAGATTGCTGCGTAGTTCTTGACTGCGATCTTCAACATCCGCCGGAAAAAATCGTTGATATGTACAGACTCTGGGAACAGGGTTATGAGATAGTCGAAGGTGTTAAGGCAAGCAGGGGGAGAGAGTCTGCCATGCATAAGTTTGCGGCAAAGAGCTTCTACAATATCATGAGTGAATCTGTCGGTTTTGATATGTCCAGAGCTTCTGACTACAAGCTCCTCGACAGAAAGGCCATGAACGTACTTCTTAACATGAATGAAAAGAATGCTTTTTTCAGAGCGCTTTCATCATGGATTGGATTTAAGAGCACCGAAGTAGAATATAATGTCAGAGAAAGAGAAGCGGGTGAATCAAAGTGGAGCACCAAATCTCTTATAAAATACGCAATCACGAATATAACATCTTTTACATCGGCACCGCTTCATCTCATTACAATATCAGGATGGATTGTTGCCCTATTGGGATTTGGCTTCAGTGTTGAAGCTTTGTACAGACACTTTTTTATAGGCAATGACCAGCCCGGATTTACAACACTTATAGTCCTGGTTTGCTTTACATCGGCCATGATCATGATAGGCCTCGGAATCATAGGTATATACATTTCCAAGATTTACGATGAGGTTAAGGGAAGGCCTCGTTACATAATTGATAAAACCACATACGAAAAATAAACGAAATTTTGAAAAAATCTTGGTAAAAATCCGCTATTTAGGGTAAAATGTAATTGAGCGGATTATGTCTTTTTTGGAGGAGAAAGGAGACAGGCAATGTTAGCTACTTTAATTCCACTGTTCGACGATAAAATGTCTGTTTGTGCATATTCTGTGTTTGCGCGTAAAGATAACCACTTTTTGAATCCTGAAATGGAGGGTGGAGCGCGATACGACGGTGCAGGAACGGTCCATGAACTGGAAGTTGTAAGTAGTATGGGGATGTCTATGTTATCCGGGG
Organism: Butyrivibrio sp. AE2005; assembly: GCF_000686965.1. Taxonomy (NCBI): domain Bacteria; kingdom Bacillati; phylum Bacillota; class Clostridia; order Lachnospirales; family Lachnospiraceae; genus Butyrivibrio; species Butyrivibrio sp. AE2005. The sequence continues at coordinate 206,776 of NZ_JMMD01000001.1, forward strand.
GAAAAGAAGTATTTGTTCCGGTCAATCAGTTTTCTGTGTTCGCAGAAATATCGCTTCAGTGCACAGTTCCCGCAAATAAAGTTGTTCTCCTTATGGATAACAGTATCACACCCGAGCCCCATTACGTTAAGAGGGTGAAGGAACTCAAAATGCAAGGATACAAACTTGCTATCAGAAAACTTCCTATTTCCGGTTTTGAACCCTATAAAGAAATCCTTAATCAGTGCGATTATATTTTGCTTAATCATGCAAAAATCGATATAGAGAAAGCCAAGATCTATTTTGGAAAAGTTTATCCGAAAATCAAGCTGTGCGCGGTGAACGTCGATACTCAGGAACAGTATGACATGCTTATCTCGCACGGAGGATATGACCTTTACGAGGGCGGATTCTTCAGAATGCCGGTGCGTGAGTCTGAAACTGAGGTCAATCCTCTAAAAGTAAATTACATAGAACTTCTTAATGTCGTTAATGCTCCGGACTTTGACCTTACTGACGCTGCGGATGTTATCGGCAAAGACCCCGCGCTTACAATCTCGCTTCTTGAGATGGTAAACCGAATGGCACTTAATTCCGAGATCACATCCATCAGGCACGCAACAGCCATGCTTGGTCAGAAAGAGTTAAAGAGATGGATAAATACCGCTGTGACAAAAGAGCTTTGCGCAGACAGGCCGACTGAGATAACAAGGCTTGTAATGATAAGGGCTAAGTTTGCGGAGAATCTTGCAGAGAGTTTTGAGCTGGCTCTGATGGGACAGGAGCTCTTTATCATGGGATTGTTCTCTGCTATAGATATAATGCTTGGCAAGACAATGAAGGAAGCTCTTGATATGGTACTTGTTCCAAAGGATGTCAAGCTCGCGCTTCTTAATAATGAAGGAGATTTCGCGCCTGTTCTCAATTTCATAAGGAGATATGAAGATGCGGACTGGACCGAGATTTCAAGACTGATGGTCCTTGGAAATATGGATATGACAAAGGTTTACGATGCCTATCTGTCAGCGCTCAGATGGTATAGAGATCTTTTTCCTGTAAGACAGTAACCGGATGATAGCTTTGTGCAACGGGGTGACTTTATGGTCGGTACTGAAGTGATAGGCAGTAGTGCCTTCAATTTATCCGCCCTAGTGATCAGCGTTACGTGCATTGTTTATAAACTGATCATCAGAGGTAAGGTAAAGCTTAAGAATTGGCTTTTCATTGCCTTCATAATGATAATCGCCATTGATTCCTTTTCGGGGATTGTGGAGCAGTTTTTGAGATATAGTAGGCTTACGTTTGAAACTAAGCTTATAATTGGTCATGCAAATCTTTTCGTGTATTTTCTTACACATTTTGCAATGGCGCCTATTTTTGTGTATTACATAGTGATGGAGTGCGGAGTTCAGCACAGGTTTACGGGGAAGGTACGTCTTTATTTAGGCATACCTTTTATTTTTATGGAGCTGCTGGTTCTTATAAATCCGCTCTTTGATATCGTCTACGAGATAGATGACAGCATGAGCTACATAAGAAGAGGCGGCGTCTACGTTGCTTATGTAATAATAGGTTTCTACACTGTTTTTTCTATAATCGTTCTGTATCTCTACTGGAGCGTCCTTAATAAACTCAAGAAAATAGCTATCATATATTTTTATATACTTGCGATTGTGGGAATAGCGGTTCAGATGATCTGGCCCAATGTCACGTGCGAGCTTATGTGCGAAGCAATCGGCGCGATGGGCATTATGATCATGCTTGAAGGTGATGATGACAGAAAAGATTTTTCGACGAAGGCGCTTAACAGGAATGCTTTCATTACCGATATCGGCAATTATTTCAGATATGGCAGACAGTTTAACGCCATATGCGTGAAAATCTTAAACGGCGATATTCTGAGGAAGATATCGAGTCATGAGAATTATGAAAAGATACTTTCACATGTCGCCGGTTATCTTGGTGATGTGAATAAGAAATTCGAAGTATACCGCGTTGGAATCGAGTGTTTTTTCCTTGTGTGCCCTGATATCACGGATGCTTATGCAAGGGGGATCGCGGACGAAGTATTTTTTAAACTCGGAAAGAGCATTATGCTTGACGGAAGCAGCGTGCAGTTAAAGACACTGGTCATTCAGGCCTCTTCACCTGATAAGTTTGAAAATCTCGATAACCTGCTCCTTTTGTCGGACACGGATATTGAGGCTGATAAGGGAAGGCCCATTTACTGTGATGAACTTGGCTTTGTTATAAGAAGGGCGGACGTTGAAAAGGCAGTTAGAAGAGGAATTGAGAGTTCGAGCTTCAGGGTCTTTTACGAGCCTATCTATACGAAGGAAGATCTGTCTATCTGTGCGGCTGAGGCGGTTCTTAAGTTCAATGACAAGGAACTTGGTGAAATATCCAAGGATGAATTCATTCCCATCGCGAATCAGACGGGAACCATAGAAAAACTCGGCCTTTTCATGATCGAAGAAGTCCTGTATTTCATCGGCGGCGGAATCATTGAGGAGATGGGGATTGAGTTCATATGCATCAAACTTACGTCGGCGCAGATAATCAAGACAGATTTCGTTGCTCAGGTAAAAGAGCTCTTTTCCAGATACGGGGTTAAACCCGAGAACATAGTGTTTGGCATAACGGAGAATGCGGCAGTCACGGACAAAAATCTGATATATCAGGTAATCTCAGACCTTGGCGATATGGGAATCAGGTTCTATATGGATGAGTACGGAACCAGTTTTTTTGGCATGCAATCGTCGACTTCGTATCTCTTCGAGGGAATAAAGGTCAATGCGGGACTTCTGATTGAGTCGGATTCATCGGCTCAGAGAAAACTCATACTTGAAAACCGTCTTTCCACAATGAATCAGACGGGTAAAAAAATTGTTATGGCTTCCGTTAATTCAAAGGAGCTCGCAGAGCGCATCCAGAACGTAAAGGCAGATTACGTGCAGGGTAAATATTACTCGAGAGCGGTAAGTAAAAATGACTTCATTGCTATCCTAAAGGCTACGGAAACAGCCAGAATGGAGGAGAGACGAGCAAAGGCGGCCAATGAGGCAAAGAGTAACTTCCTTGCCAATATGTCGCACGAGATAAGAACTCCCATCAATGCAGTTCTTGGAATGAATGAGGTTATCTTAAGAGAGTGTACGGATGAGAAAATCCTTGAATATTCTAGAAATATCGAGAGTGCGGGAAAGACTCTTTTGTCACTTATAAATGATATCCTTGATTTCTCCAAGATCGAAGCGGGCAATATGGAGATCAACGAGAGAAACTACGAGCTGAGCTCCGTGCTCAACGATGCTTATAACATGATATATTTTAAGGCTATGCAGAAAGCGCTTAATCTGATATTTGAGGTAAATGAGGAACTTCCCGACAGCCTTTGCGGCGATGAGATGAGACTTAGACAGATTATTGTAAATGTCCTTAACAACGCCGTCAAATATACTGCTGAAGGAAGTGTTACTTTGAAAATCAGGGGAGAAGAGGTCTCGGAGGACAAAGTAAATCTTTTCATAGATATCATCGATACGGGAATAGGAATCAAACAGGAGGATATTGAGAATCTTTTTGCCAAGTTTAAGAGGTTTGATGTTGATAAGAACAGAACTATCGAAGGAAGCGGACTGGGGCTGGCGATCACAAGCAATCTCCTTAAGCTGATGAACGGTTCTATAGAAGTTGAGAGTGAATATGGCAAAGGATCTGTATTTAAGATTGTTCTTCCGCAGAAGAAAGTGGGAGATGTGAAAATCGGAAACTTCAAGAACAAGATCGCGGAGCTTAACAAGATACACAAGAAATACAGAGTTAAGTTTACGGCGAAAGATGCCAATATTCTTGTTGTTGACGATACGCCCGTAAATCACGTGGTTATAAAGGAGCTTCTTAAGAATACGCTCGTCAATATAGATACAGCAAGGAGCGGCGCTGAGTGTCTTAAGATGCAGAAACTGAAAGAATACGACATTATTTTCCTCGATTACAGAATGCCCGGCATGGACGGCGTTGAAACGCTTCATTTCATAAGGGAAGACGAAGAGAGCAAGAACAGCTTCACTCCTATAGTCGTACTTACAGCCAATGCGATATCCGGGGCAAAAGAAACTTTTATAAGCGAAGGATTTACGGATTATCTGAGTAAGCCTGTTGAGAGTGATAAGTTGGAAGAAGCGCTCATAAATTATCTGCCCGAGGAAAAGATTGAATATAACCCTGAAGAACCCGAGAAGACTGAGGGTGAGGAAAAAACTTCGGAAAACAATGAGTTTAAGGATTATGTTTCGGGGCTTACGCAGATAAAGTCGGATGTGGGGCTTAAGAACAGCGGAAGCGAAGAGAGCTATTTTAATATTCTGAAAGTGTACTACGAATCAATTGAATTTACGAAAGCAAATATTGAGAAGGCGTACGAAGATAAGAACTGGAAGGATTACACGAGCTTTGTACATTCGCTTAAGAGTACGAGCAGAGCGATCGGAGCGACTATATTATCTGATATTGCGGAAAAACTTGAAAATGCCGGAAATATCGGCGATACGATGTATATCAAGGAACATCATTCGGAGCTTCTTAACAGGTACCTTCTTGCAGAGTATGAAATAGCCGGAGTGCCGGGGATTGCAGGTGATGAAGTGAAGGAAGAGACAGGCGAAAAAATTGATATTAAGGAATCTGAAATGAAAGATGCTTACGGAAGCATGGTTGAAGCTTGCAAGGGACTTAACTATGACACGATGGAGCTGATACTTGATTCACTTAAGGACTACAATCTTTCCGAAAAAGACATGGGAAATATCGGGAAGATAAAGGACTATCTTACAAAGCTTGATTGGGAAAGTATAGAGAAAATTGCACAGAATGAGTTGTAGACGGGAGCAAAGGAATGTTTGATAAAAAAATTCTTTTAGTCAGAAATGATAAGACGTTCATGGTGAATGCAATTAAGAAGAGCTTGTCCGATAATCATTTTGTTGTGGCCGAGTCATCATATTCAATCTCTGATATCAGTGCCAACAAGGAAGAGGCAAGTCTTGCGATTCTTTATACGGATTCTGATTTTGTGGAGCATCAGGATGCGATCATATACTTCAAGGATCTTTGCATTGAAGAGAATATGATCGTCATAATAATAGGCGATAACGATGCGTTCAAGTTTATCCACAGGTTTATACCAAAAGAGGACATTGCGTGTGAGCTTACGAGACCTCTCGATATGGATGAGCTGCTCGGTAAGATATTTATCGTTACCGACGATGAGTACATTCAGATGAAGAGAAAATGCATCCTTATTGTAGATGATGATTTCACTTATCTTCAGATGCTGAGGGAGTGGCTTAAGGATGACTTCAGAGTCGGAGTCGCAAACTCAGGCGCGCAGGCGGTTGCGTGGCTTGCTAACAACAAGGCCGATCTGATACTTCTTGATTATGATATGCCTGTAATAGACGGACCGAAAGTAATGGAGATGCTTAAGAAAGAGTCTTTTTCAAGTGGAATACCCATTATGTTCCTTACGGGAAAAAATGATAAAAAGAGCGTTACCGAAGTAATTGCTCTTAAACCTGCCGATTATCTTTTGAAGACTATAGACAAAGAAAAACTGTTGGAAACACTTAGGAACTTTTTTGATTCAAAGGAATAACATTATGATTGAAGGTAATCCAAACGGCGGACTTACGTTTTGTATAGCGGCGCTGATAGTCAGTTTAACAAGTATTTTTTGTGCGATAGTGATCAGGAAAAAGAAAAGTCTTAAGAACACTTTATTACTTGTGCTTCTTTTGATAGTTCTTTTTGATTCCTGTACAGGTATCGCTTCTTATATTGCCTATAACTATGATTTTCCTTATGCGATCAAGTTTTTTGTGTGTTATCTGAGTAAATATATTTACTATGCGACGCATTTCTTGATGATGCCCGTACTTTTGTATTACATAATCGTAGTTTGCGGTATTTTGCATCTTTTTTCTAAGAGATTCCGAGTTGCATTTGCAATTCCGATGGCTGTTCTTGAGACGGTTCTTTTCTCTAATCCCATGACACAACTTGCGTTTACGGCGCAATCCGACCTTGTTTTCCACAGAGGACCCGTCGTTTATGCGGCTTATATTCTGAGTGCGTTCTATTTTATCCTATGTGTTCTTTTGCTTGTGAGATACTGGAAGAGTATAAATCACCTTAAAAAAGGTGCAATGGTGTATTTTCTGTCGCTTGCGATCATGGGAGTCATCATACAGATGCTTTTTCCTACGATCACATGTGAGCTTTTGTGCGAGTCAATCGGACTTATGGGAATCATGATAATTCTGGAAAAAGACGACGACAGGGTTGATTCGGGAACGGGACTTTATAACAGAATGGCGCTGTTGCAGGATATCAAGAATTATATTGGTCTTAACAGGAGCTTTAGGACTATCTGCGTTCGTATAGAAAATGCGGATGCGTATATAAATATTACGGGATATGCGGATTTTGATTCGATAATAAAGCAGATATCTAAATATCTTTTTGATGTGGCGGATAAGTACGACGTGTATATAAGCGGTGTTGCCTGCTTTTATATTCTGTGTCTGGACGGGAATGAGAGCGAGAGCAATAAGCTTGCGTATGCGATAAGAGACAGGTTTGACAGAGGTTGGCTTCTTGAAGATAATCAGATGAATATCAATGCGCTCATAATGTGTGCGGGAACACCCGATATGTTCAATAGCGAAGAGGATATTCTGATGCTGTCGGAAGCGCATATCGAGGATACGGGAAAAAATCTTTTGATCGACCATGATCTTGATTTTCTTCTTAGGAAGATTGAGGTTGAAAAAGCTATTGTCCGCGGAATGAATGAGAATTATTTTAAGGTTAAATACAGGCCGATCTTTGATAAGAGCGGAAACAAGGTATGCGGAGCGGAAGCTCTTCTTAATCTGGACGATGCGGTGCTTGGCGTGATATCTTTCTCAGAGTTTATGGGAGTTGCCGAGAAGTCGGGATTTGCGGAAGAAATAGAGAACAGGATGATAGGTTCGATCCTTAGATTTGCGGGGGAGCTACTTGAGGAAAATCCGGATTGTATAAATTTCATCATGGTGCATACGGTGTCGGATAAGGTTATCAGTAAAGAACTTGTCGGAGTGGTGAGAGAGTATGCGAAGCAGTACAATGTCGACCTTTCCAAGATTGCGCTTGATATAAATGACAATGTCCTGTATGTTGAGACGGATTCCGTGGACTATGTAATAGAGAGGCTAAGCGAGGACGGAGTCAGGATCTTTATGGGAAATTACAAGAACGACTCAATGGGCGTAAGGTACGATATGCTTAGCGGATTTAACGGAGTTATAGTAAATATCAAGCACTTCATGGAGACAACCGGAGGCTCAAAGCGCGGCATTATACTAAAGAACAGAATGGATATGCTGAGGCAGATAAATAAGACCGTTGTGGTATCGGGAGTGGATTCTTTTGAATACTATGATAAGATGAAAGATATTTACGCCGACTATATTTTGGGCGACTATCTGTCACCGGCTGTATCAAAGATTGAGTTTGTGGAGATTGCAAAAGCGGGAAGAGTATGATATAAACTATAATACGTAAATTGTGTTTTTGTGAAATACGGATAGATACAGGATTTATGCCTCTTTGTCGAAAAAAGTCTGACAAAGAGGTTTTTTGTCTGATATTTGTTACATATGATAATTTTTTTGATAATTATAGTATAATTCTGCGATTAATTATTGACATTCTGGTGCAAATATAATACTTTTTTTAAAAGAGCTTTAAAATTATTTTTAACATTTGCTTATAAGAGAAGGGGATTGATTCTAATGGATATAGTTTTGGCGATTCTGGCTGTTTTACCGGCAGCTGTTTTGTTATGTATTATCTACAAGGCGGACAAAGTCGAGAAAGAGCCTCTGGGACTTATGGCGGCAGTGTTCTTTTTTGGGGCGCTGACAACGGTAAGTGCGGTGGCTTTGGAATATTTTGGAATCCTCGTCCTTGATATGGTCTTTCCTAAGCAGAACGTTGTTTATCATCTTATAGAAAATTTCCTTGTGATCGGTGTGGCTGAAGAAGCAGGTAAATACTTCGTTTTAAAGAAGTGTACCTGGAATAATGAAGAGTTTAACTTTGCTTTCGACGGAATAGTTTACTCAGTGTGCGCATCTCTGGGCTTTGCGACGATTGAGAATGTTATGTACGTATTCCAGTTTGGATTTATGACGGGACTTATGCGCGCGGTACTTTCGGTTCCCGGACACTGCATATTCGGCGTGTTTATGGGCGCATATTACGGACTTGCCAAAGGATATGAGTGCAGGGGCAGGTTTGACAAGAGAAATGCCAATACACAGAAGGCGTTCTGGATACCTGTCGGACTTCACGGACTGTATGATTTTTGTCTTTCGACGGAACATACTCTTACAATGCTTGTATTTATCGGACTTGAGCTGTTCATGGTCATAAAGGCTATTTTATATGTTAAGCGTATTTCAACAAAGGATCTTCCGCTCAGACCGGGCATGATGCCGGGGCAGATGATGAATGGCGGATACTTCGGTATGAATCCCATGCAAGGACAATTTTATCCTATGCGGCAGCCGGTAGCGAACGGACAGTTTATGCAGCCTCAGTTCTATCAGGGGCAGCAGATGGCCGGAAACAGGCAGTTTATGCAGGGACAAGGACAATTCTATCAGGGGCAGGTTGTAAACGGACAGCCCATGCAGCCGCAGTTTTATCGTGAGCAGCAGTCTGTAAGGAATATTCAGCCGATAAATGCACGTCCCGTGCAGGAGGAAGAGGTACAACCTTCTGAGGATTTCAAGGTTATTCAGAGTTATGTGGGCTATGAAAACGGCCCCGCTACAGAGAAGTTAAGTGATGGAATATGTGACGGATTGACCAATCCGACACCCGTATTTTCCGTATCTGATTTCGATTGATAACAAAAATGTAAAAAAAGTGCTAGATAATATTAAAATTATCCGCTTTTTTATATACGAGTAATCAACTATAATGACATTGTCGAATAGACTATGTCATTATTTTTTTTATTTTAGGGAGGTAAAAAATGAAGAAGAAACTTATTTCGACACTATTAACAGTAGCAACAGTTGTATCAATGACAGCTTGTGGTGTATCAGCACCTGAGACACCCGCAGCACAGCCTGCAGCTGACGCACAGGCATCTGATGCACAGGCAGCTGACGCTCCGGCAGAGCCTGCTAAGGATGCAATCACACTTGTTATGGCTGAGGTTAACCCTCTTGATTCTATTTCAGGTATGACAGATGCAAAGTTCAAAGAAGAAGTTGAGAAGAGATCAAACGGATCAATCATCATCGATCTTCAGGCTAACCAGGTTCTTGGTGCTGAGCAGGACGTTCTTGATACAATGCTTGGTGGCGGCGGAACAATCGATCTTGCAAGAATTTCCGCTTTCTCACTTACAAGCTACGGCGGAGAGTCATCAATGCTCCTTTCACTTCCTTACACATTTGTAAGCCGTGAGCATTTCTGGAACTTCGCTACATCTGATCTTGCTAAGCAGTTCTTGCTTGAGCCCTCAGAGAACGGAAGCGGTGTAAGAGGACTTTTCTATGGTGAGGAAGGTTTCCGTCATTTCTTCACAACAAAGGAAATCTCAGGTATCGATTCTCTTAAGGGATTAAAGCTTCGTGTTTCTAATGACCCTGTTATGAACGGTCTTGTAGAAGGCCTTGGTGCTTCTCCTACAGTAGTTGCTTTCACAGAGCTCTATGGTGCACTTCAGACAGGTGTAGTTGATGGTGCTGAGCAGCCTATCGCAAACTATGCATCAAACTCATTCAACGAAGTTGCAGGCAACATGATCCTTGATGGACACACACTTGGTGCTATCCAGGTTATCATCACAGATGACGCTTGGAACAAGCTTTCAGCTGATCAGCAGGATATCCTTATGGCAGCCGGTGAAGAGGCTTCTAAGTACAACCGTTCAATCTCAGAAGAGAAGGAGAAGGAAGTACTTGAGCAGCTTAAGGCTAACGGAACAAAGATCACAGAAGTTGAGGATATCAAGCCTTGGCAGGACGCTGTTAAGAAAGTTGTTGAAGAAAACATAAAGGGCAAGGAAGACGTTTACCAGCAGATCCTTGATATGCAGTAATTTTTTACCACCTTTAGTTGTAACTTATCAATTTATTTTTTAACGCCGGCATGGGGAGGGTATCCCTTCCCATGCCCTTTTTAGAAGAAAAGAGGAATTATGGAAGGCTTTTTTAAACAGGTAGATAAATTCAAGGTTTTATATGACGTAACATATAAGATTATGCTTTTTATCTGCAAACTCTTGCTTATTGCAGATATCCTGATCACCTCAATGAGTGTTGCAGGAAGATATATTTCTTTCATTCCGGATCCTGCATGGAGCGAGGAGATTGTACTTACACTTATGGCTTATATGGCTGTATTATCTGCAGCTTTGGCCATCAGACGCGGTGCTCATATAAGAATGACAGCATTGGACGTTTACTTACCTAAGAAACTTATACAGGCACTCGATATCCTTAATGATATTTGTGTACTTGGCCTTGCAATCGTTATGATCGTGATTGGATGGGGGTATGCTTCAACAATCGGAGCGAAGGGATCATATGTTAGTATGCCTTCACTTTCAAAGTTTTGGTTGTATTTCCCAATTCCTGTAGCAGGTATTGCTATGTTTGTATTTGAACTTGAGGCAATTTACAATGATATCAAACGCATAGTATTAAAGGAGGGAAATAAGTAATGGCAGTAAATTCAACAGCTATTGCAGTATTGCTTGTGAGCTTTCTTGTAATGATTATGCTCAGATTTCAGATTGCTTATGCAGTGGCATTATCTTCACTTTTTTGTTTAATGTATCAGGGACTCCCTCTTACAAGCATCTGTCAGCAGATGGTTAAGGGAATCAATTCGTTTAGTATGATGGCAATTCCGTTCTTTATTACAATGGGATGCCTTATGGGTACCGGTGGTATTTCAGAGAAGCTTATTGCTTTGGCCAACGCTTGTGTAGGTTGGATGACCGGTGGAATGGCAATGGTTAATATCGTTGCATCATATTTCTTTGGTGGTATTTCAGGATCAGCTGCTGCTGATACTGCATCACTCGGAAGTATTCTCATTCCTATGATGGTCGAAGAAGGATATGATGATGATTTCTCAACAGCAGTAACAATTACATCATCATGTGAGGGACTTCTTGTTCCTCCCAGTCATAACATGGTAATTTATGCCATGAGTGCCGGCGGTATCTCTATAGGAAGCTTGTTCCTTGCAGGATATATACCAGGTGCGATTCTCGCAGTATCACTCATGGTTGGATCATATATTATTTCTAAGAAGAGACATTATCCCAAGGGAGACAAGTTCAGCATTGTTGGTCTCTTAAAGCAGCTTGGAACTTCATTCTGGGCACTTGCTGCAGTTATTATCGTAGTATTTGGTGTTGTAGGCGGTGTATTTACAGCAACTGAGTCAGCCGCTATCGCTGTTCTTTACAGCTTGATTGTAAGCGTTTACATCTATAAAGGACTCAACTGGAAGGGCGTTTGGAAGACATTGGAATCTTGTATCGATACACTTTCAATCGTACTTATCCTTATTTCTACATCAAGTATTTTTGGCTATTGCCTTACAACGCTTCATGTTCCTGCCATTGCAGCGAATATGATTGTGGGATTCTCAAGTAATCCTGTTGTTATTGCACTTTTGATCGATCTGATTCTTCTTGTACTTGGATGTATCATGGATATGGCTCCGATTATCTTGATCGCAACACCTATCCTTCTTCCTATTGCACAGTCAATCGGAATTGATCCCATACAGTTTGGTATCATGATCGTTCTTAACTGTGGTATCGGACTTTTGACACCTCCCGTTGGAGCCGTTCTTTTCATCGGTTCTGCTGTAGGTAAGGTTAAGATGGAGAAAGTAGTAAAGGCTACACTTCCTTTCTACATTTGCATGATCGTTACACTTCTCCTTCTTACATTTATTCCTGAGATTAGTATGTTCTTACCTAATCTTCTTGGAGCAAAATAAGGTGATTAATTATGGAATATCGTTACATATCTGATGTTAAGCCTAAGGATTTATGGTTTATAGCCATGATTCGTACATACAGATCACTCGCGGGGGTCGTAAATGTTGTATTTACAGTTGCGATGATCATGTTGTCGATTAGGTTTTGGGGAACGTCAGGGCCATTTGTCAGAGCACTGCTTATGTTTGGATGTATGCTGTTCCCGATTATCCAGCCTTTTCTAGTTTATTTACGGAGCATTAAACAGCTGGAGACACTTCCGGGAAGAGTAGAGCTTTTGTTTGATGATAACGGAGTTCATGTCAGCAGTGACGGGAAGCAGGAAGACATTATGTGGAATAAGATCGTAAATGCGATCAAACAGTCCAATATGATAATCGTCATGTCGGACAAGAGCCACGGATACATGTTGACCAATCGTATTCTCGGTGATGAAAAAGATGAGTTTTATGATTTTCTTTGTAAAAAGATCAGAAACTAACGAATATTAGAAAAATGATGACGGCAGCGCTATAATACTTTTATGAGTAAGTATAACGCTGCTGTCTTTGTAAAGATGAAAAACTTAAAAAACTTTTGGTATACGATCACAATCAAAAACAAAATATCACTTTTCACGGGAAGTGTATTTTTGACAATCCTGGTCGCAGTATTCTTTGATGCGATCCTGATCAGGCTGTTTATGATCGACGTTAATGACATAATGGAGGACAATTCCAGATGCGGTGAGATAATTACCGTTATCGACAGGGAGAAAGAATTGTTCGATCAATACGTAAACAGTACTACCAGTGAAAACGAGGATGCTTTTAAGCTTGCGATGAAGCAGACCAAGGCTGCTGTCTATGCGATTCCGCTTAATTATTCCAGATTGGGAGAAAACAGATATGCACAGCTTTTTTCGCTTCAGACCTGTTATGACGTTTATTGCGGATACAGAGATGAAGTCCTTAGCGGTAAATTACCGAGAAGAGACTATGTGAGCAGATTGTATGCCGTTTATAATATGCAGAATTATCTGCATACTTACGCGCAGCGATTTATAGACCTTACGCTTAAAGAGGGTAATGCCAAGTATAATGAGCTGTTACCGAAAGTTTTTATGGTTCCGGTGATTGCAGTAATAATGGGAATTTTGCTGTTTTCAACGGTACTTGAGATTTCAAGGATGATGAATAAATCTATTACTGAACCTGTGCTTAAGCTTGCGCATGCGTCCAGAAGGATTGCGGCAAATGATTTCGACGTGGATGATGTTGCCGCAAACAACAGGGATGAACTTGGTGAGCTGATCATTGCTTTTAACAAGATGAAATACGCGACAGGTGAGTACATAGGTGCTTTGGAGGAGAGAAGACAGGCTCTTGATAAGCTTCACGCAAAAGAAGTTGAGACTCTTGAAGCAGAGAAGCAGCTTGATGCAATGAATCTGGAACTTCTTAAGAACCAGATCAATCCGCATTTTCTTTTTAACACTCTTAATGTAATTGGTGGAATGGCCAACCTTGAGGGCGCATCGACGACTGAGGAGATGATAAGCGCACTCAGTTCGCTCTTTAGATATAATTTGAAGCATCAGGAGAAGGAAGTACTTCTTTCTCAGGAGCTTAAGGTTGCAGCCGATTACATGTATTTGCAGAAAATGCGTTTCGGGGAAAGAGTTAAGTATACGGTTGATTGTAGGGTGAACGCAGACAATGTAATGGTTCCTACATTTACATTGCAGCCCATAATCGAGAATTGTATTATTCATGGAATTTCACCGAAAGTTGAGGGCGGTAGTGTATCTGTTTTGGTTGGCAAAAAGGCTGACAAGCTTATAATTTCCGTCACCGATACGGGAAAGGGAATGGAACTTAGCCAGCTTAGGGAGATACGTGGAAGCTTGGGCGGAAAACAAACCAGTACCATGGGTATAGGCATGGGAAACATTTTCAGGAGAATAAAGGCTATGTATGAGGACGCGGATATGAGAGTTAACAGCGTCTTGGGAAAAGGTACACAGGTAATTATTATTCTTCCCTACCGTGCAGGAGATTCAATTTATACTCGAGGAGACTAAAGAATGTATAGAGTACTGATTGCAGATGATGAGCCTATTGAGAGACAGGTTATATCAAAAAAATTAAACGGATTTTTTAAAGATCAGATAGAGATATTTTTGGCGGCTAACGGAGTTGAGGCTGTCGAGCTGGTAAAAGAGAAGCATTGTCAGATCGCGCTTCTTGATATTTCCATGCCCGGAAAGAATGGACTTGACGCCGCAGAAGAAATCAGAACCTTTGATGAGAAATGCAGTATTATCTTTCTCACGGCTTTTGATGAATTCAGCTATGCCAAAAAAGCTATCGAAGTAAGAGCGCTCGATTATTTACTTAAACCGGGTGCGGACAATGAACTTATAAATGTATTGGAAGAAGCATTTTCAATCGCGGACAAATATGGAACAGAGGTAAAGAACGTAGATACTATAAAAAAGAGCACTCCTTCTTCAGGCTTTAATCTTGATGAAAAGGATTTCTCAAAGTCGGGAGAGATAGTGCGTGAAGCAAAAAAATATATAGACGAGCACTATAAAGAAGATATTTCACTACAAGACGTTGCCGGAGTTTTAGGGTACTCAGATGTATATTTCTGCAAACTTTTCAAGCAGAATTTCGGTAAAAGCTTTATAGTATATTTAAATGAACTTAGAATCAGCAAGGCAAAAGAATTTTTGGCAAATCCTGCTATCAATATCAAAGATATCAGTTCTGAAGCAGGTTACAGAGATGCCAATTATTTTGCGAGAGTTTTTAAGCGTATGACGGGGCAGACACCCAGTGAATACAGAAACGGAGTCATTGACTGATGAAAAAAAGATGGCCCATTGTGGCGATGATAGCATGCATAATTTTGATTATGGTCGCTGTCTTATTCTTTTTTAATAACAGAAAAGATAAAGCTAATTCTCCGGAATATGTTCTATTGTATGCAGAGAATCAGGCCGCAGATTATCCGACTACACTCGGAGGACAGAAATTTGCGGATCTTGTATATGAGAGGACAAACGGAAGGATAAAGATAATTGTAAAATATGACGCGGAGCTGGGAAGCGAATCAGAAGCGATAAACCAGATGAAATACGGCGGAATTGCTTTTGCCAGAGTATCACTTTCACAGCTGGCAGAGAGAATACCTTCGATGAACGTTCTTCTTATGCCTTTTCTATATAATGATTCGGATCATATGTGGAGAGTGCTTGAAGGAGATATTGGAGACAGGTTTCTTTTAAAGGCAGATGAATACGATCTTGTCGGACTTTCATGGTATGATGCGGGCGCCAGAAATTTCTACAGTAAAACAAAGCCAATCACCTGCATTGAAGATATAAACGGAATGAAGATAAGAGTTCAGGAATCTTCGATGATGGCGGATATGGTTGAGGCTCTCGGTGCTAAGCCTGTAGAGGTTGTATATTCTGAAGTATATTCGGCGTTTGAACAGGGATTGGTTGACGGAGCAGAGAATAACTGGCCGTCGTATGAGAGTATGAAGCACTACAAGGTTGCGGGGTATTATACGATCGACGAACACATAAGAGTTCCGGAGCTGCAGGTGTGTTCCAAAGTTATCTGGAACAAGCTCAGTGAAGAGGACAGGAATATAATACACGATTGTGCGCTTGAATCATCGGCGTATGAGAGGCAGCTTTGGAAGGATAGAGAAGAAAGCTCAAGAAAGATCGCTGTTTCCAACGGAACACAGGTTATCGAGCTTACTCCCGAAGAGAGAAAGAAATTCAGAGATGCTATGGCAAACGTCTATGAGAAGTATTGTGGTGATTATATGGACGTTGTGCGCAGAATAATGACATATTGATAATGAGAATGAGTGCTTATCTGTGTGCAAGTTTCCCGGCTATTGCAGTAATGCCGAGAAAAACGAAGACAATGGCTTCGAGCATCAGATAGGAGTTGTTTTTATAAAAAAGAAGAAGGATGGATATAACGGTTGAAACAAAAATCGTTATATTCGTCTTTTTTTTGAATATATTATTTTCAAAGTCGTCGACAGTCCTGTTTGGATGATCTACAGGACCTGTAAGGAGAATCAGGGTTGCAAAGAAATGGTAGATTGAAAAAGATATAAAGAGCGGGAGAGTAACATATTTTACCGCAAGGAGTGTTACGGTAAGGATAAGGCAGGAAGCTATGTAGCACGCGAAGTAGCAACTTAGATGAAGTCCACCTCCAAACGAACGCATCGGGATGAAGATCAGAAAAAAGAAGAGACACGGGCGCAGCATACCAAGAAAAAGAGCTATGATTATACTTGTCAGGGTGCTCAGTGCAACTTCAAGGAAGCACACAAAGCCGTAATTGTATATATCATAATCTTTTTCTTCGATAACGCCTTTATTTAATATATAATCTGTGAGTCTCTTTGATATGTAGTCCATAAAGAAATCCCATTAACCAATCAGGTTTATTCGGTGTAGTTGCCGTCGCCTATCATCTCGACTATCTTTCGTCTTACTTCTTTTTGCCTGTTTTCGCTGATCTTCAGACAGAATTCGTTATTGCCGTAATTTATCGTCATGCTGCTGTAATTCATGCGGCATACATATTTGTAATTAACAAGATAAGACTGGTGGATCCTAAAGAAATACTGACTTGAACTTTCGAGTTCTTTTTGGATATCGTTTAATTTGCCATAGAAGATATCGCTTGTACCGTCGTTTAGATGAATCGTTATCACGCGATTCTTGCTTTCGAAGTAAACGATATTGCCTATTGAAGTTTTTTTCACCTTCCTGTTATAGGTGTACTGAAAATAGCCCTCGGCTTTGTCGATTCTGGTGAGAGCCTGAGAGAAGTACTTTTTGAATATTTTCTCGTCTATCGGTTTTGAAAGAAATCTGAAAGGCTCGACTTCAAAAAGTTCCTTGAGATAGCTTTCGTAGTTTGAAACGTAGATTATGAGCGAGTCCTTGTCTATCGTACGGATCATGCGGGCTGTGGTTATTCCGTCCAGTTCTTTCATCTCAATGTCGAGAAAGATTATGCTGTAGCGGTCGCCTTTAATGATGCTGCGTGCAAGTGGGGAACCGTCGTAGAAAACATCAATCTCGGGGCGTATTCCTCTTGCAAGGCACTCACCGTTTAAAAGCGTTTCAATTTTGCCGGAAAGCTTTACATCGTCATCACAAATTGCAATCTTAATCATATCCTACCTCCAAAAATCGGGTAAAAATTCAAAGTAAGTAACAAAAGTGCAGGATTGGTAATCATTATTCAATATTGTCTAAGAAAGTATACATTTTTTTTCTGAAATATGCAAAAACCGCGATTCTTACATGAAAGGCCGTAAATATTACAAATTGGAAAAAGCCCGTTGTTTTTATGTTATGATTTATAACAGGTGGTTTTATAAGGAAAGAAGGGGCTTATAAATGGGTGAGTACATGTCGATTATTACTGGAGTTTTCTTGGCTTTTCTTTTTATCATGATCGTTCGGAAATGTATGGACGTTTTCTTGCCTGAACGCAGCAACAACATAGTCAGATATGTTGTGTGGGCAATGTATTTTACTTTTTCCTCGGCGTCAAATCTGACGGATATAGTAAGACCGCTCGTTCTGATATCTACGAATATTCTCTTTATCTTTACACTTGCGATGCTGGACAGAAAGGCGTCGGTAAAGATTGCCTGCTTTTTCTCATTTATCGTATGTGCAGTCTGGATGCTTGTGGAAGTCGGAGCCGTGATCGTAGTTGAGATGTACGGCATTGATTTCGTAGAAAACAGGGACGCTGTGTGCTTTGTTTCACTTCTGATAATGCTTCTTCTTGTAGTAGCTTTGGATAAGACATGGAAGGGGCCGAAATACGGTGAAATTCCGCTCAAATATTTTTTAATGATTCTTTCTATACCGCTTATCAGCATCTTTCTTACAAACCGCATTTTTCTGATAGCGACGCATCACAATGAATACAACGACTTTGCGGTTATTTCAAGTGCTTTTCTCCTAATGATGAATTACATAATTTTCGAGGTATATACGTGGATGAGCAGGGATGCCGAGCTTAAGTCACTTAATAAGCTTTACGGCCAGCAGCTTGAACTGTGCAGCAGACAGGCGGCAGAGCAGGAACAACTCTACATGGAGATAAAGAGGACGAGGCACGACATGAAGAGTCATCTGGCCAGTCTCCTGGGAATGGTCGAGTCGGGGGAAAAAGATGAAGCGGTAAATTATATACAGCAGCTTCTTGCCGACGGATTAGGCAGGTCAGGCGAAGAGATATCAAAGAGCGGCAATATAGTCATTGATTCGCTTGTAAATTACAAGTATTCCATAGCCAAAAAAGAAGGAATCGCATTTGAGGCATCAACTTTTGTGCCGTCGGTTCTTCCGTTTAAGAGTGAACATCTCGTAATTATATTAGGTAACCTTTTGGAAAACGCGTTTGATGCATGTATGAAGGTTCAGCCGAAGGGCAGATTTATCCGTCTTGATATGAACTTTGAAAAGAACATGCTCAAGATCAGCATAAAGAACAGCTGTATCTATGAAAACAGACGAGACAGATACGGAAGATTCTTTTCGACAAAACATGACGCGGAACATCACGGAATAGGTCTTGCATCGATAAAACAGGCGGTTTCAGGATATGATGGAGAAGTTATCATCGATGACAAAGGAAATCAGTTCGGAGTTGATGTAATAATGTACGGAAAAGAAGAAGGTGATAATCCGTAATAATTACATGAATATCCGCTTTTTCTACATGAAGTGAATAATTTGCGTAATATAAAGTATAATTATTGCGGGAATATAACACTTTTAAGGATTAAGGAGGGTATTCAAGATGAAAAGAGAGAAAACGTTTATTGCAAAAATATTAAGAGAAATTGCCCGCAAGTCAGTAAAAGTAAGTAGCGACAGCAGGTGCATGTATATTATGCATCAACCTAAGATGCCTTCCGATGTCGGGAGAATTCAATAAAGAATAGACATTAAAAATCCCCGTAAGCATGATGACGCTTACGGGGATTTATCTTTTATATCATAGCTTCCTATGATACTTAATTCTTACTTTTCTGAGAGCCAGTCGTAGCGCTCGATGTCGATACTGCTGATGATATTTTTGTCATCGCTTAAATAGATCTCGATGGTTTCCTTGGGAAATTCCGACTTATCAGCCTGATCGAAAGGAATCTTGTAAGTGTTGAATTTCTCGTTGTATGTGAAGTTCTTGATTCCCTTTGCATTAAGTGCACTTTCAAGTTCGGCCTTGGACATTCCGAGCTTAATGTCTCCCGCCATTGTGAGGTCGAGAGGATTAAGTGTGCTGTTAAATGCTGAGATAAACACAACTATTGTATTATCAAGTGTCACAGCGTTCGGAAGGGGATTAACCACCTTTGCAGTAATGTTGAAATCGCCTTTTTTAAGTGTCAGAATCACGCCGTTCATTGAAGGAACAGATTCTGATTCGCCTGTGCTTGTCCAACCCTGCTCGGCAAGTGTCTTATACGGAACGGGTAAATTGTAGGTTGTTCCGTCAAGAGTGAAGTTACCGGATAAAAGGTCATCTCCAAGTGTCAAAGGAGCTTTGTAAAGACCAAGATAATCAGGTGTTTTGGAACTTACGGCAGGCTGCACGAAATCTGCAGGCATTGTCTTGTTACGGATACTGATAAATGTCAGTACATTGTTCTCAAAGCTGTATGTGGCGGAAAGGTTAAATTCGTCTTCCTTGCCTTTTCCTCTGTATGTAAGCGTAACCGAATTGCCGCTTGTATTGGTACTGCTGGGCTCTCCGAGTTCGTTCTTTACTTCGTCAACTGTAGTCTTCTGTAAAGTAAATTTATCATTGTAGAATTTTACTTCTGCGCCTGTCTGCTTTACAAATGAATCCGAAAAATCACAGTCATAGACAAGGCACTTTGAAAGCGGCTGAGCATCTATTGAATGATTGATCACGCCAAAATATTGAGAATCCTTACCTTTTCCCGAATAGTTAAGTTTTACGGTCTCACAGTCTCCGGCGTACAATGTCTTGTTCGCATCTTCCTTGTCATCATATGTCCAACCGTTGGCAAGAAGTTCGTCGATGTTCATCGGAAGAGCATACTGCTTGCCGTCTACGCTGAAACTCGAGAACATTGCAGACTCGTTAACTGATGCGGGAGTTGACTTTGTGATTGTCTGTCCCGGTGTGCTCTGGCTACTTGTGGTAGTCGGACTCTGCTTTGTAATAATGTTCTGATCGTACGGGTTGGCACGAGATGTAGTAGTGCTGAAAAACAGCGCTGTCAAAACGATCACTGCGGCTATAGATGAACCCAGTGCAACTGACTGGGGAGTTAACTTATTCTTTTTGGGCTGAACGTATCCCTGATATGGATTCTGTCCCATATTCATCTGATAAGGCTGTCCGTACATGCTGTTCATGGCCTGCATGGGCTGACCGTATCCGCCTGACATAGGCTGGCCGAACTGATTGTTCATAGGCTGCTGATATGATTGTCCGTATGGATTCATGGCAGGCTGCTGATATCCCTGACCAAAAGGTTGCCCGTTTTGATTGCCAAAAGGCTGCTGAAATGAGAAATTTTCCTGTCCCCAAGGATTCTGCTGATAACCCTGCTGATAAAACTGATTGAAATCCTGTCCTGCGCGGTTTTCTGACTGAAATTTGTCTAATTCTATAGTCTGAGCAGCATCATATGATTGCTGATTATTTGTAATTGGTTGTCCTGTAATAGGATCATAAATTCTTTGGTTCATTTCAGTGTGTCCTCCACATCCATTAATCACTATAAATATTTTATTGTATAATTAACAATTTGTAAATATAAATTAACAAAAAATAAATATTTAGATTAGAAAAAAACGTAAAAAAATATGATAAGATATTAGTAGATTTTTTATTGAAGATTTTTGTGTGTTATAAAGTAGGAGGTTTGAATTATGATGATCTCGGCTGAAGGTTATAAGTCCATGCATGAATCCGATTCAATCGATGAACTTATAGCGGAACGTAAGCAACTTGTAGGCGAATTGGAACAGCTGGAAAAGATAGTACGCAAGAATGATAAAGATGATGATTCCTGGAATGAAAGTCCGGGGCCCGATGTTCGATACCAGATGACACTTACCTATCTTATACAGATCTGTGAGCTTTTGTGGGCGCGGTTCAGCTCCGAAATGTCATGGGACAAATAGGGTATAGACTATAACGAAATGTGATGATATAATTAACATGTTCGCATATATGTTATCACATGTGCGTGGACAAACGTGCAATTTGAAATAGCAATACAAGGTGGTATTTATCAAAAAAACTGTTGATAGATACCGCTTTTTTGTACTAATGAAACATAACACTTTTATAACTGGAAGGAGACTAAAAAATGGATGCACAAAACTTTTTGACGATGAGTATGGACGAACTTGCAAATGAGATTTCTGAAACAAAGAAGAAATTATCTGCACTTGAGCAACTTATGAAGATTCGTCAGCAGCTGGGTGAGAGAACAACCAGACAGATAGAAGCCAAAAAGAAGGCTGAAAAGAGAGCGGCATTAAAGAACAACAGAACTGCAAGCTCTTCAATGCCTGCATCAGATACGGTTGCCGAGTCACAGTACGGACAGGATTTCTTTAGCGAACGCGAAGACTATTAAAAACGCATGAATAGAGGAATTGTTTGGCAATTATAATAAGAGTATAAACAATTTCTTAATTATCGAGATATAGTGCGCTAATATGCTTTAATTGCGTTATAATTGCTTATATGGTGATGTGTATTTTCTTTTTGGAGGAAAGGAGTGCATGTAAGTGAATAATAACGCAGAGAACAGAACAGAAGGGATTAATCTTTTTAAGAAAATCGGTTTTCAGAACTTGGCAGTAAATGTTGTTATGCTTGTAATGTTCATAATCGCTATAGGGATCATGGACAGCAATATGAAGAATATTATCAATATTTCTGTTGGGGCAAGTAACGATGAGATACAACTTCTGAGTAAGGAAGCAAGACTCAGAGAAAACCTTATAACCATTGACGGTAATCTTTCTGCTTTGCTCGGTGCCGTATCAATGGGAACCAACGATCCCGCAAACTATGAAGTATATTTCACCAATATTGATGCGGTAGAAAAAGAGATGCCTGATCTTCTTGCGTTCTTGCAGGGAAGTATTCTTGTCACACAGGCAGCGGACGGACCTGCCCAGATGGATGAGATAAATAAGACTACCAATGCGTTTCTGGCTATTACAGATGACATGGTTGTTCAACTTCGTGCTGCGGATGCCGCAAAAGCGATGGATATATATATCAATCAGTATATAGATGCGCAGGCCGCTGTATATGCTGCTTATGATGCTGCGGAAGCTTCAATCGCCGTCCTCGGAGATGAGCTTAAAGCATATCTTGATATGATGTATGGCAAGTCACTTACAAAGACTATAGTCCTCGTAGTTGTCTTCGTTATCATTATTGCTGTGAGCCTTGTTCTCAATGAGGTTAGAATTAGTAAGAAGATCGCAAGTATCGTTTCCGAACTTCAGGGAATCATCAAAGGAATTAACAATAATGAAGGTGACCTTACGTCTCGTATTGGAACTAAGACAACTACGGAGCTTAGTTTTATCGTGGGCGGTATCAACAACTTTATTGAGACTTTGCAGGGAATAATAAAAGAAGTTAAGGATGGTTCCACTGTTCTTAATACATCTGCCGATTCAATGACGGATAAGATTGAAAAAGCAAGCGATAATATCACAAATACATCGGCTGCTCTTGAAGAGCTGTCCGCAAGTATGGATACCGTATCGACGACTGCGGACCAGATTTCAGGAAGGCTCGATGAAGTTAAGGAGGCAACTTCCGAAATCAGACAGGAAGCTGCTAACGGAGCGGAGACCGCCGAGAATATCAAGAAAGAAGCTGACGAGATCAAGAACGAAGCTCTTAAGAAGAAAGAGAATACCGGCGTGAAGGTTGAAGAACTCAGCGCGGTTCTTGAAAAATCAGTTAAAGACAGTGAGAAGGTTGCACAGATCAATGAGCTTACCAAGGTTATCCTTGATATTGCATCGCAGACAAACCTTCTTGCTCTCAATGCTTCGATTGAGGCCGCAAGAGCAGGTGAAGCCGGTAAAGGCTTCGCGGTTGTTGCAGAAGAAATCAGTGCACTTGCCGACAACAGTAGGCAGACGGCCGGAAATATCCAGACTATCAGTAACGAAGTTACGGAAGCGGTTAATACTCTTTCAACCAACGCCATGGATGTTATAGAGTTTATAAATAACGACGTATTGAATGACTATGATACATTCGTTGAGACCAGCGATAAGTATGAGAATACAGCGGTAGTCATGGATGATATCCTTGATAAATTCAACAGAAAAGCCGATAACCTTAACATTATCATGGATAAGATGGCTGACTCGGTTGAATCCATTACTGAGTCTGTAAAAGAGAGTACTCAGGCAATTAACCTTTCGGCAGCCAACTCTTCCGAGATTGTCGGACAGATTCAGGGTATCAGCGAAGCAATGGGAGAGAACAACAAAGTTACAGATCAGCTAAGCAACAGCACTAAGAGATTTGCAAATCTCTGATTTGGGGACGGGGGATCACCACCTTTTGTACATGAAAGGAGAGCCGCTCAATGAAAAAGCTGAACAGCCTTAGGGTTAAGCTGACTGCATTCTTTCTGATACCTGTCATCTTTATAATTATTGTCGGGTATACCGCTTACTCTATAGCATCAAGTGGAACACAGGAGACTTATGAAAGTAATGCCGTGACTGCGCTGCAGCAGATGGCAAATTACTATGAGCTTACCTTTTCGGTTGTTGAGGGTAAGACAGAGCAGCTTTCCGGTCTTTCTGAGATCAAAAACTATTACGGCGGGGCATATACGGATACCGAGGAGTCGAGGAATGCTCTTTCCGAGATATACCGAAGTGCAAGGAACCTTGCACAGTCGGACAATATAGTCGGAGATATGTCTATCTTGGCCTATAAACAGACATCGTTTTCCGTGGCAAACGGAAACTATCTGATGTTTAATTATGGCGGATCATCGGCAGCAGCTGAATTTGATAAGACAGGTGATTCTTCTTTATTATCTGCAAGTCCCAATGCAGGTGCATGGATGGGAACGAGAGTATTCATCGATTCCTATCAGGGCGCCAATTCCATTGAGGGCACTCCTTATTGTGCGGTCTATGTAGAGCCATTTTATGATTCACTCGGTGAAAAACTCGGTTATATTTCCACAGATATAAGACTTGATACATCTCTTGTTGCGCTTGAAAGGATCAACCTCGGCGAAGGAAGCACATTTGCTTTTATAACTTCCGACGGCGTTGAGACCAACATGAACGGCAAGAGTAACGCAAACGAAACAATCTTTGCCAATACAACATTCTTTGAAGATATTAAAGCATCTTCCGAGTCATCGGGAGTTGAGTGGATGAAAGATGCCACGGACAAAAAAGTATATCTATATGTCTATGCAAAAGTAGGAGAGTCCGGAGCGGTTATTTGCGGCCGTATTCCAGAGACTGTGATAAGCGGAAGCGTAAATAACATAAGAGTTGCATCTGTTATCGCAGTGATTCTTGCAACTGTTGTTTCTTCGATAGTCGGAATTATCGTTTCTAATAGCATCGGAAGCACGGTTAAGGGAATATCGGATGGATTCGAACAGGCAGCACAGGGAGATCTTACAGTTTCAATTACTTCAAAGCGCCGTGATGAGTTCGGCGCACTTTCAGGTTCAGCAAGCAAAATGATAGAAAATACCAAGCGACTTCTTCTTAAGATATCAGCGACCGCCGATTCTCTTAAGAAGTCCTCGGATGATATCGGAGGAGCATCAGAGTCGCTTGTTACTGCGTCCGAAAATATTACGTCATCTGTCGATGAGATTAGGCTTGGTCTTGATCAGCAGGCACATGATGCGCAAGGATGTCTTGATGAAGCCGACGTACTGACAGATAAGATCGAAGTCGTAAGAAAGAATGTACAAGCGATCGGAGACATGGCATCAGATGCGGACGAATCTGTTAAGAACGGTATCGAAGCGGTAGAAAACCTTAAGACAAAGGCGAATGAGACCAGCGAAGTTACCAATGGCGTTATAGAGGATATTGAAGCTCTCGCAAAAGAAACATCATCTATCGGAAATATCATTGCTACGATCGATGAGATTGCAAGAAGAACAAATCTCCTTTCTCTTAACGCATCAATTGAGGCTGCAAGAGCGGGAGCTGCGGGAAAAGGTTTCTCCGTAGTTGCGGAGGAAATCAGAATGCTTGCCGAGCAGAGTGCTGTTTCTGCGGGTGAGATTGGAAATATCATCACAACGGTTACGGCAAAGACCGAGCAGACGGCGACCGCAGCCAAGCATGCGGAAGAAATCGTAAAACAGCAGGAAGAAGCGGTAGAAGCAACGCTTTCGGAATTCAATGTAATAAATGAAAACTTCAAGACGATTGCGGATCATCTTAAAGAGATCGGACTTCAGGTGGCCGATATGGAAAAGGCGAAAGTCAATACACTTTCTGCTATTGACGGTATCTCGGCAGTTTCGGAAGAAGCGGCTGCTTCGTCTTCGGAAGTTGGAAATACGGCTCTTGATGCACAGAATGCGGCAAAGAATCTGAATGATGTCATCAAGGATCTTAGAGGCGCAGCTGATTCACTGACAACAGAGCTCACGGGATTCAAGTTATGATGACCGGCGGACAATGATCAATAAGGAGGATTACACGCATGAATAGAAAACATATTGCGCTGTCTCTTACGGTGGTTATAGTCTTGACGGTATCAGGATGCGGCAGCAGAAGTGTAAAATTAAATCAAAGAACAGAGTCTTTTACCGATACATCGTATGAGCAACCGGCTTCTGAGGAAGCTGCAACGTCGCAGGCAGTCTCTGAAGTAAACAGAGGAAGCCTCAATTATTCGGAAGCACCTGAACTGTCAGCAAAGGTAGGTGACGGAAGTCTTCCTGCTGTTGATAGCAGGCTCCCTATTAAAGAAGATGTCTTCATCGCACAGACGGATGCAACAGGAAATGCCCTTGAGATTGGCGAGTACTGCGGAAATTGTAATATGCAGGGACTTTCCGGTTCATGGGGTATAGCAAGACCTGTGCTTGAGAGTATTATCAGGTACAACTGCGACGGTAGCTACGTTCCGAACGTAATTAAGAGCTATGAAGCAAATGAAGATTATACAGAATGGACGTTCAAATTAAGACAAGGAATGAAGTGGTCCGACGGCGATGATTTCAACGCGGACGACATTACATTCTGGTACTACATGGTTCATATCAACAATTATGATACAAAGGCAAGCTGGGAAGCACTCAAGGACAATGAGACGGGCGAATTCGCCGTGCTTAAAAAAGTTGACGATTATACCGTGACCTGGAAATTTGATACGCCCAAGTATCCCGGTGCTTTTATCGAGAACGGTGATCTTAAGTGGTGCTGGGCGCCTTCACATTACCTGATAGATCTTATCCCTGCGTCGCTATACGTAGAGAATGAATATTGGGAAAATACGGGGCTTTCCGACGGGCAGGTATTGGCTAACGCCGCAGCTAAGGGAATGTCCTTTGAGTCTGTAGCCGATCTTGGAAAAAATGCCTGCTATTATTTCTGGAACGTTTCGGGAATTCCTACAGTAAACTCCTTTGTTTTGAGTACAGAGGAAGGGCACAACTCAAAAAGCTCGGAAATATGCATACTTGAAAGAAATCCGTATTACTGGAAAGTTGATGCGGAGGGCAAACAGCTTCCGTATTTTGACAATATCTATATGTTCAATGAACTCGAAGATAAAACGGCGGCTTTTGCGAACGGCGAGCTTGATTATATGGATGTAGGAATGGAGCAGATAGGTTCAATGCTTTCGGAGCTTGGAGATGCAGCTGTACTTAAGACGGTGCTTGGCTCGAGCTGGGGAGCGGATCAGCTGACATTTAACTATACATGTAAAGACAAGAACTATGCAGATCTTTTTGCAAATCCCGATTTCCGTCAGGCGGTTTCTATGTGCGTTGACCGTCAGGAAATATCACTTCGTATCTCGGAAGGATTCATGAGACCGGGACAGTGCGCGCCGTCAACGGGAAGCATGGGATATGACGAAGAGTGGTCCAAGAAGTGGACGGATTATGATTTTGCTTCAGCGCAGAAACTCCTTGAGGGCTGCGGACTTAAGCTTGGAGGCGACGGATATTATCACTTCGCGGACGGTTCGGACCTTTCAATCGATTTTGTATCTCTTGAAGGAAATGCAGATACCATATACAGCGCATTAAAGAGATATTTTGATTCCGCACACCTTAAGACAACTCTTACGGATTATGATGCGGAAACCTATGATCAGCTTATTGACGATAATGACTGGATTGCATCGATGTGTCCTCATATGGACGCCGGCGGACTTTCGTTAAGTGAGAGAGCGGCTGCTTTTGTACCGATAGCACAGGCTGCCGAGTGGTATGGAGAGTACGGAACGTATTATACAGATCACAGCCTGGGAGTTGCGCCTACGGGAGATATGGAAAAGCTCGTCGAATACTATGAACAGTGGATCAACACGGCGGACAGCGCCAAGAGAGATGAGATAGCATCTAGCATCTATGAACTTCACAAGAATAACCTCTGGTCCATAGCTTATGTAGAAGGCGCCAATTCCTACTGCCTCATAAATCCGAAGTTCCACAACTTCGCAAATAAGCTTGTAAGCAATGATCTGTATCAGTACATGAATATTTACCACTTTGAGACTTTATTCAAAAAGTGATAGAATTTACCATTATATGTGCCATTAAGTGTAATAGCTTAATGGCACTTAAGATTAATGGGATGGTAAAGATGACATACAGGATTATTGCTTTATTTTTTATGTTTGTGTTCTACGGCATATATTTTACTAAGATGATGCTTCAGAAAAAGAAGGGCATTGTCACCGATCAGATTGCAAAGGGGAAAAGCCGCGACAAAGGCTACTATATTGAGCTTACAATGAAGATCGCAACTTACCTCGCTCCGCTTGCCGAGGTTATATCGATCGTCCTCGGAACGGTGAGTTTTCCGCTGATGTTTAGAATCATTGGAATGTACTTTGCGTTTGTAGGAGACATTGTCTTTTTTACTTCTGTATATACGATGCGCGACAGCTGGAGAGCGGGCGTTGCGGAAGATGATAAAGAGAAAAGAAATCTTGTGACGACAGGGATATATAACTACTCAAGAAACCCTGCATTTCTCGGATTCAACCTCGTGTACACCGGAATCCTTCTGATGTTCTTTAATCCTGTACTTCTTGTTATCTCTGTATTTGCGATGGTGATGCTCCATCTGCAGATCTTACGTGAAGAGAAATTCCTTGAAAAAACCTACGGAAGCGAATATACGCAGTACAAAGGCAGAACAAGCAGATATGCCGGAATGGGACGACCTACGCCGTCAAAGATCCTCATGTATATCTACTTTGTACTTACTATCTGGTCAGTTCTGTATTATTTCACATGCCTTGCGTACGGCGGAGGGCTGACGCTCTCGTGGGTATGGCTGTGGCTTATAATAGCGGCATTTTCCGCACTTAGAGTTTTTATGCTAAAGCGCCGCATAGACGGAAGGGAAAAGAAAAAGCTTCCTGCGGCGGTTAAATGGATATACCGTGTTGTTTTCACAGTATTCCTGACATACTTCGCCGTAACCGAAGTTAAGATAATCCGCGCAATGAGCGCAAGACCAAAGGAAAACCTTGATTACATCATAGTTCTCGGCGCCGGACTTAAGGGGACCGAGCCGAGCAACCAGTACAAGGCAAGAATAAGAAAGGCAGCAGAGTACCTTGATGAAAATGAGAATACAAAGATCATAGCATCGGGCGGTCAGGGAAACGATGAGGAGATAAGCGAGGCTGAGTGCGCAAAGAGAAAGCTCGTAAGCCAATACGGAATCGATGAGAGCAGGATCATTCCGGAAGAAAAGTCTACCGACACGGAGGAGAACCTTAGATACAGCCTTGAGATAATAGGTGACCCTACTATATCTACAGGTATAGTGACCAACGGCTTTCACGAGCTCAGAGCTATGTCGATTGCCAAAAGAGAAGGGTATAAGAACGTTTATTCAGTCCCTGCGAAAACTCTTTTTCCATGCGGAATTCACTATGTTGTCAGGGAGTTCTTTGGCATGACGGAGTTCTATATAAAAAATATTTATTGATTTATAAAATGGCTAAAATGATAAAAATGCTATATAATAATTTTTATGTAACATTTAGTTTTAAAATATATATAGGATGTGTATGAAAAAATTAAAAGTTATATTATTATCTTTGCTTAGCGTTTTAGCGCTTTCCGGTTGTGTCAGATTTGAGACGACAATGGATGTTAAGCTAAACGGCAAGATGGACGTGGCCATATGCTATGCAATGGTAGATATGGGCGACAGGGACCTTGAAGAAATCCTCTCGGAAGAGCAGATGGAGGATTACAAAGAGGACGGCTGGGACGTTGAAGGCTACAAGGACGGAGGATATTCCGGATATATTATCAGGAAAGAAAACGTCTCTGCGAACGAACTCAGCGATATTTCCGATGAATTCAAGTCGCTTAAGCTTACGAGAAAAGGCATTAAATACTCGCTTGAGTGGGATATATTCCGCGATGCGAGAGACAGGGATTTCTCCGGCGATTACAGAAGCTATGTTAAGATGAGCGGTGCGCATATGAAGCTTACCGTCAATCTTCCGGCAAAGGCCCGGGCACACAATGCCACGCATGTTTCGAGGGATGGAAAGACCTATGAGTGGGATCTTCTTAACTTTGACGATCCCGACGGAATATACCTCGATTTCATGCTTATCGATTTTAAGCTGGTGGCAGCAGCTGCGGGCTTATTGCTTGCTCTTATCATAGTTGAGGTCGCAATATTCAAATGGCTTAAGAACAGGAAAAAGTCAGAAAAGAGCGGTACAAGCGCAGGTAGTAAACTCCTAAGCTCGCTTAAGTCACTGGCTCCAAAAGGCAAAGGTAAGAAAAAATGAGAAAGTGCGGTTGCTTGAGATATACAGACTCTTGCAACCGCGCTTTTTTTCTAACTTTATAACGCACATATCGCATCTGATGCGACAGCAGTGCGGATATATAGCTTTCGCGTATGTGAACGATATGTTACAATACGATTAATGTTTTAGAAGAGGTTTAGATGGAGGAGGATATCGTAGATGAAAAACGGTTTAAAAGTAGCGCTGCTTTCCATTGCGTTATGTGCCCAGTTATTCGTCCCTGCGCTTAAAGTTCAGGCGGCTACGACAATAACTGAGAATAAAACTGGTAATCAAGACGGATATGATTACGAACTTTGGAAAGATGGCGGAAACACTAGCATGACGCTGAATTCAGGTGGAACATTCAGCTGTCAGTGGAGTAACATAGGAAATGCACTTTTCAGAAAGGGTAAGAAGTTCGACAGCACAAAGACATATCAGCAGTTAGGCAATATTTCTTTTGATTATGGATGTGACTACAAACCGAACGGAAACTCTTATCTTTGTGTATATGGTTGGACAAAAGACCCTATGATCGAGTATTACATCGTAGACAGTTGGGGCTCATGGCGTCCACCCGGAGGATCACCAAAGGGTCAGATCCAGGTTGACGGTGGAACATATGATGTTTACGAGACAACTCGTGTAAATCAGCCTTCAATCGAAGGTAACAAGACTTTCAAGCAGTACTTCAGTGTTCGTACTCAAAAGAGAACAAGTGGAACTATCAGCGTTTCTGAGCACTTCAAGGCTTGGGAAAAGATGGGAATGGGGCTTGGAAAGATTTATGAAGCAGCTCTTAATATTGAGGGATATCAGAGTAGCGGATCTGCCAATGTTTATAAGAATGACATGAAGGTTGGCGGTTCATCTTCAAGTAATAATAACAATAACAACAGTAACAAGAACAATAATAATAACAATAATAACAACAATAATAATAACAATAATAATAACAATAACAAGAATAATAACAACAATAACAATGGTGGCAACAATAACGGCGGAAACAACGGCTGGAATTGGGGCAACTGGTGGAACTGGGGAAACAACAGCGGAAACAATAACAACAACAGCAACAACGGCGGCAATAACGG
The DNA here is from genome assembly GCF_000686965.1 of Butyrivibrio sp. AE2005. Classification (NCBI taxonomy): domain Bacteria; kingdom Bacillati; phylum Bacillota; class Clostridia; order Lachnospirales; family Lachnospiraceae; genus Butyrivibrio; species Butyrivibrio sp. AE2005. The sequence continues at coordinate 238,029 of NZ_JMMD01000001.1, forward strand.
CGGCAGTGCTCAGAGTTCCGCAACAGTTCAGTGTGAGTCCATGACTAAGAGCGGACAGTACGCTGATACCATCGGATCACCTTTTAACGGAATGGCTCTTTATGCAAATAATGATAAGCTCAGCTTCAATCAGAATTTTGCAAGCGATACAAGTGATTTCACACTCCGCGGATGTTCAAATAACAACAACATGGCAAGAGTAGATCTTAGGATCGGCGGCCAGAACAAGGGCACATTCTATTATGGCGGACCTTATCCCGCTGAATATACGATCAAGAACGTTAAGCATGGCACAGGAAACCAGACTGTAGAGCTTGTTGTAACAGCTGATAACAATCAGTGGGATGCTTACGTTGATTACCTTAAGTTCAGCGGTGCGGGCTCAAATTCAGGCTCAAACAACAACGGACAGAATAAGAACAATAATAATAATAATGCTGCAAAGAATAACAACAATAACAACGCAGCAAATAACAACAACGCAAACCAGAATAATAACAAGAACCAGAAGCTTATCGCTCTTACATTTGACGATGGCCCTACAAGCACAACAAACGAAGTGCTTGATATTCTTCAGAAGTACAATGTTAAGGCTACATTCTTCCTTATCGGACAGAATATTAACCAGAATACTGTAAACACAATGAAGAGACAGGTTAACATGGGATGTGAACTTGCAAGCCATTCTTTCACTCATCAGGATATGTCAAGAATGAGTGCTCAGCAGATAAAGGATGAGCAGCAGCGCACAGCAACTGCAATTAAGAATGCTGTAGGCGCAGATGTAAAGTTCTTCAGACCACCTTACATTGCAATCAGCAACACAATGTATCAGAACATTGACGTTCCTTTCATTCAGGGAACAATGCACAATGACTGGCTTGATAACACATCAGCTCAGCAGAGAGCGCAGTCGGTACTTAACGGCGCAAGAGACGGACAGATCGTTCTTCTTCACGATTTCCAGGGAAATTCGAAGACAGTCCAGGCTCTTCCTCAGATCATCGAGGGACTCCAGAAGCAGGGCTATACTTTTGTAACAGTAAGTGAGCTTTTCCAGAAGAAGGGCGTTAATCCTAACGTTGAGTACAAGATTTGGTCAGCAACATATTGATATATTAAATGGGGAAAAAATAAACAGGTAGGTTACAAATATATATTAAAAGAGAAGGCAGCTAAATATGGCTGTCTTCTCTTTGATTTACTAAAACTTCCCGCACCATGGTAGGTCGTAAGTGCAGTCTTTTTGCTGCGACATCTCAAAACATTATATTGACTGTGGGATTGGATGAACACATGCTGCGCTTCATAAACTCACATCTGCACCTTAGAAATTTCATCTGTTTGTGCAGATGAAATTTCTAAGGTGCATATGCTCAGACAACTTCGCGCAGCATGTATCTAAACCCACAGTCAATATAATTTCGATGAAATACAGCAAAAAGACTGCACTTACGATTTCCTAAGGTGTGGGGAGTTTTAAAGCTTTAGTCTTCCGGAATACGATAGAAGCGTCCCGAGACTCTCTCGGATTTGAATACGTTTACAAATGAGGCGGGATCAAATTCCTTAATTGCATTGATTATCTGGGTTACCTGAGTGGCGGTGATAACTGAGTATACAACGGATTTATCTTCGTCGCCCTCGTGGGAGCCTCTGCCGTAGATTATTGTAGAGCCGTGATTTGACATTTTGTAAATCAGGGCACTTATCTCGTCAGGGAACCGCGTTACAATGAACAGCGTAGTTTGCTGGTATTTACGGTACAGTACGTGGATCACTGTCGTAGATACGTATTGGAATACAATGGAATAAAGAGCTCTTTCCCAGCCGAACAAAGCGCCGGCGGTAATGAGGATACAGGCATTAACATATAATGCAACATTGAAGCCGTCAAAACCCTTTTTGTACAGATAAATAGCTATAAAGTCTATTCCTCCGCTAGTTGCATCCATCAAAAGGCAAAGGCTTATAGCCACTCCGTTTATGATGCCTCCGAATATACTTATCAGTATAAGGTCGTTGGTTATCACATAGCCGGGAATAAGATCGGCCAGAATACCTGTGAGCAAGATAACAATGCATGAAAGCGAAGTGAACTTTTTTCCTATATACTTAAAACCTATAAAAACGGGAACAACGTTTATGGCGACGTTAATAGGAGTATAGGGAATCTTGATTCCTATAAATCTATCAGCAATCTCCTGTATCAGAAGTGTCAATCCGGTCGCTCCTCCGGGTAAGATACCTCCTGTTCTGACAAAAGATTTGATATTAAGCGCAAATACCACAGAAGCAATAGTCACCACAACAAAACGAAGCGACATCCATCTGTAATTATTTCCTTTAATCTTTTCGTTCATCTCAGACCATCCTTACATATTCGTTTCTTCCCTATAATTATATCATTAGAGTATAATTTAATAAAAAGAAACAGGAGGCGTATACGCTATGGCGTTTAACATTGATAAGATTTTTGAAAGCTATGAGCCTTTTAGCAGGATAACTACTAAAAAAGAGTACGAGAACCGAATGAGTACCTTTCAAGCTGAAAGATACTCTTATCTTAGTGAACTTACAGAGGCCACGGATATAGCTGTAGCTTCAAATGCTTTTTGCGACGGAGTACATGAGACGTTTAAGAAGTTTGGCAAGGTTCGCACGGGACCGTTAATGGACTTAAACTGCTTCCTCATTTACTACATTTTTCCCGCTATTCTTAAGAATGAGGGAGAAAGAGCTTCGGCTATATGCGACACTCTTAGGGATACCTGGAACAGCCGCTTTAAGTGTGACATAAACTATACGGATTACGATAGCTTAATGAGTGGATTTAAGAAAAAGCTGCTGGGAATTGCGGTTGAAGAAGAGGACAAATAATAGAAGTGGGAGAGTATGTTCATGACACGAAATAAATTGAAATTCATGGGACTTTTGGTTTCATCTGCTTTGCTTGTAGCATGTGGTGAAAAGAATGTAGAACAGGCAGCAGTTGAAAGCTCGGAAGCGGCGATTGAGAGTACAAGTGAGGTGACGGAAAGCGCCGGTGAGGCGACCAAAGCGCCTGAAGATGGAAACATTTTTGCTCAAATGCCTAAGAACTTCACGTTTGCAAGCGGTGCGGGTGCATGGGCTACATCTCTTAAATTGTCTGAGGACGGTTCATTTGTCGGAGGTTATCACGACTCGGATATGGGGGACAGCGGCGACGGTTATCCAAACGGAACAATTTACGTATGCGGATTTTCGGGCAAATTCTCGGATCCCGAGCCTACGGAATATCAGAATATCTATTCAATGAAGCTCCAGGAATTAAATATAGATGATAAGGACAAGCTTAATACAGAAGAAATCATAGACGAAGTTAAGTATGTTTATTCTGAGCCCTATGGACTTGAAAATGCCGATGAGCTCCTTATCTATACGCCGGGAGCGCCTCTTTCCGAAATACCTGAAGAATGCATGTCATGGACAACTCTTAGTTCTTCGGTTTCAGATGTGGTACCTGACGGATATTACATAATTTATAATGTCCATGACGGAGAAGCTTTTAACGGAATGACTGACGGCTGCATATGGACACGTGATTTTAAATATGAGAATGGCGATGCATATGCAAATTTTAGCCCGAGGTGCTCGGGAAGTTATCTGGTGTTTTTTGCCGAAGAAGATACTCCCGCTTCATTCTCTGTAAAAGTTCCGTGGGACGGAAAGAATGAAGAGCCGATGGTATGCGAGAGTTATTGGCACGACGATGGAGATGATACCAAGGTTAAAGTCACGGTGAAAAAGGATGAGACATCAGAACCTAATAAGCTGAAATATGTACTGAAACTGGAACATGTTTCAGATCCGCAGTTTGATTTTTCGGCGTGGGGAAGTGATGAGCCGGGGAAGCTGAGTGCGGTGTTTGAAGAGGTGAAGTATGAATAAAGAATTAATAGGACCGGAAGATGAAACAGCGAAAACTGGTGAATCTATGATTTTTGCTGTTGAAAATGAAGCTTATGTTTTAATTATGACAGCGGGAAGTACGGTTTTATAAAAGCCGCTGTTGAAAAGCAAGTTTTTGTCTTGATTATGACAGCGGGAAATGAAGTTTTTGGTGTTTCGCTGTGTTTGGGCGAGTTTATGATTACTTTAGAAAGTTGCGGACAATAATGTAAGTGAGTATAATTTGTTTTAAATCAGCTGAGTATTTCCTTAAATGGGTTATCTTCTAGAATTTTATGAGAACAGAAAGTACGTTTTGAAAGGGAGATGATTCATATAAGGTTATTGAATTTATGGATAGTCTACAAAACGAAGTTAATGTTGTTAAACGCAATGAGGATGGGAGGTGGAGTATATTACACTTCTGATGAGAGATAGAGAGAAAATTGAATATAACGAAGCTGTTAAACTTCTTGAGAAAGAGGATGAGATTTAAAAGACTATAGCTACAACGTGAAAGAAATAATATCAAATCTTGAATAGCAGCTTTTTCTGTATTTACGGGAGAAGCTGTTCTTTTATTCTACTATGGAGTTGAATTTTTATTGGGTCACGCTGACCCGATAAATGACCCAATAAATGACCCAATAAAAAGGTGACTGTTAATTTAGAAATGAATGATAACATTAAGGAGATTGACTAGAAGTATGAAGACAGTAGAGAAGGCTATGAAGGGGATGGATTTCATAAAAGGCGAGGTTTACAAAGAATTTGCACAAAGCGATGCAGATGAGATCTGGAAAAATGCTACAGATAAACTTGAGAAGATAATGGCAGATCATGCGAATCTTCCTAAGGGAGTGGCGGCGCACACTGACAGAGCAATATTTCCTTCAGCTGCAATTTATCTTTCTATGAAGGAAAAAGATGCGGATAAAGCATTTGAAGTAATGAGAGTAGCAATGAAAAACAGAAGCGAGCAGTCGGGAGCGTCTTTGGCAAGAACTGCAAAGTTTCCGGGATTTACAAGATTCTTTCTCGCCATGTGGGGACCCGTAGCTCGTAAGAGCTTTGGAGAAGCTTCGGGATTTAAAAATGTCTTTTACCCAAAAAAGAAAGGTGAGTTCTGCATGGATATTACACAGTGTCCATATCACACTTATCTCACTGAACTTGGGTGTCCTGAGATAAATAAGCTGTTTTGTGATAACGATATCTACAGTTACGGTAATATTCCGGGGCTTGAGTTTATAAGAACCAAGACAATCGGCAATGGGGATGAGCTGTGTGATTTCAGGCTCAGACTTAAGTGAAAGTTACGCGGCAGGAGATATAGATTATATACGAGGAGTTAGGAAGAGAATTATAGTGGTGGCTAGGGGACCTTTTCTTTTCCCCATGATAAATCCTGTTATTACTAAGAAGAGCGGGGAGTACCGGACGGAAGAAAGCTGTCTGTCGCTGGAAGGTGTAAGGCGCTGCACGCGGTACAGGGAGATCGAGGTTGATTATCTGGACCGCCACTTTAAGCTGCAGCATGGGAAGTATAAGGATTTTATTGCGCAGATCATTCAGCATGAGATTGATCATTTTGAGGGGATTTTGATTTGAAATAAGTATTAATGCAATTCACATAGTGTCTGAGAAGTATGCGATTAGCTCGTGGACGCTCTTGAAGGAATTATAACTTAAAATGACTCCCTTATCTGTGCCAGAAATTTCTCTGCAATAGGTGTGAAAGTCTGGTATTTGTTCCAAATCAGATATAGCTTTGTTTCCTGCTTGGGTGTGAGGGGGCGGAATACAAGATCACTTTCTTCGGAGCAGTTAATGAGGTGCTCAAAGGTAAGAAGTATTCCGAGACCTTCTTTGGCAAACATAGAAGCATTATAAGCAAGGCGAAAAGATCCTTCCAGGTGGAGTTTGGAGAATTGATTGCCTGCCCACTGTGGGATCTCAATATTCCAGCTTTGTTCAGAGCAGAAGAGTGGATGGCCGATAAGGTCGGTTGCCTTTATGCTCTTTTTCTTTGCAAGAGGGTGGCTCTTTAACATTACAGCTCCCCAACGGTCGGTATCAGGGAATGTGATAGAATCGTATTTTTCTTTGTTTGGAAGCTCGCAGATTACGCCGAAATCAAGCAATCCCTTATCAAGCTTTTCTGTTATCTGTTCTGTGTCACCGCTGGTGATGTGGTAGGTAAAGGAAGGATAGCTGTCTTTGAGTTTTTTTATTTCTTTAGCAAGGTGGCAGATTTGATAGGATTCAGCCAGACCAAAGTATATATCACCGCCGGTGATGTCATTTAAGGAGATAAACTCCTGCTCGATTTTATCTGCCATAAGGACCAGATCCTCGGCACGGTCGCGAAGGAGCATTCCTTCATCAGTGAGCTTAATGGAGAAGCTGTGGCGCGTGAATAGTTTTTTTCCAAGCTCTTCTTCAAGACTCTTTAATGACTTGGAGAGGGTGGGCTGCGTTACATGGAGTAATTCAGCGGCTCTGGACATGTTCTCTTCTCTGGCAACAGCTAGAAAATATCTTAAATTTCTTATTTCCATAATGGATTCCTTTCAGGCAGTGATATAACCAAAATGAATATCATGATATTCATTATAACCATTAGCGAAAGCGATGTATACGGATTATAGTGAGATTGTCAGGGAAAAATATAAATATGGTACTAAAAATGAACTTGGAAACTGTTGAGTCGTAGAAAAGAAGACTGTAAGAATGGAGTACATGATCATGAAAAGAATTGGAAAGCTTTTGGCAGTATCATTAATATCAACACTTGCTCTTTCAATTGGAGTATGTGGGAGTCGGAATCCGGAAAATGTAAAGGCTAAGGAGAATAAAGCGATGATGAAAACTGAGAAATTAAATCTGACAACAGAGTGGGATAAGACTTTTGAAAAGAGCGATAAAGTTGATCACAGCAAAGTAACATTTGCAAACAGATATGGGATAACACTTGCTGCTGACATGTATGTTCCAAAGAACGCGGAAGGAAAGCTTCCGGCAATTGCGGTTGCGGGGCCTTTTGGTGCGGTTAAGGAACAGTGTTCGGGATTGTATGCACAGGAAATGGCAGAGAGAGGTTTTTTGACAATTGCCTTTGATCCGTCATTTACAGGAGAGAGCGGAGGTCAGCCTAGGTATATGGCATCTCCTGATATAAATACAGAAGATTTCATGGCTGCTGTGGATTTTTTATCGGTTCAGGACAATGTGGATCCTGAGAAAATAGGAATTATAGGAATCTGCGGATGGGGCGGAATGGCTCTTAACACCGCGGCTCTTGATACCAGGGTAAAAGCTACGGTAACATCGACAATGTACGACATGTCCAGAGTTAATGCCAACGGATATTTTGACGCAGATAATAACGAGGAAGCCAGATACAATAATAAAGTGGCGCTCAACAAGGCAAGAACAGAAAATTACAGAAGCGGAGAATATACAAGAGCGGGCGGATGCCTTCCGCTTCCCGTGCCGGAAGATGTCCCTTTTTATGTAAAAGACTATAGCGAATATTACAAGGGAAGAGCCTATCATGAGAGGTCCTTAAATTCCAATGAAGGATGGAATACTGTAGGCTGCATGTCTTTTATCAATCAGCCGATACTGAGATACACAAATGAGATAAGAAGTGCGGTTCTCATGATTCATGGGGAAAAAGCCCATTCTTGCTACTTTAGTAAGGATGCCTACGCAGATATGACAAGAAACAGTAAATACACAGACAACAAGGAGCTGATGATCATACCTGGGGCGGTTCATACAGATCTTTATGACAACGTGGAAGTAATTCCTTTTGATAAAATGCAGGATTTCTTTGTAAAGAATCTCAAATAGGTTCAATATCAAACGTAAGATTTTTCTTGAAAAAGATTTTAAATTCAATTAGCCTTTTCTTAGGACGTCCGAATCTTTCCTAAGAGGAGGCTTTTTTACTATGAATAAAGAACAACTACACAGGTACATTTCTGAGAGCACCGGGAATGAGAGTAATATATGCCAGATTTATTCCATCAAAGATGGTGAGGTGGTGCTTGATGATTGTTGGCATGGATTCAAGACTTTGGATGCGATGAATGTCAATTCTGTGACTAAAGGCATTATGGCATTACTGGCAGGAATCGCGTTGGATAAGGGATTTATCCAAAACTTGGATCAAAAGGTGATGGATTTTTTTTCTGATTACAATGTAAAACGTGGGGAGAAAACTATCTATGACGTTACGATCAGGCATATGCTCACGATGACAGCCCCGTATAAAGGCAAGTCAGAGCCGTGGAAGAAGGTATGTACATCCGCAGACTTTACGCTTGCGATTCTTGATTATCTTGGTGGCCGAAGCGGAATCACCGGAGAATTCAGGTACGCAACACTTGGCATTCAGATCCTTGCGGGGATAATCGAGAGAGCAACAGGTGAAAAATGTATTGATTTCGCTAACAAGAATCTTTTTGAACCACTGGGACTTCCCGAGCGTATACCTCACGGAGACAGTTCTAAAGAGGATCAGTTTGATTTTTTTATGAACAAAAATCCCAGGAAATACGAGTGGTACTCTGACCCTAAGGGCTGCGTTACAGCAGGCTGGGGATTATGTATGTCGGCAAAAGATATGGCTACTGTCGGTGAGCTTGTTTTGGATGGTGGACTTAGTGGCGGCAAGAGGATCATCTCTGAAGAATATTTAAAGGATATGCTGGCGCCGCACCTTAAGCTTGGCGAGCGGTTTGGTTTCATGAACTATGGCTATTTATGGTACAAGCCATACGATGACAAGGGTGTATATGCTGCGATTGGTGACAGCGGAAATATCATTTATGTAAACAAAGAGGAAAATGTATCTGTGGGAATGACGGGGACATTTAAGCCGAGAATCTTTGACCGTGTGGAATTTATTGAGCAGAAAGTGTTGCGGGCGATTAGTGGGTGAGCTTCGCCCTGATGTAAAGTGGGGCGGCTATATCCTGAGGGTTAACGGGAAACGCATTTACGTTACGGGAAATACGGAGATAAATATGGATTCTATTTTGATTAAAGACACTACAAGAGAAGAAAGAGAGCGCATTGTTGCTGAATCGATCGGTAATATCGATGGCAGTTGTGACGGCTGCAGCGCGGGGCTGATCGAGATGTATCAGCCATATATAGATGGCGTTAAGGAAATCCGTGAGATCAATATGGAGTTTAGGGCGCACTATGAGTCGGGAATTGATGGACCGGTGAAGAAGGAATGCGGATATAAGATGTGATTGGAAGCGGGCTTTATGGGCGTCGGGCTAAGGAAGGATTCGGGTGAAAACAGCGGAAATAGGTAAAAATATGAATTTTGCCGCCTGAAATAGGGCTTGTGCGTTAATTCTTACATCGGAAAATCTTTTTTATTATGATCCGCTGTTGAAAAGCGGTTTTTTGTCTTGATTATTGCAGCGAGAAATGAGAATTTTAGAGTTTCGCTGTGTTATACTCCGCAATAGCTTTAACATGTGTCGCTGATTGTTGTTATGGGTCGGCCGTTCGCTTCAGACGTACAATTTTTCTTATAAACTCTTAGATATTTTTGTCCAATATCGTCTTTAAGGATACTTATGTCTGTATCGGAATACTCAAAAGAAAGGCTTTCAGGGCCAATATGAGTCTTTTCTATAGTTTTTTACGATTCTATATTTGGAAGCAACTTTCTCCGACTTTTTATGGAAAAAAATCATAATATTTCTCCGCCAATCTGATTAAATAATATGGACCTATTAGCAAATGAGGGGGAGCTAATAGGTCCTTGAGTTCTATATGGCATATAAACCAGTACAAGAACTTATGGGGGCTTATATATTTCATGGAAAGAAAAAATATATAAGTCTAAAATTGGGTATTCGTACAACAAAATAACGTTAACATATTCTTAAAAGAAAATCAATATAAATGTTATTAAAAATATTATTTTTTTTGGATGGTGCCAGGTGAGAAGAACTACATAAAAGTTGCAAGATGCAGTATCTACCAGTGCTATGTGCGAAAATAAAAAGAAAAAATAGGTGTTAAAAAACATTGAAAAAGAATTTTTTGCATGACAAAATGTTAATGAGAGATTAAAGAGATTCATTGAGGAGTAACTCTGTTTATAGGAAAAGAAACGGTAGGATTTGGAAGGTGAGTAAAACATGAAGAAAAGTGATGTTTTAAAACAAGTAAGAATCCTCATGCATATTACATGTACAAAAGGCTTTGAGAGACATAAGAAAGCTTATGTAGCTTGCGAAGGATAAGAGTGGATTCGATATGCGTCTGGCTGAAAAGTTCGATGCTTCGAGCAAGATTATTCTTAATCCCGGAAAAAGCCGGTTCTGGAGCGAACTTCAAATGTGAATAGCAATTTAATTTTATATACAAAGGCCTTGGAGATGGGTATAATCATTGGGTGAATGAATATGTGAAGAAAGAGTGGGATAGAAAAAATGAAGTCTAAGCATAAAGATATTTTGCTTTTCTCGGGGATTTTTTTGGTGCTGTTTGTATTCTTTTATGTTGCTCATCCTTTGATTCTGTTTGATTCGGATGACTGGGAGATGTGCAGTTATTTCAGGAGACCTCTTCCGATGCCTGGTGGGTATAACGGAATTAAAGTTTTTCCGGAAACATTATTCCCGATCATAACAGAGATAGCAGCGAATTTTGTCTATCCTATAATGAAAGATTATCTTATGTCACTTGCTTTGGCTTTTGCAGTGACGGGTGCATTGTTTATTTCAGTTTATTGCACGGTATTTGTTTCACTGATAAGAACAATCATGGATGATAAAGAAAGCATCATACCTGACCTTTTGGCTGTTTGCTTTTTGTCATTTCATTTTCTTATTTATAAAAATGATTGGTTTTCAAATACGCACTTGTTCTGGTCGGGAGATGTGACGTGCTTCATCCACTATGTGCTGACCGGTGTATTTAATATCACTATGGTCATGTGGTTTATGAACAAGGCGTACAAAGAAGGCGATGCCTATGAAGTAAAGCCTGTCGGACTAAAAGACGGGGTTATATTACTTGCAATTTATTTTGCAGTTTTTTCAAACATGTTTACAAACATTGTTCTTGTCTCTTTTGTGGCAGTTGAGATGCTCAGCGGCTTTTTCAAAAACAGAAAAGACAAGAATGCGATCAAAAAATTCATCATGTGCAGATGGTATTATCCGGCTACGCTTATTATGTGGGCATTTGCGTTGGTGATTCAGCTTATGGATCCTAGAAACGCTGATGCCAAGAAGCAGATAACAGATAAGATTGGTATTATGGAAATAACAAAGTCGGTTATTTCTAATTTTACCTCGATAAATAAGATGTGCTTACTTATTTTTGCTGTAATGACGGTTTTGTTTGTGATCGGTGTTTTCAAAAAAGGTGAGAATGTCGTAAAGACTTCAGAAGCTGCGATACTCGTTAAGATCATAGTTTCGGGATTTTTTACTGTTTTATATCTGATTCTTTTGTCAGGGGTTAGCGGAATCAATTATGCTCAAAGAAGTGATGTTTCGCTTGGCTATTATTTTTATATGTTCTTGTTCTTTACGATCGTATTTGGTATGGCACTTAAGAACGCCGATGGAAAAGAGTCGGGACTTGGTGTTGTTCTGCCGCTCCTTACTTTTATAACGGTTGCCCAGACAATCAACAGTTGTAAATCTTACAGGGATTACAATGATTTTGCTTTGTCAAAAGAACAGGTTTATTCGATCGGACAAGATATCTTAAGTCAGTATTTTGCGGCGGATAAGAGCGGAACAGAGACTATGGAGTTGCATGTTTTGGCCAATGAAGAAAGAGACAATACCTGGCCGTATACATTCTATGTCGGAGATGCAATCTCAGATTCTTTATCAAGGCACGGAGTTATAAGTAAATTCATCAAGTGCACGGTAATTTACGATAGACAGAAGGATGAAGAATTTAAGGTGGGATTTTAAAGTGGCGTATATTTTAGGGGCGGCTATTGTAGCTGCTCCTATTTTTGTTATAATTCTTATAAGTTTTAATGAACAGGAGGAGAGCTTATGAATACGGCAGATAAACTTGAGATACTTTTGGAAAAAGCAAAGAGTGATTCGGCTCTTAAGCGGAATCTTCTTGATACGAGAAATGAGGCAGATCCGCTTGCGGCTTTTTGTAAGGTGGCAGCAGGCGCAGGTGTGGAGCTTACCGTTATGGATATAGTCAATCAGGGCGAGGAGTTTTATGCGGAGATCAAGCGCAGTACCAACGGTGGCGGAGAGAATTCTCCGGATCTTGATTTTCAGAATGATGAGTATTCTATATTTATGATGAGACTTTCTGATCTGTGATATGGAGTTTTTTTGGGAGTAGCTATTGTTGCTGCTCCCATTTTTGTTATAATGCTATATCAGATAGAGAAAAAATTGAGATAAAAATGTGTTAGGAAAGAAAAAACGCAATGAAAGAAATATCACTTAACGATCTTCGTAAACTTCCGGAGGGTTCATACAGGCTTATAGATGTGCGCGATGAGGCGCTTGCTTCGTATGGTATGCTTCCGGGCGCGATTCATATTGATATGGAAGAGCTGGGAAAAGAAGACAACGCGGCAATCGGCGATATTCCGCAGGATAAGACTATTATTCTTTACTGCCAGATAGGTAAAAAGACTAAAGAAGCAGTGGAGCTTCCTGCTCTTAACGGACGCGAGTATTACGGTCTTGAAGGCGGATATATGGGCTATCTTCAGGATGAGCTTGCCCACATGGAAGAAGGTGGCGAGAAGCAGAAGAAAGCTGAGATGAGTATCAGAAAGAAATACCATAAACAGCTCTTTTCCAGATTTGCGAAGGCGTGCAAGACTTATAAACTCATAAATGAAGGAGATCATATTGCGGTATGCATCTCTGGCGGCAAAGATTCTATGCTGATGGCGAAGCTCTTTCAGGAGATTCAGACGCACAGACAGGTGAAGTTCGACGTGACTTTTCTTGTCATGGATCCCGGTTACAACAAAGAGAACAGGCAGCTTATCGAAAGTAACGCCAAGGCGCTTGGCATACCGATCACGATTTTCGAGAGTAACATATTTGACTCCGTCGACAATATAGAAAAGAGTCCTTGCTATATCTGTGCGAGAATGCGCAGAGGTTTTTTGTACAGCAAGGCAAAAGAGCTTGGATGCAACAAGATCGCGCTCGGCCACCACTACGATGATGTTATCGAGACCATTCTTATGGGAATGCTCCAGGGCGGCCAGATCCAGACGATGATGCCAAAGCTCCACAGCACTAACTTTGAAGGTATGGAACTTATAAGGCCTATGTATTTTATCCGTGAGAGTGATATCTGCGCATGGAGAGATTACAACGAGCTTCATTTCCTTCAGTGTGCATGCCACTTTACGGAGACATGCTCGACCTGCCATACGGACGGAACTACATCGTCAAAGAGGCTTGAGACCAAGAAACTTATCGAAAGGCTCAAGAAAGACAATCCTTTCGTTGAGTCAAATATCTTCAGAAGTGTCGAGAACGTGCAGCTTAATACTATCATCGAGTACAAAAAGGACGGCGTAAGGCATAACTTTCTCGATGAATATTGATATTTTGCAATATAAACAATATCGGAAAAACTAACTAATGCGATAAGGTAATGATATATGAAAACAGCTTTTATAACCGGAGCAACCTCAGGACTTGGCGCCGAGTTTGCTCGTAGATATGCAAAAGAAGGATATAGGCTTATTCTCACGGGAAGAAGAACGCAGCGTTTAAATGCCCTGAAAGATGAACTTGGAACAGAATGTTTTATCATAACCGCGGATGTTTCGGATGAGGCTAATTGCAAGAAGCTTCTTGAAGAAATAGCGGATGAAGAGATAGATGTATTCATCAACAACGCGGGTTTTGGCACAGCGGGAAGTTTCCTTGAGACTGATCTTGAAAAAGAAATTTCAATTGTAAAGGTGAATGACATTGCAATGCACATTTTGTTCAAAGGCGTGCTTGTAAAGATGCAAAAACAGGGGCATGGAACAATTTTAAATGTCGCATCGTCGGCAGGTCTTTTGCCTGCGGGGCCTTATATGGCAACCTATTACGCATCAAAGGCCTATGTCACATCTTTAACCAAAGCTGTTGCGTGTGAGCTAAAAGAGATCGGCAGTAGCGTATATGTCGCATGCCTTTGTCCGGGGCCTGTAGATACCGAGTTTAACATGAATGCGGACGTTTCTTTTTCTCTAAAAGGTATTACAGCGGAGAAATGTGTCGATGAGTGCTTAAAGGGCATGAGAAAAAAGAAAACGGTTATCATACCGACACTCAGGATGAAGGTCGCACTCTACGGAAGCAGGTTTGTTCCTCAGAGTTTTGTAATCAAGATGACCGCAGGGCAGCAGAAGAAAAAGACGAGATGATATGAAAAAGTACACTGTTTAAGCAGGATATATGGCTTGGACAGTGTGCTTTTTTGATAGGAAAATTCCTATCAAAAAAGCTCTGCTATGGATGCGACCGATGCGCAAGCATTTCGCGAATGATTCTTTGATATCTTTTAAATCACACTTGACAGTCGTAATATTATACGCTATATAATATTGTATCAAAACAAAGCAAGAGAGGTGAGTGCATGACATATCAATTAACAGCCCCCTTACTTGATGCTTGCGTTCTGGGAATAGTCCGAAGTGAAGATTCGTACGGATATACTCTGACACAAAAAGTCAGGCAGGTTGTTGATATATCTGAATCAACGCTGTATCCGGTGCTTAGGCGTTTGCAGAAGTCAGACTACCTGAGAACATATGATGCACCTTTTCAGGGGAGAAATCGGCGGTATTACGCGATAACAGATGAGGGCAGAAATATGCTCGAATTTTATGAGAGCGAATGGAATGAATATAAGGAGAAAATCGATGGCCTTATCAAGGGGACAGGATTAGAGCCGTCGGAGGGAGCAATGGAGGAAAAAGACTGATGAATAAGGAACAATTTTTGAGGGAGCTTAATGGAAAACTTAAATATCTTCCCGAAGCTGACAGGAATGATGCGATTCGTTTTTATGACGAATATATTTCGGAGATGGAACTCTCCGATGAGGAGGATGTTACGACTAAGCTCGGAACACCAAAAGAAGTTGCGTCAGATATCATAAGTCAGTGTACTCAGAGACATATTGATAATGAGACAGAACAGAAGACTGTTAAAGGCGGTGCCACAACAATCTGGCTTGTTATTCTTGGAATACTGTCACTTCCGTTATCTCTACCGCTTGCGATTTTGGCACTTACATTTATTTTTGTATTTATAGTTCTTTTTTTAGTAATGATTGTTGTTGCATTTGCAGGAGCAATTGCAATCCCGTATGCGTTATTTGTTCACGGGGTGGCGCAAAAACTATTTACATTGGGATACGGTCTTGTGTCCCTTGGCGGTGGTATCTTAATGGCGTATGCCTTGTTGGCTGTTTTGAAAAAGATGTTTAGTGCGATGACTAAGAAAAAGAGAGTGAGGAGCATATATGAATAGAAAAACAATTCTTATCATTGCCGCTGCGATGATGGGAACGGGATTTTTGCTTGAAATAATACTATTCGAAAAACTTAAAGATAATGGAAGGATATATAGATGAAAAAGAAAGTATTACTTATCGTAACGTGTGCGCTTATTGTTGTCGGGGCAGTGGCTGTGAAAATTTCAATCGGGATGGGAGCGATTCCGGTTGTGAAGATTGGAGGAGAAAGCGTAGAAGAAAGCCAAAATATGGTACGTGGTAATATAGACATAAGTGAATTTGATACTCTTACGATTGATGCGAGTACGGTAGATGTGCGTATTTTGGAAGGAGACGCGTACAAACTTGAGTATAATGTAAAAGAAAAATATGTTCCGGAGGTCAGTCAGGACGGTAAGAATTTGACTGTAAAACAACCTTCTCTTAAAGCGGAAATAACATTTTTTGATATGGATTTAACAGCGTGTAAGGAAGAATCAAGTTATACCATTACGGTACCTAAAGATACTGCACCTATAAATGTTGATGTTAAAGCTTCCACGGACGACGTTGTAATTGACGGTGTTGATGTGAATGGAAAGGTTGTTTCGGATACGGATAGCATTACATTAAGTAATGTGTCCTCAAGCGATCTTTATGTAAAGAGCTCCACGGGAAAGATAAAGCTTGATTATTCTGAGTTTGACAAGCTTGAGCTTGAATCGTCCACTGATGACATAATCGTTGAGAATTGTACTATTAATGATCTCGCTGCAGATTCATCAAGCGATAAGATCACACTTAATAATGTCAAGTTAAATACTGCAGATCTTAAAGCACTTGATGACATTGTTATTGATATAGTGGGACAAAATGATTATTCATTGGATCTGACATCATCTACAGGAGAAGATATCATTGTTGAAGGAAATACGGCGGAAGGCTCTTTTAAGTCAGATAATGGAAGCGGAAAAAGTATAACTGCTAAGTCAAGTACAGGAGAAATCAAGGTTTCTTTTGCAAATAAGTAATCATCGTTATTTGAGCGGTACAATATGTACCGCTTTGTTTATGCATAATAAAGAAAAAAGTAATAATTTGTTCGAGAAATACTATGTTATCTTCATTGACAGCGCTGTATCATATTGTATATGATATTTTGGATAATCATAGAAGGAGAGATACGATGCAGACCGAAGTAATGGAAAAATGTGACAGACTTGTAGAGAACAGAAACATTATTTACAAGGGTTTTATGTTGGAAGACAGCCTTATGCAGATATTGGCGGCATTGTCGTTTATTGATCGTGGAGAGACGGCAGATGTTAAGGCTATAAAGAGATGCAGAAAAATTTTACGCAAGAAACACAGCGCGTTTTCATATCTTCGCGGAAACAACGAACTTTTTATTTCAACAAAGATGGCTCTTTCCGAAGATCCTGAGAAGTATCTTGATGATGTTACAGAAATATATGAGAAACTTCAAAAAGGTAAATTTCTTGGATCGACATACAGAGTTTTATCTGCGGTTATCATCTGCGATTCCGGCAAGGCAGATGATTCGGATAAGGTAATAGAGAAGACGGAAGCGCTTTTGGACGGAATGAAAGCGGCACATCCTTTTCTTACAAATGATGAAGATACATGTCTTGCGGTTTTGCTTGCAATGACAGAGAAGAGCACGGAAAATATTTTGAGCGAACTTGAATCGACATATCTTGAGATAAAGAATGATTTCATGCTTTACAACAATTCGGCATATTCTCTTTGCCAGGTGCTTACAACTCTTGACGGTGCGTATAAGAAGAAATGCGAGAAGACGATCGCGCTTTTTGATGCATTTAAGGAAGCCGGAACTAAGTACGGCAAGGAATATGAGCTTGCGTCACTTGCACTTTTGATAGATATTCCTATGGATGCAAAAGATATTGTTGCAGAAGTTATCGGAACTGCTGAATATCTCAGAACGAAAAAAGGATTCACATTCTGGTATATGACAAAGCAGACAAGACTTATGTTTGCGGCAATGCTCGTATCCGAGAGCTATCTGGACAATTCTGCTACAGCTGATGCATCAGTGATAAGCAGTACCGTTGCAAGAGTTATTGCCCAGCAGGCAGCGATGTTTGTGATCATTGCCACATCTTCAGCGGCATCGATTGCCTCTTCATCATCGAATTAAAAATCGGATTAAACATACGAAAGAAACAGAATAGAAAGATAAAAGAAAATCGGGAAGGATGTTTATCACATCTTTCCCGATATTATTATTCGTAAAAATCAATTTGCAACAGCAAGCAATTTCTCAAATTCTTTTGTTTCAAGGGGCTTAGAGAAGTAATAGCCCTGAATCATGTCGCAGCCTGCGTTCTTTAAAAGGAAATACTGCTTTGCGTTCTCAACACCCTCAGCGATAACTGTAAGATCCAGGAGCTTTGCCATCTCAAGAATACATCCGAGAAGATTTTTACCTCTGTTGTTCTCAGCAATATCTTTTATAAACTCTATATCGAGCTTAAGTGCATCGAGTGGAAGCGTAGTAAGCATATTTATTGATGAATAACCTTTTCCGAAGTCGTCCATTTCAACCATAAATCCGGCTTTCTGGAGCTTTTTTACAACAGATACAATATGATCCACATTATCCGTATAAGCTGTCTCTGTGATCTCCAGGTGGATGTCTGAAGGGCTGATCTCGTTTTCTTCGATTGTCTTTTGAAGGAAATCGATAATGTCGGGATCGAATATGTCAACTCTTGATACGTTTACAGAAACAGGAATGGAGTAGCCGAATTCTTTTTTCCATTTACGAACCTGAGCGGCAGCCTCTCTCCAAACATATCTGTCGAGCTGTCTGATAAGACCGTTCTCTTCAAGCAAAGGAATGAAGAAATCAGGTTTAACAAGGCCGAATTCAGGATGTTTCCATCTGATAAGAACTTCAGCACTGGCAAGCTTGGGAGTTTTACCGTGTACATTGTACTTGGGCTGGAAAACCAATTTGAACTGGTGCTCGGAAAACGCTTTGCTTATACCATCAAGAAGCCTTGCTTCAAACATTTCTTTTTCATGCATCTTGGCATCATATACTTCATAAGAAGTAGAGTGCCTGACTTTAGAAATGGAGTTGCAGGCCTGAATAGCACGATCAAAACGCTGTTCAAGAGTAGCCTCTCTTGTTATGTCCGGATATATTCCGATTCTAACGCGAATGTCCGGAGTTTTTAGCATAAGCGCAAGCTTATCGGAAATTTGATGTACAAGAAAATCGTAATTATCTTGATGCTTTATATATATATAGAATTTATCCGCATCATATCTGCATGCGATTCCGCCATGTTCCTTTGCAGTTTGAGATACACAATCACCGATTGCACACAAAACCTTATCTCCGAAGCTTCTGCCATAAAGCTCATTTATAAGGTGGAACTTGTTATAGTTCAGTACAATTGCATCAACACCTTCGGACGGGTGCTTTCTGTCGTAATCATATGCCTGAATAAAAAACTGCTCTTTGGAACAAAGACCTGTCAACGGATCGACAGTTGGAATATTGATTAGATCGCCATATGATGTCATACCGATGCTAACCGACTCTACAGAAGATCTTGGCGATATGTCCATAAAGTTATTTTCCTCGCTCCCTTTTGCGTTATTATGTAATACTAGTTAGTTTAATTAATTATACATACAAATTACAAAAAAAACACAAAGTTCGCAAAAAAAACACAATTTTATCACAATTTCTTTTTTGCCCGTCGTTAAGCTAAAAACTCTAATTCCAGGTTTTATCTGGGGTTGAGCTGTATTTGATGCTATCTGCCACAATTAAAAAAATATTTTTTTTAATATGATATAAACTTGTTTTTTATCGTTGTTTTAGTTTATAAAATTATGTATATTTAATAGATACAATCAAATAGTTTTTTGTTTTTTGAAGGTGAAATACGATATACATGAAGAAGAAACCATATGGAGGAATAAACGATATTCCAAAATATCTTCTGGAACAATATGGGGACAGAGGCAGGATGATACGTCA
This sequence comes from Butyrivibrio sp. AE2005, assembly GCF_000686965.1. Classification (NCBI taxonomy): domain Bacteria; kingdom Bacillati; phylum Bacillota; class Clostridia; order Lachnospirales; family Lachnospiraceae; genus Butyrivibrio; species Butyrivibrio sp. AE2005. Next base: position 257,500 of record NZ_JMMD01000001.1, read on the forward strand.
GGGGCCGCCTGTTCCGATGGATACGAAATCAATGGAAGCCATAAGCGGCAGGCGGACGAGGAACTGTTCCGTGGTTGCCGTTGCAAGGATCATAGATTATTACAGACGACGAAATAAGATCACATCTATTCCCGAAGATATAAAGCACATATATAAGGATGTTGAAGAGATAGCTGAGAGCTACGGATATACCGATAAGATAGGAACGTTTCCTTTTTTTATCTCAGGAATTGCTAAGGAGGCTTTCGCAAGATACGGCGTGAAGGTCAAGTGCAGAGGCATTTATATATGGAGCTTTGAGAAACAGGTAGTCAGAGAAATATGCGCGGGGAGACCTGTAATATTGAATATAGCCAGAGGTTTTTACAAAGATCATACGGTAGTTGTCTCAGGTTACAACATCTGGCAGGTTGGGGAAAAAACATATCCCATGGTCCGCGTGATAGACGGATGGAAGAGCGGTTATCACTATATTGATTATGAAGCGTTCGCAAAAGATATACGTCAATCAATATTCGGATCGTTTAATACAATAAAGGTAATACAATAGAAGTTGAGGTTTAAAGTAGTGAAAAAGAAAAAAATCGCATTTGCGGTAATCATAGCAGTAGTACTTGTTTCGGTTTTGGCTGTTGTCTTCGTTAAAAAAGGCGCACCCAAGACAGAGAATGCGTCAAGAAGAGACGGCGCGGCAGTTTCAGGCGGAGGTGATGAAGATCTTTTGCTTGTAGGCGGCGATCCGGATGCGCAGTTTGGAGCAACCAAAGGTCCGGATGCTACACAGAAGCCTGCGGAGACACTTGTTGGTGATGTGTCAAACAGTCCTGTTTCCGATAATGTTGATGAGGTCAGAACAATGACCATTTCCGAGGCTGTTGTTATAGATGCGGGCGACCGTGATGCTTTCTATAATGATGCTGAGTACAAAGATGTTGTGCCTACCGATGCAGATTCTTTTGCCGGTGATGCCGATGAAACGAAACTTGCAGAGATACCTGCAAAGTATGATTCCAGAAATGTTGATGGGAAATCGTACGTTACGGGAGTCAGAGACCAGGGATATTCGTATCTGTGCTGGGCTTTTGCTTCTGCAGGTGCTGTTGAGTGCGATATTTTAAAGCATTATCCTGAATATAAATCTTTGGATCTTGATCTGTCCGAGAAACATCTTGCTTATTACAATGTTCACAAGGCTGCAGGTTCTCATGGCGGAAATATTGATGATGATTACAGGGAACTTGTGAATAACGAGAATGAAGAGGGCGCTTGGGTTGTAGATAACGACACGGGCTATATTGCCATGGGCGGAGTTACGAACTATTGCATAAGCCTTCTTACAGCGTGGAAGGGACCTGTTTTTGATAAGGGAACGGATTCTTTTAAGAGTATTTACGGAAGCAAATATATCTTTAATGATAATAAGGATAAGCCGTCTGAAGCGTATGCGTCTGAGTTTCACGTTCAGGATGTAAGCCAGGTTTGCGGAAACTATGACAACAACATGCTTATTAAGCAGATGGTGATGGAACACGGCGGAGCAACTATCGGAGTTAATTCCGACGAGAAGTTCTGGAACAAGAATCACGGAAATCTTTATTCTCACTTTAACGGAGAACTTCCTCCTACAGCCAATCACGAGGTTCTTATAATAGGATGGGACGATGATTACAGCGCATCTAATTTTTCTTCAAGTCCGAAGGAAAACGGTGCATGGCTTTGCAAGAACAGCTGGGGAGACAAAGCGGGTTCCGACGGATTCTTTTATCTGTCATATTATGATGAGACCGCTGCCGTAAGTAACGCAGCTGCGTACAGTGCAAAGGCTAAAGGTGATGAACGATATTTTGATAACAATTATCAGGTCGGCGGATTCATCACAAACGAGGTCAGTGCGCTTGAAGATACCAAGAATACGGTAACTGCCTACACTGAATCTTCCAATCCTTACGGTGTACTGTACACTGCGATCGGCGATGAGGAGCTTGATGCGATCGGACTTATGAGCATTGATTCATACAGACAGTACGAGGTCAGCATTTATCTTAATCCTACAGAGGGTGATGATGAGCTTAGCTTAAAAGATCTCGGAAAGCCTGTTTTTACTCAGAAGATTTCTTCTGTAAGTGGAGGTTTTCATACATACGATCTTGATGAAAAAATAAATCTTAAAGCAGGGGACAAGTTCTTTATCCTCATAAAGCCTCATACTCCGGGCAAGCTTGTGTTCGAGACTGCGGGCGATATTACTTATGAAAAGAACTACGATGAGTGGAACAATCTTACGGGAAATATCCACAACAGTAATTCTGCGAGCGGTAAGAGTTATTATATTTCGGATGACGGAAAATCATTGAACTGCCAGAAAGATAAAGACTTTTTTATCAAGGCATATACAAAAAATAAGTAACTGTGTATGTTTATGAGAACATACTTTTGAAAATGGCGAAGGAATATGGTATATTGTGTTAAAAGAATTAGAAAGGCACAATATATGGCTATTAAAGATAAGCAACCTGAACAGATAGGTACAACAGATAAGCTCAAGGCATTTAAGGCGCTTAAGGATGCGGGATATAGGACAGAATTCAGTGCCAGCGGTGTTCCCACAGTTATCTGCAAAAGCGCTGAGGATATCAGCAAGGAACTTAAGGATATCAAGAAGTTGTTGAAAGAACTCAGATATAACGGAAGTTTCGGGTTAAGAGGCCCCAGAAAGAGCGATCAGCTTGCACAGGAAACTTCAGAGGCTGAGGAGAAGAAAGAACTGACGGCTTAAAATGATACGCAAATTCACTAGGCGCGAAAGAACCTTGCCAAGTGAATTCGCGTGGTTCGCACTAAACTCGACAATACCTCGTTAAGTGCTCTACACAAGAAAACCACCTCGTTAGAAGGTGGTTTATTTTTGGGAGGAGGGGTCGACCGGTGGGGAGCCAATCGACCCGGTATGAAAAAAGTTTTGTTGGGGGAGTCAGAAGTTATTCTTCTGATAGTATATATAGTAAATTCAAAATTTGGACAAATTATGGACAAATTATAAATTTAAAATAAAGAAAGTCGAAATAATAAATAATTAATATACGGAATATTGTAAATTATTATTTGCTTTATGATATAGCGAAATAATGTATAATTAATGATGATTAAGAGTTTTTGTGAGGAAGGTGTATATGGACAGGTTTGATGCAAGAGATTCGGGACTTATAATTAGTCCGTTGACAACGGGGGATTGCGCAGCAGCGGCGGCAAGAGCGGCAGCGGCGAGTCTTTTGTTTAAATTTGACTATGAATATGTGACGATACAGCATGAAGGGAATACCAGAACTATCGAGGTTTATAAAGATGCTGACAAATGCACACGTAATGAGACCCATTTCTATGCGGTAATGGAAGGCGGCATGGCACCTGATATCAGGGAAAAAGCTGATATACACGTAAGTGTTTCGAAGGTGACCGATTTTAGAAAAGTTGACAGCAGGGCATTTATGGATGTCAGATACGGCAATCTTTTCCTTTATGCGGGCGATGGTATCGGAATAGCGTCTGTCGACGCCCTTCCTGCAAGAAAAGGTCAGGCTAATATCGAAAAAGATGCAAGAAAGCTTATTTTTGATGCGGTTGCGGGTGTGTGCGAAATTTCGGATGGAGCACAGCCTCTTTTAATAACAGTAAGTTGTCCCGAAGGAATGATGATAGCTGCAAAGCAGAACAATGCGCTTAACGCGTTTATGGGCGGTATCGGTATCATGGGAAATTATGGAACCATATCAAGCGTTCATCAGAGGGATATTGCAGGTTCTATTGAGAATCAGATCCGTGAACAGATCGAGATGGGAGTTAAGAGTATTCTTGTTTCTCCCGGAGATTACTGTGCGGACAAGATATATGAAGGAATACACGTATCGCTTAAGACTGCGATAAATTGTTTCAATTTCCCAGGAAGTGCCATAGATGCGGCATGCGAAGCGGGAGTTGAAAATCTTCTTCTGGTAGGAAATGTGGGAAAGCTTGTGAAAATGGCTGCCGGTATCATGAATACCAATTCATATGCATCTGACGGAAGAAGAGAAATCTTTGCCGCACACACGGCGATTGTCGGAGGCACATCAAGCCAGGTTAGGACGGTTATGGGATGCACCACATGTGATGAGATTTTGGCGCTTCTTAATACCTGGGGCCTTCGAGACAGAGTAATGGCAAGCATAATGGCCAAGATAAACGAAGCTGTTGCAAGACGTTGCAACGGTAGGATAAGGTTCGGAGTAGCTCTTTTTTCTGAGGAATTCGGGCTTTTAGGCGCGACGGCCGACACAAGGAATGTTCTTGTAAAGGTTTCGCAGGAGCAATATGCATTGTCACTTAAGTTAAAATAGAGTATCATATTTTTTATCCAAAAATAATTAGAGGTTTAGGAGAAATACACTGATGAGCAAGATTATTTTGACCGGAGATCGCCCGACAGGTAAGCTTCACGTAGGACACTATGTGGGATCACTTAGAAGAAGAGTTGAACTTCAGAACTCCGGCGAATTCGACAAGATTTTTATTATGATAGCGGATGCTCAGGCACTTACAGATAACGCCGACAATCCGGAAAAAGTACGTCAGAATATTATAGAGGTTGCGCTGGATTACCTTTCTGTGGGACTTGATCCCGCAAAGTCAAATCTTTTCATCCAGTCACAGATACCGGAGCTTACAGAGCTTTCATTTTATTACATGAACCTCGTTACCGTATCAAGACTTCAGAGAAATCCTACGGTTAAGACCGAACTTCAGATGAGGAATTTCGGAACAAGTATTCCTGTTGGATTCTTTACATATCCTATCAGCCAGGCTGCTGATATTACTGCGTTCAAGGCAACGGTTGTTCCTGTTGGAGAAGACCAGGAGCCTATGATCGAGCAGTGCAAAGAGATTGTAAGAAAGTTTAATTCAACATACGGAGAAGCTTTGGTTGAGCCTGAGATTCTTTTGCCCGATAATGCAGCATGTCTGCGTCTTCCCGGTATAGACGGAAAGGCAAAGATGAGTAAGTCGCTCGGAAACTGCATTTATCTTTCCGAGGAGCCCGATTCTATTAAGAAGAAGGTTATGAGCATGTTTACGGATCCCAATCATTTGAGAGTGGAAGATCCCGGACAGGTTGAAGGAAATCCTGTATTTATCTATCTTGATGCATTTGCCAAGGATGAGCACTTTGCAGAGTTCCTTCCTGAGTACAACAATCTTCAGGAGCTCAAGGATCACTATTCAAGAGGCGGACTTGGCGACGTTAAGGTTAAGAAGTTCCTCAACAATGTACTTCAGGCAGAGCTTGAGCCTATTCGCAACAGGAGAAAAGAATTCCAGAAGGATATCCCATATGTTTATGATGTTCTCAGAAAGGGCAGTGAGATTGCAAAAGAGACCGCTGCCAAGACTCTTGAGGACGTAAAGAGTGCAATGAGAATCAATTATTTTGATGATAAAGAACTTATTGCTATGCAATCTGCAAAGTATGAGGAGATTGGTGACTGATGAAAAATATCCTGTTTATTGCATCTGAAGGAGTACCTTTTATCAAGACCGGTGGACTTGCCGATGTTGTTGGCTCTTTGCCCAAAAATATCGACAGGCGATACTTTGATGTTCGCGTTATTTTGCCGCTCTATAAGTGTATAAGCCAGCAGATGAAGGATAGGATGGAATATGTCTCCAACTTCTATATGGATTTCCATTGGAAGAATGAGTATGTGGGCATATTCAGGTCAGAGGTTGACGGGATAAAATATTATTTTGTCGACAATGAGTTTTATTTCAACGGAATGAAACCTTACAGTGACGACACTGTTTTTGAGATTGAGAAGTACGCATTCTTTTCGAAGGCTGCGCTCTCAATCCTTCCGGTCATCGATTTCAGACCGGATATTATTCATTGCCATGACTGGCAGACGGGGCTTGTTCCCGTTTATCTCAAAGAGAGATTTCAGGGAAGTGAGTTCTATAGGGGAATCAAGGCTGTTATGACGATCCATAATCTTAAGTTCCAGGGGAAATGGGACATTAAGACGGTTCGTGATATTACAGGCCTTCCCGATTATTATTTCACTCCCGATAAGCTCGGACTCTTTAAGGACGCCGATCTTCTTAAAGGCGGTATTGTTTATTCCGATGCCATCACTACGGTTAGTAATGCGTATGCCGAAGAAATCAAGACGGAGTTCTACGGCGAGAATCTTGACGGGCTTTTAAGGGCACGCGCAGGAGATCTTCGCGGCATTGTAAACGGAATAGACTATGATGAATTCAATCCCGAGACGGATGAATTTATTCCATACAGATATAATTCGATCAATTTCCGCAAAGAGAAGTATAAGAACAAGAAAGAGCTTCAAAAAGAGCTCGGACTTAAAGCGGATGAAAAGTGCATGATGATCGGTATCGTTTCAAGACTTACCGACCAGAAGGGCTTTGATCTTATTAACTGCGTTCTTGACGAACTCTGCCAGGATGCGGTTGAGCTCGTTGTTCTGGGAACGGGAGATGAGCAGTATGAGAATTCGTTCCGTCATTTTGACTGGAAGTATGATGACAAGGTTTCTGCGAATATTTACTATTCAGAGCCGATGTCTCACAAAATCTATGCGGCCTGTGATGCATTCCTTATGCCGTCACTTTTTGAGCCCTGCGGACTTTCACAGCTCATGGCTCTCAGATACGGAACCATTCCCATTGTAAGACAGACAGGCGGACTTATTGATACGGTCGAGCCTTACAATAAATTCGAGGGAACGGGTACAGGTTTTGGTTTCCTTAATTACAACGCCCATGAGATGCTTGCCACGATTCGTGAAGCGGAGAGCGTGTTCTACGACGGAAAGCGCGAGTGGAACAAGATGATCGACCGTGCAATGGCTGTTGATTTCTCTTGGAAGGTTTCAGCGGAAAAATATCAGGAGATGTACGATTGGCTCAGGCCATGATTTATAGTTATGAGTGAAGATTCAAAGAAAAATTTATTTAAGCAGGCGGGCATATTGGCAATTGCCGGCATAATATCGAGAATAATAGGTCTTTTATATAACAGTCCTCTTGCTGCAATTATCGGTGACGAAGGTAATGGCTATTATAGTGGTGCTTTTCAGGCATATACTATAGTTCTTATGATTTCTGCGTTTAGCATTCCATCTGCTATATCTAAGATAATAGCTGGAAAGTTGGCACTGGAAGAATATAGAAGTGCACACAGAATTTTTAAGTGTGCGCTTATTTATGTTGCTATTGTTGGTGGAATTGGAAGTCTTGCTTTGTTCATGGGAGCGGATTTATTTGCTGATGATGCGGGAACGGCATTGGTTCTTCGTTTCTTTGCACCAACGGTATTTCTTTTTGGCTTCTTGGGTGTGCTTAGAGGATATTTTCAGGCACACAGAACGATGACGCCTACATCAATTTCTCAGCTTCTTGAACAGATATTGAATGCTGTAATAAGTGTATTTGGTGCGCTTTGGCTTACTAAACTTGCTGGTGATGAAACAATGATCATTGCAGGAGAAAAAGCTTCAAAGAAGGCTGTTTACGGAGCTATAGGAAGTTCGCTCGGCACAGGTTCGGGAGTAATAACTGCGCTTATTTTTATGTGCGTTGTCTATTTTGTTAAAAGAGATAAGATAAAAAGCAAAATTGATAGTGATAAAGGAAGAGAAATTTCCAACAGCGATGCTATTAAGCTTATCGTTTCAATAGTTACACCATTCATTTTAAGTACATGCATTTATAATCTTTCCGGATTTCTTAATTTTTCAATCTTCAGTCGTGTGCTTAGATATGTAAGGGAAATGAAAATTACCGGTGCATATGGCATAAAATGGTATTATGGCATATTTACAAGAAAGGCTATGGTTATAACCAATATTCCTATTGCATTTTCAGCAGCCGCTGCCTCTGCAATGATACCTGAAATATCTACAGCGTTCGCAAAAGGCGACAAAAAAGATGCAGCAGAGACTGTTGCGGGAGTTATGAGAGTAATGATGATGATTTCTATCCCTTGTGGTGTTGGACTTTTTGCTCTTGCCAGACCTGTAATGATGATATTATTTCCACAGAAGGATTCGCTTGGTATAGCATCATTTTACTTAGCGTTTTTGGCTATAACTGTTATTTTTTATTCTGTTTCAACTGTTACAAATGCTGTACTTCAAGGAACAGGTAAGTTAAAGGCACCTGTTGTCAATGCGGCTATAGCTCTTGTGATTCAAGGTGTTATGCTTGTTCTGTTGCTTTCTTTTACTGATTTGATAGGTGAAGCGCTTTGTATTGTAACTATTGTTTATTCACTCCTTATGTGTATTCTTAATAATATTTCTATGAAAAAACATATCGTTGTACCGATAGATATTAAGAAGACTTATGTATTACCGGCCATTGCGGCTTCTGTTATGGGAATTGTGGCGTATTTCTTATATGCAGTACTGTCAGCACTTTTGGGCGGAATTATTGCAGGAGAGTACTGGCTTAATCTTTTGTGTGCGGGAGTATCAATATTAGTTGCAATATTTGTTTACTTTGCCGTACTAATAAAGATCGGAGGCGCAGCAAGAGAGGATATCCTCAAGTTCCCCAAGGGAAGAAGCCTGGTTAAGGCGCTTGAGAAAATCAAATTATTATAACTAAGATAATAAAAATCCTTATGACGTTGTTAAGATGCCATGAGGATTTTTCATATAAGGATTGGACAAATTATAATGGCTGAAAGATTTGCGGTAATAGACACGGAAACAAACTGGAAGAATGTTGTAATGTCAGTGGGGATAGTAATTGCGGAAGATGAGCATTTTGTGGCTTTGGACAATACATACATTATCATTGAGGAAGCTGCCAAAGTTGGCGGAATGTACTCATACGCGCTTAATATCAAGGGAAAGACTCCGCAGATGCTGGATCGCATAAGCGCTGTTAAAGTCATAAAGGATTATCTGAATTCTTTTGGCATAAAATCGATATTCGCATATAATGCATCGTTCGATGCCAGAGTGTTACCGGAGCTAAGAGAGTATAGCTGGCATGATATATTAAAGCTCGCAGCTTATAAGCAGCATAATCCTAAGATTCCGCCTGAAGCACCATGTTGCTCGACCGGACGTTTAAAGAGTGGCTACAGAGTCGAGAATATTCTTCATATGTTTGGAGAAGAAGGATATGAGGAGTTTCACAATGCGTTGACAGATGCGGTAGATGAGCTTAGAATCATGCGCTATCTAAAATACGGTATAGAGAAGTATCCGGTGCTGTGAGTGTTGTCGGGATGTAGACCAATAAAGTTGTCTATATCCCGACTTTTTATTGACATAAAAAAGAGCATCCCCCATAATTTTAAGTATAGGTATTTACTGGTGTAATACGTTGCCTTTTTAAAGCGTCAAGGCAAGACGCCGGCAACGTCAACTAAAAATTCCAACTAGATGGAAGGGGGTTCTTATGGCAAACGAAATGGTAGTATTTCAGGGAAAATCATTCTCGGTTGGGCTTCAGTCAATGCTTGGTTCTACAGCATACGGATGGTGCCTGACAGGTCTACCGAAAGGCGTAGTATTGTTAAATATCGAAACGGAAAAGGTTCAGTCACCTAACACGGTTGCGCCTATTATTCAGAAGTTCTGGTTCGTTGCTGTTTCTGAAACAGATAAGAAAGCTGAAATTGAATTTACAATGATGAATTTCACTAACTTGTCTGCAACAGATCAGAAACATAATGTTTCAATCTCAGTTGTTCCCAGTGATTCAGATGAATTCGCTAAATATAGCGAGAATAATGATGCAATGCTAAGAAGTATCAGCAATGCTGCAATTCCTTACGGATATGTGCTCGGAGCACAGGATCCGCTTCTTAAGTACGGATATGCGTGCGATGCAGCCGATACTCCTACACTTAAATATGGATATCCGTGTGGGATACAGGATGCAACTAACACCAATGTGAAGTATGGCTATACATGCGGTGCAAATGATGCGACTGCTGTAAAATACGGATACCCTTGCGGTACACAGGATGCAACACTTATGAAGTACGGATATCCTTGCGGAGTAGAAGATGCAACGCTTAAGTATGGATATCCGTGTGGAGCGGAAGATGTGGCAACCGGCGTTAAATACGGCTATCCATGCGGAGAACCGGTTCTTAAGTATGGCTATCCATGCGGAGACACACCTGCACTTAAATATGGATACCCTTGCGGAGACGCTCCGGTACTCAAGTATGGTTATCCATGCGGAGATACACCGGTACTTAAATATGGATATCCTTGCGGCGCACAGGATGCAACGCTTAAATATGGTTATCCGTGCAATATTCAGAATTCAGCGGTTGCTTACGGATATAACTGCAATGCGCAGAATGCAATGATGAAATATGGTTATTTCTGCTAACAAATTGAATACATAATGCCCATCGGCGGTTTGGAGGTTAAGAAAAAAGAAATGGCACATATTGAATATAAACCGGTTACAGCAGTCTGGGAGGTTACGATGGGATGCAACATGCGTTGCGGCCATTGCGGCTCGTCTTGCGCGGGCGCGCTCCCGGGAGAACTTAGCACAATGGAAGCTCTTGACCTATGCGATCAGATCGCGGAGCTTGGGCTGAGATGGATAACCTTGTCAGGAGGAGAGCCGCTTACAAGAAAGGATACACCGGATCTGGTGAAAAGACTTTCCGGTAACGGAGTTAAGGTAAATATCATTACCAACGGCTGGCTTCTTGATACAGATATGGCAAAAAGACTCAAAGACAGTGGGATATCTACAGTTGCAATAAGTATTGATGGTACACCGGAGATACATGACAGTGTAAGAAAAGAAGGAGCTTTTGAACACGCCCGTAATGCATTTCATGCAATGACGGAACTTGGGATAGAGACCGGCGCTGTCACAACCATAACTAAGAAAAATATAGATATCCTTTCGGATCTTAAAGAAGAATTAATCGGCATGGGAGTTAAGACATGGCAGGTACAGCTTGGTCTGCCCATGGGAAATCTTAAGGAACGCCCTGACTGGGTGCTTGAGCCGAAACAGGTCAATGATGTCATCGATTTTTGCTACAACACGGCAAAAGAGGGAAGAATTCGAATATACCCCGCCGATTGTATCGGTTATTATTCGAAAAAAGATCTTGAAACAAGGCGTATATCTTTCGGCTTTGACAGACATTCTTTGTGGGATGGCTGCAATGCGGGGGTTCGCGGCTTTGGAATATTGCATAACGGAGATATTTTGGGATGTACTTCAATTCGCTCAAAAGAGTTTATTGAAGGGAATATCCGTATGAGAAAACTGCGTGAGATATGGGAAGATGAAAATGCATTCTTATGGAGGCGCCAGCTGACAAAAGAAAAACTTTCCGGCTCATGCAAGACCTGTGTCTATGGCTCAAAGTGCCTCGGAGGCTGTCCGAATACAAGGCTTACAATGAAGGGCAGTATATACGAGGAGAACGAGTATTGCGCATACAATCTTTCTCTCAAGAAAAAAGAAACAAAGTATTCCAAGTGCGACAATGCCGCTGCATTACGCAGACTGGCAGATTCGCTTATACAGCAGGGGGATTATCAGGAAGCATCTTTTGCTCTTAAACGGACAAAAGAGCTGGATCCCGAGAATGCAGATGTATATAGCGCAATAGGCTACAGCGAATTCATGTGCGGAAACTATGAATCCTGCCTTGAAGCAAATAATAAGGCGCTCGAGATGGACAGCAATAATACTTACGCCATGGGCGGTCGTGCACTTGCTTTGTTCAGACTCGGACAGAAGGATGAAGGCATTCGCATCATGCGCGAAGCAGTCGCTTTGACAGGCGGTCGTGATATTAACCTGATTCAGGATCTGAGATACATGACAGACGGTAAGATGTGATGATATGTAAAGAATAATAGAAAGGCAGCCTTTTTCGAGGAATAGAACTGAAAAAAGGCTGCCTTTAGGTGCTTATTTCTTTAATCACTTATAAGTTTAAGAGCGGATATATCCGGTGAGATCGAAAGCGAATAGTTGGTGTAATAAACTACGAAGCCGGGTTTTGAGCCGTTTGGTTTCTTTACGTCTTTGCGCTTTAAATAGTCAATCTCGACCTTCTCCTGAACTTTTCCTTTTGAGTAGTAGGCTGCAAGGGCAGCAGCTTCCTCGAATGTTCTGTCGGGAACTTCTTTGCCTTTTGTTATGAGGACAACGTGAGATCCCGGTATCTTCTTTGCGTGAAACCACCAGTCTCCGCCGTTGGCGGTCTTGAAGGTAAGTTCATCGTTCTGGATATTATTTTTTCCGACATAGATATCAAAGCCGTCGCTAGACTGATAGTGGAAGGGCTTGCTTGTTATCTTTTCTTTGCGGCCGCTCTTTCCAAAGCCTGATTTTATGTAGCCGCTCTCGTGGAGTTCTTGCCTTATCTGGGCAAGATCTGCTTCTTTTTCTGCAATTTCAAGAGCACTCTCTATTGATTCAAGCTGCTCAATCGCTTCTTTTGATTCTTTTAGCTGCTCTTCAAGAGCTTCAGCGGTTCTCTTAAGTTTCGTATATTTATCAAAATACTTCTTGGCATTCTGGCTTGGAGTCAGAGTCGGGTCAAGTGTGATCGTTATGTCTTTTCCCGTGTTGTAATCATTGACAGTAATCTTATCGGCGCCCGGCTCCGCGCTGTAGCCGTAAACTGTAAGGAGTTCGCCGTAAATTCTGTACTTGTCCTTTTTGTCGCAGTCGAGCATTTGCTTGGTCTGAAGGTCGTACTTACGGACGTTTCTTTCAAGTGCAGTCTGAACGATTTTTCTGAGGTCGACAGACTTTTGTCTGATTCTTGTGACGACGTTCTTTTCTGCATAGTACTTGCTGATAAGCTCAGAGATACTGTTCTGGGTAACTGCGGAAAATCCCGGTGCGTCCTTGTACATGGTAAGCGGGATGGAAGAGTACTCTTTGGGCGAGTTTCCTTCATAGATGATCTCGGGCGTAAATTCGCCGTTTTTTACCATATCAACGATCTCGGAAAAAGCTCTGTAAAGCGCTATGGATTCGGATGTGTCGAGCGCTATCGCGGACTTGTCGGAATCGATGTTTGCTCTTTTACAAATCTCCTGAGAAATAACGGGCGAAAGACCTGTGTAGCCTTGATAAATCGCCTTGAATACAGGTGCACCCTTACTCAGAACAACTGCTGAGAATTCGTCTGCACTTGTCGAAAGAGGGTTCATCTTATCCTGCGAAGGAACGAAATACTCGCGGCCCGGAAGAACTTCTCTTACTGAGCTGACCGATGCGGGAATGTGCTTGATACTGTCGATTATCACATTGTCCTCGTCGGTAAAGATGATATTGCTGTATTTGCCCATGATCTCGATGAGGAGGACTTTGTGCCTAAGATCACCCATTTCATCCAGGTGCTCAATCTCAAAGCGGATAATTCGCTCAAGCCCGGGCTGAGTTACAGAAATGATGCGGCCGTTCTGGATGTGTTTTCTTAAAAGCATGCAGAAATTCGGCGCAGTCATGGGTGATGGCTTCGTTTCGTCTGTCATATAGATGAGCGGAAGAGAAGCGTCGGCCGACATGATCATCTTAGCCTGCTTTATTCCGTATTTGTCAGTGTTTTCGTAGGAAAGCTTGACCGTGATGAGAAGTTCGTCACTCTCTGTTTGAGCAATCTTGTAGACCCTTCCTCCGGTCAGAAGATCGCTCATATCTTTAGTTATATTTGCTATGGTTATACCGTCAAATGCCATTTTTTACTCCGTATATTAAAGTTGATAATATATTGTATAGTCTACTAGCCGCGGGAATGTCTGTCAAAAATGTTTTATTTTGTCAAAAAAGAGAAATAGAAGGTTTTTATATGCTGCATAGGATGTATATTTTTAAGCATTTGCTGTATATAATTACTTCATAACAAAGAGTGATATCTAACAAAAAATTAAAGACGGAGGAAGCTATGGATAAATCACTTAAACCCAAGATTAAAACAATCTTATTTGCGGCTGTTTTAATTGTGCTTATGCTTGTAACTCAGTTTGTTGCAGCTTTTTTTGGAAGTGCTGCTGTTTCATTTGTAACAGTATTTATGGGGAAAAGCTTAGATGTACAGAGTCTTATCCCGATATCTTTGCTGGTATCTGAGATAGTGTGTATTATTGTATTTGGAATCTGGTATTTCAATAAGTATGTAAAAAAAGATAAAAATGAAGGTGTGTACGAATCGGGATTAAAGAAGATTTTAAACTTCAAAGATCTTGTTTTTATCATCACACTTACTGTTGCCGGATTCTTTTTGGCGAATATAATATCTCAATTTATATCGGCTGCTATTCCGGAAGCGGGCCAAAAGTTTAAATCAGTTATGGATTCAGTTCTTGTTGATGGCAATATATTTGGTGTTATCGCAACTGCCCTGTTGGGGCCTATAGCGGAGGAACTTGTTTTTAGAGGGCTGCTTGTGAAGAATGCAAAGAAGGAATTTGGGCTTATAGGATGCATGGTGTTAAGTGGTATTGCATTTGGTATTATGCATCTTAATCCGATACAGGGTATTTATGCGATCCCTATGGGAATGATATTTGCTTATTTTGCATATAGGTATAACTCAATAATTCCGACAATATTGGCACACATTATAAACAATTCTATTGCTGTGTTTCTTCCAAAAATATATCATGGAGATATGGGATATATCACTTGCGCAGTATTGTGCTTAGCATTTTTAGCTGTTTCTGTAACTGTTAAGAAGTGTTTTTTTAAAAAAGAATTAGTTATATCATAAGGGTAAGGAGAAAGCGTAAGATGGAAAAAAGAAGAATTTATAAAAGTAATGACAGAAAGATCTGTGGTGTATGCGGAGGACTTGCGGAGTTTTTCGGAATTGATCCCACAATAGTTCGCCTCGTTTATGCGATACTTGCACTTACATACGGAAGCGGATTATTGATTTACATCATTGCAGCAATCATCATGGATGATAAGCCGGATTATGTAAGCAGAGGATGATTGATTATAATGTTAAAGGCTATGCATGTGATCTATGCATAGCCTTTCTTTTTAAAATCAGAATCCGATTCTCTCAATTTCCGCAGCGAGATTTCTTCCGTATGTCTCGCATCCGAAGCAATTGGGATGAAGATTGTCCAGGAAGTATTCGGGGAAGTGAGGTACCATTTTCATTCCGTCGATGATCTTTACGTTTTTGTATTGTCCGGCAATATCTCTGACTTTTTCGCAGAAAGAATATAGCGTCGGCAATTCGTCTATATGATCTCCTCTCCACAGAGGCGATATGCAAAGAATAGGTATCTCATTACCGTATATACCGGTTAAAGTCTCGTAATATTCCTCGACTTTGCTCATGTCGCCGTCGCCGTACTGATTGGTCCCGAGCGCAACAATAATCTTGTCCGGCATATAGCCGTCCATTTTCATGAGCGACTTCTTATCATATATATATCCGCCGATGCCCTGGTTAAGGATGTCATAATTAAGAATCCTGTTGGCGACGCTTACATATGTACAGGACGATCGTAAGGGGCCGTAGCCTTGAGTGATGGAATCTCCGAGCCACAATACTTTTTCACCTTTAACAGCGGGAATTACATCGGCATCTATCGTGAAGTTCTTGATCCAGACCGTGGCATCTGCCGGAAGATAGATGATTACATTCTTTTTACCTTCGGGAAGTTCCCATTCAATTGTGCCGACATCCATGATGTCTTTTACATATTTGATTTCGGTTACAAATCCGTCGACCAAGAGCTCAAAAGAATCGGGAGAGCCCTTCCATATTATCTTGTAATCAAATGAGAGTTTACTTGCGGATGTAGTAAACTCAAGCGTTTTGGCGGTTGTTGCGGTGCAGCGGTCATACCACATCTCAAACGCGCCTTTAAAGTATTCAACTTGCTTTTTGGAATACTGAAAAGCCTGAAGATATCCGTCTTCGGTCTCTTCAAATTCATAGGCCCCAAAATAAATCTTTTTTAATTCTTCATTTGTAAAAATCATTGCTATAACCTCCCAAACTGCCTGGCGCCTAATGTTTCTTTGTTTTATGCCAAAGCAGTACATTTTTAATTATAATGAACAGCTTACATGTTGTCATTACTTGGATGAATCTTACGAATCTCTTTCCAAAATATGGCATTTTTTGATATTTATAATTATTTTATTGTAAACGCTTACATAATCTGTTATAACAGTAAAAGTAAAGATTTTTATTCAAAAATTAATGTAAGAAGTTACATTCGGAGGGTATGGGTTATGCAGCTATTAAATTACGATGTTTTGGCAAATACAGGTTACAAGGGATTTGTACAAAAAGATGCGCAGATTAAGGTTCTTCAGTTTGGAGAAGGCAACTTTCTTCGCGCGTTTGTTGATTATTTTTTTGATATAAGTAATGAAAAAGCAGGTTTTGACGGCAAGGTTGCGCTGGTTCAGCCAATCGCGCAGGGACTTACGAAGCTCATTAACGATCAGGAGGGGCTTTACACTCTGTATCTCAGAGGAAGCGAGAACGGAGAGAAGGTAGATCTTAAGAGAGTTATTTCTGCGGTCAAATGCTGTCTTAATCCTTATGAAAAGAGCGATTTCGATAAGATGATGGAGATTGCCGCGAGCGATTCTCTCGATATCATCGTTTCAAATACAACGGAGGCGGGAATTGCTTACGATCCTTCCTGCAAGTTTGAGGATGTTCCTGCAAGCAGCTTCCCCGGAAAGCTCACACAGGTTCTTTATACACGATTCAAGGCAGGCAAGAAGGGCGTGGTTATTCTTTCCTGCGAGCTTATCGATAATAACGGAAAAGAGCTCCTTAAGTGCGTAAACAGTTATATCGATCAGTGGAATCTCGGCGAGGAGTTCAAGAACTGGGTGAATGCTGACAACATTTTTTGTTCAACTCTCGTAGACAGGATTGTTCCGGGACGTATCCGCGATGCAAAAGAAGTTGAGAAGCTCGAAGCTGAAAACGGCTATCACGATGAGCTCATTGATGTCGGTGAGATATTCGGTGTCTGGATAATCGAAGGCCCCAAGGAACTTGAGGACAGGCTTCCTTTTAAGAAGGCAGGAGTAAATGTTCATGTTGTTCCTGATGTTATGCCGTATAAACACCGCAAAGTCCGCATTCTTAACGGGGCACACACGGGATTTGTGCTTGGCGCGTATCTTGCGGGACAGGATATTGTAAGAGACTGTATGCAGAATGATACAATCGCAGGTTTCATGAACAAGATGCTTAATGACGAGGTTATTCCGACGCTTGTGGATCACCTTGATAAGGACGATCTTGATGAGTTCGCGAGTGCGGTTAAGGACAGATTCAACAATCCTTTCGTAAATCATGAGCTTATGTCGATATCGCTTAACTCAACAAGTAAGTGGAAGGCAAGAAATATGCCGTCATTCCTTCAGTATATTGAGAAGAACGGCAAACTTCCCGTATGTCTTACAATGTCACTTGCGGCATATATTGCTTTTTATTCAAATGATATATCCGAGCTTACGGACGCAGGGCTTTTATGCAAAAGACCTGCAGGCAATACCTACACTGTAAGCGATGACAGATGGGTTCTTGAGTTCTACTATGAGCACAGAGCCGATTCCGAAGAAGCGCTTGTTAAAGCAGTTCTCGGAAACAAGAATATGTGGGATACTGACCTTAATGAAATAGAAGGTCTTACAGACGCAGTTATAAAAAATCTTGAGAAAATACGTAAAGAAGGTGCCGAGGCAGCATATGCAAGCTGTCTCTGATTTGCATTGACCTTAATTTTGGGTTATATTATAATAACTTGTGTATTATTATGCCCAAAAATAAGGGGGATTTACAGATGGTCTGCAGTATGACTGGTTTTGGCAGAAGTGAAGTCACAGAAGGTCAACGCAAGTACATTGTTGAGCTTAAATCTGTTAACAATCGTTATCTTGATATAAATGTCAAGATGCCTAAGAAATTCAACGCATTTGAGTCTGCAATTCGTTCAGAACTAAAAGGCTATATGAAACGTGGCAAAGTTGATGTGTTTGTCAGCTACGAGGATTTTTCGGAGTCCGAGTCCAAGGTTAAATATAACAAGGCTATCGCGCAGGAATACTACGATGCTTTGCAGGAAATGATCAAGGACTTTAACCTTGATGATGAGATAAGACTTCCTCTTTTATCCAAGTTTCCCGAAGTCTTCACAATGGAAGAAGAGGAGCTTGATGAGGAAGAAGTTTGGACGGGGCTTAAGAGAGCTCTGAATGAAGCCGGCAAACAGTTCATGGAGTCAAGAGCTAAGGAAGGTGAATTCCTTTGCGCCGATCTCACGGCAAAACTTGAGGAGATGCTTGAGAATGTCGAGTATATTACCGAGCGTTCGCCTGAAATCATCAAAGAGTATAAGGCTAAACTCAGAGAGAAGATTCAGGATCTGATGGAAGATAAGCAGATCGATGAGAATCGTCTCGCCATGGAAGTTACCATATTTGCCGATAAGGTATGCGTGGATGAGGAACTTACAAGACTCAGAAGCCATATAGAAGCGACATCAGATGCACTCAGAAACGGTGATGACAAGGATGGAATCGGAAGAAAACTTGATTTCCTTGCGCAGGAAATGAACAGGGAAGCCAATACTATCCTTTCTAAATCAACTGATCTTAAGATCTCCGACAGGGGAATCTCACTTAAGACCAATATAGAAAAAGTAAGGGAGCAGATTCAGAACATTGAGTAAACTCATTCATATTGGATTTGGCAACATTGTCAACGCCGACAAGATTATCAGTATAGTCAGTCCTGACGCAGCTCCGATAAAGAGAATGGTTCAGAAGGCCAAGGAACAGGGGACGGGTGTTGATGCAACGCAAGGACGTAAGACCAAGGCTGTTTTAGTCATGGAGAACGGTATGCTTGTGTTATCAGCTCTTTTGCCTGAAACAATCAGTGCAAGAGCACAATCAGAGAGTGAGAATATTACAGATGAATCGTAAAGGTATTATAATTGTTGTCTCGGGCTTTTCAGGCGCGGGCAAAGGCACAGTAATGAAGGCACTTACAGCAAAGTACGATCAGTATGCTCTGTCTGTATCGGCTACGACCAGAACTCCCAGAACGGGCGAGGTCAACGGAAGAGAGTACTTTTTTGTAACTACCGAAGAATTTGAGAAGATGATCGATGAAGACGGGCTTATCGAACACGCCAAATATGTCAATCACTACTACGGAACTCCCAGAAAGTACGTAGAGGATAAGCTTGCCAACGGAATCGATGTTATCCTTGAGATTGAGATTCAGGGAGCGCTTCAGATCAAAGAACAGTATAAGGACGCAGTTCTTTTATTCATAACACCTCCTTCAGCCGGGGAACTCGAGAAGAGACTTCGCGGAAGAGGAACTGAGACCGATGAAGTCATAAAGAAACGCCTTAGCAGGGCAAAAGAGGAATCGGTTGGAATTGAGAAGTACGACTATATTGTTGTCAATGATAAGCTCGAGGAGTGCGTTGAGAATGTGCACAGGATCATAAGTGCAGCTCATTGCAGTCCGGACAGAAATCTTGAATTTATAGATGACATAAGGCATCAGCTTGAAAAATACTAATTTAATCAAATAAATGTTATTTGCGGATATCCGCAGGAAAGGAACAACATGATACATCCTTCATATGTAGATCTGATGAAAGTAGTAAACAAGGGAGTTGAAGAGGGTGAGGAGCCTGTAATCAGCTCAAGATATTCAGTAGTTATGGCTACTGCAAAGAGAGCAAGACAGATTATTGCAGGTGACGAGCCTATGGTTAAGGTTAAGGATAAGCAGAAGCCTCTTTCAATTGCGGTTGAGGAAATGAATCAGGATACTCTTCGCATTCTTACTGAAGAGGAAAAAGAAAAGCTTGATAGCGCAGACGCAATTGAGGAAGTTGAGAGTACAGAAGAAAACTGATATGAAGATATTGTTTGTATCGCTTGGATGCGACAAAAATAGAGTTGATACCGAGGTTATGCTTGGTATGTTGCATAGCCGTGGGTATGACTTTACAGATGATGAATCGGAAGCAGAAGCAGCAGTTGTAAACACCTGCTGCTTTATAAATGATGCTAAGCAGGAAAGCATTGATGCAATACTTGAACTTGCGGAGCTTCGAAAGGCAGGACAGCTGAAGGCGCTTATCGTTACGGGCTGTCTTGCACAGAGATACAAGGAAGAGATTCAGGATGAGATTCCGGAAGTCGATGAAATCCTTGGTGTAACATCCTCTGATAAGATCATAGAAGCTATTGATGAGACTTTAGCCAGAAACACGATTTTTTCTCACAAGAACTATTTTGATGATATCAATAAAAAGCCTGTGGGAGGCATGGACAGAATTATTACTACAGGCGGTCTTTTTAATTATCTTAAGATTGCAGAAGGGTGCGATAAACATTGCACTTATTGCATAATACCCAAAGTTAGAGGAAATTACAGAAGTGTTCCGATGGAGCAGCTTTTGGAAGATGCCAATAAGCTTGCGGAAAAAGGTGTTTCTGAACTTTTGATAGTTGCACAGGAAACAACCTTGTACGGAATGGATCTCTACGGAGAGAAGAAACTCCCTGAACTCTTGCATAAGCTTTGCGAGATTGAGGGCTTTAAGTGGATAAGGGTTTTGTATTGTTATCCGGAAGAGATCACCGATGAACTTATTCAAACTATAAAAAATGAGCCTAAGATATGTAATTATCTTGATATACCCATTCAGTCCGGATCGGATAAGATCCTTAAGAAGATGGGGCGCAGAACCAGCAATGCCGAGATTAGGGAGCTTGTAGGCAAGCTTCGAAAAGAGATTCCGGATATTTGCATAAGAACAACGCTTATAAGCGGGTTCCCCGGAGAAACTGCGGAAGATCACAATGAGACGATGGCGCTTGTGAGAGATCTTCGATTTGACAGATTGGGTGTATTTACATATTCACAGGAAGAAGATACACCTGCTGCGACTATGCCGGATCAGGTATCTGAGAGGGTTAAGACGACCAGAAGGAATAAACTTATGAAGCTTCAGCAGGAAATTGCGTTTGAAGCTGCCGGTGAGATGGTCGGAAGAGATGTCGATGCGGTTATCGAAGGCAGAATCACAGATTCAGATGATGATGACGGCCTGTCCTATGTTGCGCGTACATATAAGGATGCTCCTGATATAGACGGTTATCTTTTTGTGACCGGAGTGCAGAGAGAGCTTATGACAGGCGATTATATAAAGGTACATATAACAGGCTCTAACGAATACGACTTGATTGGGGAGGAAAAAATATGAATTTACCGAACAAATTAACAGTATGCAGAGTAATATTGATTCCTTTTTTTGTATTTTTTCTTTTATTTGATCCTAACAGCGTTTCATTTAAATGGATCGCGCTTGGAATATTTGTAATAGCAAGTCTTACCGATATGCTTGATGGAAAGATTGCGAGAAAATATAACCTTATCACTGATTTTGGTAAGTTTATGGATCCTTTGGCAGACAAACTTCTTGTTTGCAGTGCGATGATAGGACTTATAGAACTTGGAAGAATTCCTTCATGGATAGTTATAGTTATCATCGCCAGAGAATTCGTTATCAGTGGATTCAGACTTATTGCTTCCGACAACGGAAGAGTAATTGCCGCAAGCTACTGGGGCAAATTTAAGACAACGTTTCAAATGATTATGGTAATCCTGATGATCGCAAATATACAGAACGACGCTTTTTATATGCTTACACAGGTAATTATGTGGATAGCGCTTGCGCTCACCATCATTTCTCTTGTGGATTACCTTGTAAAAAATAAGGATGTAATGAATGGAAGTAAATAATAACAACGAAGAAATAAAGATCAGATATGACGAATCAGGTCTTAATGAGAAGATAATCCGTGCTGTTTCAGAGATGGGATTTGAGTATATGTCCCCCATCCAGAAAGCGGCAATTCCTGTAATGATGGAAGGTAAAGATATCATAGGTCAGGCGCAGACGGGTACAGGTAAGACCGCTGCGTTTGGTATTCCTCTTTTGGAGAAAGTTGATCCCGAGAATAAACACTTACAGGCAGTTGTGCTTTGCCCTACAAGAGAGCTTGCAATGCAGGCTGCCGACGATATAAGAGATTTTGCCAAGTATATGCATGGAATCAAGGTTCTTGCGGTATACGGAGGCCAGGATATTTCAAGACAGATAAGAGCACTTTCGGCCGGAGTACAGATTGTTGTCGGCACACCCGGACGTGTTATGGACCACATGAGAAGACATACCATGAAGATGAAGGATGTCAGGGTTCTCGTACTTGATGAGGCGGATGAGATGCTTGATATGGGCTTTAGAGAGGATATTGAGACTATCCTTGAAGGAATGCCCGAGGAGAGACAGACAGCTCTTTTTTCAGCAACAATGCCCGAGCCTATTTTGCAGATAACAAGAAAGTATCAGAAAGATGCTGAATATATAAAGATGACTCCCAAGGAGATCACTGTAGCAGCGATCGAGCAGACTTACTACAGGGTTCCACAGAGAATGAAGGAAGAAGTTCTTGTAAGACTTCTTGATTATTTCAATCCCGGAAGAACACTTATTTTCTGTAATACAAAGAGAATGGTTGATGAGCTTTCAGAGAAGCTCAAGGGCAAGGGATTCCTTGCAGACGGACTTCACGGCGATCTTTCACAGAATCAGAGAGACACCGTTATGAAGCTCTTTAGAACCGATAAGATCAATATCCTTATCGCTACGGATGTTGCGGCAAGAGGAATTGACGTAAGCGGTGTTGAGGCTGTATTTAACTTCGATATTCCCGAGGATATCGAGTATTATGTTCACAGAATCGGAAGAACAGGTCGTGCGGGCAGAAGCGGTAAGTCATTTACGCTTGTCGGCGGAAGAGAGATGTACAAGCTCCGTGAGATTGAGAGAGTTTGTCATACCAAGATTGAGGAAAGAAGAGTTCCTTCTGCAAAAGAGATCACAAGAGTTAAGTCACAGAAGGTATTCGGTGAAGTTATAGATATAATCGAGAACGGCGATATTACTTCTACTCTTGAATTTGTAAATCAGAAAATTGAAGAGGGCGAGTATACTGCGGAGCAGCTTGCTGCCGGATTCATGAAGCTCAAGATGGGTGCCGATATCGAGGATCTTGTTCTCTTTGAGAAAGACCGTGATTACGGCGATCGCAGACGCAGAGGTGGAAGAGATTACCGTTATGACGAGAGAACCGGAAAGAGAGACAGAAGAAGAGGTCCTAACGGTGGAAGAAGAGCTTCCGATATGAAAAAAGGCGCGTTTGAAGGCAGACGCGCTACAGACGGTAAGAGAGGTTCATCTTCGGGCAGAAGAAAGTTTGAAGACAGAAGGGGAAGCGATAAGCGCAGATCCTCTTATAAGAATGCGGAGCTCCCTGAAAGAGAGAACACTTCTCCCAAGCCGAGAAGAGAACGTTCTTCATCCAAGTCATATCAGGACGGAGCATCTGTGTTTGAGAATGTAGGAAGACTCAACATCAAGGATGAGAAATCTACAAAAGCATGGTATATGGGCGAAGATAGAGATACAATGAATGTATCAAAGTCAGATCGCAAAAATATAAAAGCAGAGAATAAAAAGAGAAGTATTGATTATCTTCAGGATGTCGACGATCTTGTAATGGAAAGCTTTGGAAAACGCAAAAAGTAAAGATTTATGGCTGAGCGTAAGGGAGGCGGAACAGTGAAAGACAGAAAAACTCTGATCGGCAAGACCTTAAGAGCAAAGATATTTAATATGGTCAGTGTCGGCGTGATAGATGAGCCTATCAACAGATTCTATGACTTTTTGAGTATTGTTGCACTTGTTCTAAATCTCTTTTCAGCATTTGCGATAACCTACAATTACATGGAGGAGCATTATAAAGGGCTCCTTCTTGGGATTGAGGCTGTGACAACATTTTTCTTTGCAATTGACTATATCTTACGGCTTCTTTCCGCTAATGAGCTTTATCCAAAGGATAGTGAGCTTACATCACTCAGAAAATATATTTTGTCTTTTACGGGTATTGTTGATCTTTTATCGTTTTTACCCTACTATCTTTCAGTATTTTTCCCGGTATTCTTTCCGGCAGGAACAGCTGTATTCAAACTCTTCAGAGTTGCAAGGATTCTCAGGCTGTTCAGAATCAATTCCTATTACGATCAACTTAATGTCATAACGGAAGTAATAAACAGAAAGAAGCAGCAGCTCATGGCTTCTGTGTTTATAATACTTATACTTATGATGGCAGCAAGCCTTTGTATGTACAGCGTTGAGCATGACAGGCAACCGAAAGTGTTTAAAAATGCCTTTTCCGGTATATGGTGGTCGGCATCGACGCTTCTAACCATAGGATACGGCGATATATACCCTGTTACGATTATGGGTAAGATACTTGCGATAATAATTGCATTTCTGGGCGTCGGAATGGTCGCAATCCCTACAGGTATCATTTCCGCGGGATTCGTCGAACAGTTCCAGAGGCTTAAGGATATAGGAGAGTTTGCGGAAGAAGAGAATATTCACTTTATCAGGGTCGTGCTTGGGAGTAATGATTCATGGACGGGGAAGAAGGTTGCCGATATAGGCCTTCCGAAGGATATCATGGTGGTGGCTGTTCAGAGAAACAATGAAACGATAATTCCAAGGGGCGGCACTGTTCTTCGTGCAAACGATCTTATTGTTTTGTGCGCCGAAAAGACCAAGGAACTTCAGCCTGTTGCGATAAAAGAGATTGTCATAAATGAAGGCCATTCATGGAATAACACTGCGATCAGGGATATAGACATTTCTAGACAAAGTTATATCTTCATGGTGAGAAGAGATAATAAAGCCCTGGTTCCTAACGGTAAACTTGTTATAAAAACAGGTGATATTGTTTTGCTTTATGACAAGCACCTGCATAATGAAAATATATAGAAGACTGACGAGGTAAAAATGTTTAGCTTGGAGAATAAGAAAAAAATACTTAATAACACGGATCTGTTTGTACTTGATATGGACGGAACCTTCTATCTTGAAAATGACATATTGGATGGCTCGCTTGACTTTCTGGAAGCGGTGAAAAGAGCCGGCAAAAGGTATATCTTCTTTACCAATAATTCATCTACTTCTTCTGAGGAGTACATCAAGAAACTTGCGCGAATGAACTGCCATATCACGAGTGATATGATCATGACATCGGGAGATGTGATGATAAAATTTTTGCAGACAAAGTATCAGGGAAAATCAGTGTATCTTCTCGGTACAGAGCCGCTCAGAAAGAGCTTTGTCGATGCGGGAATAAATCTGTATGATGCAAAGACGGGAGTATCTGCGGATGGAAGGAAAGCAGAGCGTCCCGATATCGTTGTTGTCGGATTTGACAAGACTCTTACTTATGAGACTCTTACAAATGCGTGCATATATATACGAGAGGGAGCAACTTTTCTTGCGACACATCTGGATATCAATTGTCCTGTGAAAAACGGATTTATCCCCGATTGCGGCGCAATATGTGCAGCGATTGAACTTTCTACTGGAGTTAAGCCAAGATTTGTCGGAAAGCCTTTTAAAGAAACGGTTGATATGATAGTTGCATCTACGGGAATTTCTGCTGAAAGAATTGCATTTGTAGGGGACAGAATATATACGGACGTTGCGACCGGTGTAAATAACGGCGCAATGGGAGTTCTGGTTCTTACGGGCGAGACCAAAAAAGAGGATATTCCTACATCTAAAGTGCAACCTGATGTGGTATTTGCTTCGATTAAAGAGATGGGAGAATTGCTTTCAGAGTAATAAATATTTGTATAAAAAGTTAAACAGGGCGGAAATCTTGCGATTTCTGCCCTGTTTAGAAAAGAGAGAAAAGTGGGGGTTTACTTTGAGGATAGCTTAAACAGTGGTTGTGATTACTTTTAACCACAATCTGATTTTATTTAATTTTTTTGATTATGTCTATGCCTATAAGCACAAAGTGTAATTTTTGCAAGATTTCGTTCATATTAGTGTACAAATTAATTAGTAGGCTAAAATTAGCCTATCAAAGTAAGCAAGCGAAATGTGTGTACTTTTCCGTAACACGCAATATTATTTAAAATAAATTAGCTTTATGATATAGTTAAAAATACCTGTTATGAAAGTATTGTTTTAGTTACGAAATATCATACAACTGAGGGAAATGTAGTGAATAATAATAGAATTGAGCCTAAATGTGTAATAATTTCCGCCGGAAGTTTTGTTCCGGTTGATATAAATCTCAATGAAGGTGATTATCTTATTGCATGTGACGCAGGTTTTGCATATGCGGAGCAACTGGGACTTTTGCCCAATCTTATTGTGGGTGACTTTGATTCGACGGCTGAGCTTGGTCCACAGGCTCTTAGAAGCCTTGAAGAGATCGCCGAGTCGGATCCGGACAGAATCCTGCGCCTTGATGTTAGAAAGGATGATACCGATACCATCAAAGCTGTTAAGATAGCTCTTTCAAAAGGCTATAAAAAGATATACCTGTACGGTGCTCTGGGCGGGGCACGTTTCGACCACAGTTTTGCTAATGTACAGACTTTGTTGTATATTAAACATAACGGCGGAACGGGATATATCATGGAGCATGATAAGATGCTCATGATTGCGGAGAACGAAACTATTAAGTTTAACAGAGGAAATACGGGGTATCTTTCAGTTTTTTCGCTTTCCGAAAAATCCTACGAAGTTACTTTAAAAGGACTAATGTATACGCTTGATAAGGGGACTCTTACAAGTGATTTTCCGCTTGGTGTCAGTAATGAGTTTATCATTGATGAGGAGGCGGAGGTATCTGTGGGCAGAGGGACACTTCTGATATGTATTCATTTTTTTGAAGACAACAGATAATGGCTGCTTGCAATACTCTGTACATGTATGATCTGTTTTCTTGCAAAGTTTTTCATAAAAGACTATACGCAGGTTAAGAATGCGAAAGTCAGGCAGCAATACGGCGTGCTTTCCGGGGCTGTCGGAATTTTTTTGAATCTGATTCTTTTTGTATCTAAATTGATCGCTGGATTTATTACCGGATCGATTTCAATTATGGCAGATGCCTTAAATAATCTTTCGGATGTTGGTTCATCCGTTGTGACTCTTGTGGGCTTCAGGCTTTCGGGGCATGAAGCTGACGAGGAACATCCCTTCGGACATGGCAGAATTGAATATATTGCGGGACTTATAGTTGCGCTTCTTATTATTCTCATGGGAGTTGAGCTTATCCGTACATCTTTTGGGAAAATACTCAATCCCGGAGAGATAAGCTTTGATCCTGTTGTGGCAGGTATTCTGATCTTTGCCATATTTGTCAAATTTTTGATGTACATGGGAAATAAGGAAGCTGCAAAGAAGATAGAGAGCCCTGCGCTTAATAATACGGCTCTTGACAGTATTTCCGATGTTTTTACAACAACCGTCGTACTTGTATGTGCGATAATTACGAGCAAAACAGGTATTGTTCTTGATGGCTATGTGGGAATACTGGTTGGAATACTCATTGTAAAAACTGGACTTGATGCCGCAAAAGATACGATCAATCCGCTCTTGGGAGAGCCACCCAGTAAAGAGCTTGTAAAAGAAATCGAGGATACGGTTCTTTCACACGAAAACATCCTCGGAGTGCATGACCTTGTGATACACAATTACGGACCTACGGGACTTTTTATGTCGCTTCATGCCGAAGTTGACGGAAGACTCGATCTTGTGACCGTTCATGATTTTATCGATGATATAGAGAATGAACTCAGGGCCAAATACAGCTGCGAGGTTGTTATACATATGGATCCCGTAGTTATAGGAGATAAGGACACCGACAGATTAAAGCGCAAAGTGAGCTGCATTGTAAAAAATCTTGATCCTGAGCTTAAATTTCACGATTTCAGGCTTAAACATTCAAATGATAAGGGGCATAGGGTTGCGTTTGATCTGAGCGTTCCATACAAATACAGTATGAAAGACGATGAAATAACCGCATATCTCGAAGATAGAATAAAGAGGGTGGAACCCGATATCGAATGCGATATTACCATAGATAAGACAGAGAAGGCATAAAGAGAGTTAAGGAGGAAGTATGTCGGGACTTAGAAAAATCAAAAACGGTTTTGTTGAAATTGTAAAAGAACATCCGGTTTCAGTTATAAGCGTACTGATAGCAACAATTCTGTACAGCTTCATTTGCGATGGCGGAAGTGATGATGCAACGCGCATTGTCAGATGCCTTGCCATATTCTTTTTGATATTTGCTTTGGGAGCGATTCCCTGTGAAGCTTTTCGTGTATATAAAATAAAAAGCGGTGAGAATCATATTTTTAAGAATAAGAGATATCTGGCCATCAGTGCTGCGGTCATGGTTTTTAGCACGATACTTGGTGTTTTGACGGCATTATTTTTTACATACGGGCACAATACAATTGCGGAAAAAATTGGTGTTTCGGAGTTTACTGTAGATCTCTGGGAGGAATACGATTACAGGATCGTGGCATGTTTTGCGGTCGCTGTGATATGCGTGTCTTTATACCTGTTCTTAAAAAAGAGCGGTTGTACGTTTGAAGAATATACCGCAAAGGCTTTTTGCGGTCTTATGAAAGCGGAGATTGTTTTTTGCGTCGTTCTTATCGGTCTTATGATGATCATAGGGGCGTTTAGTGCACTTATATTTGAAGTTGATTTTAGCGTTTATGAGCGCGTGTGGATATTGCTTCTCGGATTTGTTCAGTATCCTTGCATGCTTATGGGGATTTCCAAGACTGAGGATGAAATCTCTAAGTTTGGCAAAGTGATGCTAAGCTACGTGCTTACAGGTCTTTTGGCAATTGCATTTGTGATCATCTATGCCTATATAATCAAAGTGATCGTAAAATGGATGTTTCCGATGTATATGGTGTTTGGTATTCTTACATCGCTCTTTGGCTTTGGCGTGTTTATATGGACGATGGCTCAGGGAATATGCGAAGAGAGCATGAGAAAAATTTTTAAATTTATGCCGCTTCTTTTTATTCCTTGCATCATCATGGAAATCGTGAGTCTTGGAAGGCAGATTTACATATATGGTCTTACACTTGCAAGATACGCGGGTATTGCAGCTATTGTATTTGAGATCGCATATTTTGTTTTGTATATATACAACATGAAAAAAGAGAAGAACGCTATGCCGGTTGTATTTTGCATAGTAATTGCGGTTTCTTACGTAGCTCTTTTGGCTCCCGGAATAAATGCTTATTCTGCGGTTATTGCGTCTCATAAGGGGAACGTGATGAAGTATCTTGCGAATAACAAAGAAAATATTTCCACGCATGCCGTTTCGGAGTCATACAGAACCATTGCGTATTCATGCGGAGCTGCGGGAAAAAATTATATACATAAAAAGCTAAGCGACGAGCAGAATAATGCAATGATCGAACTTGCGGGAACCGAATATCATCCGGCCGGTGGAACTACATATATCTATGCAAACAGAAATGATGATAATTGTTTTGATATTTCCGGCGGATATGAGAAGCTATATATTGTCGATATTGCATATTCCGGTTCTGAGGATGGGGATTCAGGCCGTTATGAGTATGACGTTACCTGCGGAGAAGAGAAGGTAGGTGTTGTCAATCTTGAAGATTTGATAAAAAAACTTGTTAATCTGGAAAAAGCGGGAGCAGGCAGTGAGAAACTTAATTCTGTCATTGAGGAGCCTGTTGCGCTTAACGACGGCGGAAAACTTATTATTTCTTATATCAGTATAGATTGTAATGAGGAAGACGGCCGTGTCAAAAGAGTAGATTCAAACGGTTATGTACTAAAATAAACTTATCTTGTCATTTTGGTACTGTTTGAGATATACTATCCAAGGAAAAAATTAATTTATTAGTATTTTAATCGCATTAAGCGTAGATATGGAGGAATATATAAATGAAAGGTTCAAAGCCAACAGTTCTTTTGATTCTTGACGGATACGGAATCAACCCTAATCCTGAGGGAAATGCTATTGCAATGGCAAAGACTCCTGTGATGGATTCACTTATGAAGGAATATCCTTTTGTACAGGGAAATGCCAGCGGACTTGCGGTAGGTCTTCCTGACGGACAGATGGGTAATTCAGAGGTTGGACACATGAATATGGGTGCCGGCAGAATTGTGTATCAGGAGCTCACAAGAATCACAAAGTCTATCGAGGATGGTGATTTCTTCACAAATGAAGGGCTTATGGTTGCAATTAATAATTGTAAGGCAAATGATTCTGCACTTCACATGTACGGACTTGTTTCAGATGGTGGTGTACACAGCCATATTACACATATTTACGGACTTCTTGAGCTTGCTAAGAAGAACGGTCTCAGCAAAGTATATGTACATTGCTTCCTTGACGGAAGAGATACTCCTCCGGAGAGCGGAATTGATTTCGTTCAGCAGCTTGAAGATAAGATGAAGGAACTTGGCGTAGGTCAGATTGCTTCTATTTCCGGCCGTTACTATGCTATGGACAGAGATAATAACTATGACCGTGTTGAGTTTGCATACAATGCGCTTACAAAGGGCGAGGGTAATAAGGCAGACAGCGCACACGAGTGCATGGTTCAGACATATAAGGATGGCAAGACAGATGAGTTCGTTATTCCTACAGTTATCATGAAGAACGGCGAGCCTGTTGCTACAGTTAAGGATAAGGATTCAATCATCTTCTTTAACTTCCGTCCTGACAGAGCAAGAGAGATCACACACTGCTTCTGTGATGATGAGTTTGATAAGTTTAACAGAGGTAAGAGACCCGACGTTACTTATGTTTGCTTCACAGATTACGATCCTCTTATTCCTAATAAGGAAGTTGCATTTAAGAAGGTTCTTCTTACAAATACATTCGGTGAGTGGCTTGCAGCTAAGGGACTTAAACAGGCTCGTATCGCTGAGACAGAGAAATATGCTCACGTAACATTCTTCTTTAACGGCGGTGTTGAGAAGCCCAACGACGGTGAGGACAGAGTACTTGTAAACAGCCCTAAGGATGTTCCCACATACGACCTTAAGCCTCAGATGAGCGCTCCTGAAGTATGCGAGAAGATTCTCGATGCTATCAATTCTCAGAAGTACGATGTTGTTGTAGCTAACTTCGCTAACCCTGACATGGTTGGACACACAGGTGTTATTCCTGCAGCTGTTCAGGCTATCGAGACAGTTGACGAGTGTGTTGGCAAGATCGTTGAAGCTATTAAGGCAACAAACGGAACAATGTTTATCTGTGCAGATCACGGTAATGCAGATATGATGATCGATTACGAGACAGGCGAGCCTTGGACAGCTCATACAACAAATCCTGTTCCTTTCATCCTTGTTAATTACGATTCTGCGTACACTCTCAGAGAGGGCGGATGCCTTGCAGATATCATTCCTACACTTATCGAGTGCATGGGAGAGAAGCAGCCTGAGGAAATGACAGGAAAGTCTTTGTTGATAAAAAAGTGATAATATGTTAAAGTATTATTTGTTCGCTAATTGCGACAAACATTTTTTTCAGTAATACGTACTGGGAGGGCTATTTTTGTGAATGCTTTAAATTACGTAGTAGGTGTAATTTTTATATTGATATGTGCCGTTCTGGTAGTTCTTGTTCTTCTTCAGGAAGGCAAGAGCCAGGGACTTGGGGCAATTCAAGGTTCAGTTGAGAATACATACTGGGGTAAGAATAAGGGACGTTCTTCAGAAGGAATGATGAAGAAGTTAACAGTTGTCCTTGCTATTCTTTTCATCTTATTAAGTGTATTTCTTGATATGAATATTATTTGATCTTTGTTTTTGATGGATTTCGGGCACTCTATTAATTTAGAGTGCCTTATTTCGTATTTGACATAATGTCGTGGAGCTTAATTATGAGTAAGGGGAAAAAACTTAAGAGAATAGAAGACAGCGTATATGGCGGAAGCAAGAAAAAATCCGCTGAGCTTATAGTGGGTAAATTTATCTCAAACGCCAGAGGATTCGGCTTTGTTAGCGTTGACGATATGGATGAGGATATTTTTATCCCCGAGGAATACGTGCACGGGGCTTATCATTCCGACACTGTTGAAGTTGAGCTTCTGAAAGAACAGACGGGTAAAAGAAAAGAAGGCCGTATCAGAAATATTCTTGTAAGAGGTATTGAAGAGATTGTCGGAACGTACCAGGCTGAGAAGAATTTTGGTTTTGTTATTCCCGACAGCGATAAGTTTACCAGCGATATTTTTATTCCTATCGAACATCATAATAAGGCTGTTACCGGCGACAAAGTTCTTGTTAAATTAACCGACTACGGAAATGTAGCCAAGAGACAGAAGCCTGAGGGCAAAGTTCTTGAGATAATCGGAAATATAAACGATCCCGGAGTAGATATTCTGTCTATTGTAAAGAATAACGGAATCCCCACGGAGTTCCCCGAGAAGGTCATAAACCAGGCGAATAAGTGCCCTGATTTTATCAGCGAAGCCGATATGTACGGGAGAGAGGACTTAAGGAATCTCACCATGGTAACCATTGACAGTGAGGATGCCAAGGATCTTGACGATGCGGTAAGCCTCTATATTGATGAAGAGGGACTTTATCATCTGGGTGTTCATATTGCCGATGTTACGAATTATGTTCAGGAGAGCTCTGCACTTGACAGGGAAGCGCTCAAGAGAGGAACCAGTGTGTATCTTGTTGACAGAGTAATCCCTATGCTTCCGCACAGACTTTCCAACGGCATATGCTCTTTAAATCACGGCGAAGACAGGCTTGCACTTAGCTGTCTTATGACTGTCGATAAAAACGGCGGTATCGTCGACCACAACATAGTTGAGTCAGTCATTAACGTCAACGAGAGAATGTCCTATACTTCGGTTGCGAAGATTCTTGAAGATGAGGATGAAGAGGAGATTGCCAAGTACAAAGATCTTGTTCCCATGTTCAGAGATATGGCGGTCCTTTCCGGTATTCTCAGAAAAAGACGTGAGAAGAAAGGCGCTATTGACTTTGATTTTCCTGAATCAAAGATTCTTCTTGATGCGGACGGAAATCCTACAGATATAGTTATGCGTGAAAGAAATACGGCAACAAAGCTTATTGAAGATTTCATGCTTGCTGCCAATCAGACTGTTGCAGAGCATTTTTATTTCATGCAGAGTCCTTTCGTGTATCGTATTCATGAACAGCCCGATCCTGAGAAGATCGCAACTCTTTCTGTTTTTGTAAATAACTTCGGGTTCCATATCAAAACCAGAAGAGATGAGGGAGTTAAGCCAAAAGAGATACAGAAACTCTTAAAGGGCATAGAAGGAACCAAAGAAGAAGCGGTAGTCAGCAGAATGACTCTTCGCAGCATGATGCAGGCTAAGTACAGCACAGACTGCACGGGACACTTCGGACTTGCGTTTGATTACTATTGCCACTTTACGTCACCGATAAGAAGATATCCCGATCTTCAGATACACAGAATAATCAAGGATCATCTTCGCGGAAGGATGAATGAGGCCAAGGCTTCTCACTATGAGGAAATTTTGGATGAAGTTGCAAAGCATTCATCCGAGATGGAACGAAGAGCGGAAGAGGCTGAGCGTGAGACTGAAAAGCTCAAGAAGGCCCAGTACATGGAAAATCATATCGGAGAGAAGTTTGAAGGTGTTATTTCCGGCGTTACTCAGTGGGGAATGTTCGTTGAACTTGAAAACTCCTGCGAGGGCATGATCAGAGCGGCTTCAATGGAAGATGATTTCTACGTGTATGATGAAACTTCGATGAAGCTTGTGGGAGAGCGATATCACAAAGAGTATACTCTCGGAATGAAAGTCATGATCCGTGTTCTCGGAGCTGACAGGATTACCAAGACGATAGACTTTATGTTGATAGATCCCGATAGCGATGATGAAGATTTTTACCCTGTTGGGGATCGTTTTGTTCCAAAAGCAAGAAAGATTGCCGAGGATAAGGCAAGGAAGATCAGAAAGCTCAGTGAAGCTGCGGAAAATATAAACGAGGGTGTAGACTATTCAGAGGATGAGTTTGACGATTCGGAGGATTCTGCAAAAGAGCTTGTCAGGAAAAGACTTGTTGAATATGCGGGCAGGCTGATAGATCTTAATGAGTATGAGCCCGAT
Source organism: Butyrivibrio sp. AE2005 (assembly GCF_000686965.1). Classification (NCBI taxonomy): domain Bacteria; kingdom Bacillati; phylum Bacillota; class Clostridia; order Lachnospirales; family Lachnospiraceae; genus Butyrivibrio; species Butyrivibrio sp. AE2005. The sequence goes on from NZ_JMMD01000001.1 coordinate 291,617, forward strand.
CCGAGGACGGGAGAGCCTAAGCCTAAGCGCAAAAAAAGTGTTAAGGCCGGAAGAGGTTCTGCGGCGAAATCATCACGTTCCGGAAGAAAAAAGACTGATGATAACGGCGAGAAGAAATCAACCCGCAAAGTTTACAAGGTGCATAAATACAAGAAGTCTGCCACGAGTAAGGCTGCAAGAAGCGCTCAGGGCAAAGGGAAAAGAAGAAAATAAAAAGGAATCATTATGGCAGAAGATAAGGCAAGAAAGCTGGTAGCCAATAACAAAAAGGCTTATCACGATTATTTTATAGAAGAAAAATACGAGGCAGGTATTGAACTTTTCGGAACGGAAGTTAAATCTATCCGCCAGGGAAAGTGCAGTATAAAAGAAGCCTGGATCAGTATTGATAAAGGTGAAGCTTTTATCATGGGAATGAATATCACTCCGTATGAGAAGGGAAACATCTTTAATAAGGATCCGCTCAGGGTTAAGAAACTTCTTTTGCACAAGACTGAGATAAGAAAACTCGACCAGCAGAAGATGGTTCAGGGATATACACTTGTTCCACTTGAAGTGTACTTTAAGAACGGCAGGGTTAAGGTCGAGATCGGTCTTGCCAAAGGTAAGAAGCTGTATGATAAACGTGCGGATATGGCCAAGAAAGACCAGCAGAGAGAAGCTGAAAAAGAATTCAAGATGAGATTTAAGTGATAAAGCTGTTGATAAATGGCTGTTTAGACGATATACTTAATAAGCAATAAGAGCCACAGGCTCTTTGCATATAATTTAATAAGGGTTAGTAAAGGTTTCGACAGGGATTTTGAAGCTGGAGAAGCTATCCGCAGGATGGTGCGTTAAACCTCAAATTAAAATTAAACGCTAACGATAATTTAGCATACGCTGCCTAAGTGCAGCCCGTCGACCCGGGTACACCTACATATCCGGTAATCGGCGTCAAAACTTGTAGGAAACGACACAGCTTAAGCTTTGCGGTTGTGGTCGTATCATGAAGCTACCGATTGTTTGCGGTTGTCAATTACTGCAGGCATGAGGGAACAGGGATGCAGAATCCCGCAATAATTGACTATGATAGTAGAAGTACAGGGGATGAATTTTTGGACACGGGTTCGACTCCCGTCTAATCCATAACTTAAAAAGCGCGTGGTTACGCGCTTTTTCAATATTCATAAATGTACAACAGAAAGGTGATCATATGAGGCGATTTACATCAATTCTTTTGGCATGCGTGATGGCAACAGGGGTATCTTGCAATAACGGTAGTTATGCAAAAGCGAAGGAGTCGGTTGAGGCTATTGCTTCATCAATGACGGTGGAACAAAAGCTGGCTCAGATGATCATGCCGTCGATGCGAACCTGGAACGATAAGGAGCTGACTTCTTTAAATTCGGAGATTACAGGTGCTCTGAAGAAATATGATTTTGGCGGAGTGATTCTTTTTTTGCAGAATACTAAGGATGCGGCTCAGACAACGAAGTTGATAAACAGCATTCAGAAAGCTCATTTAAGTGGTGGTTTTAAATCCAAGATGTTTGTCGCTGTAGATCAGGAAGGCGGAAGAGTCACACGTTTAAAGACCGGTACGAAGTTGCCGGGAAACATGGCTGTTGCGGCGACGGGCGATGCTGCAAATGCTTTTAAAGCTGCAAACGTGATCGGTGAGGAATTGGCTGTGCAGGGATTTAATCTTGATTTTGCACCGGTTGTGGATGTGAACAGTAATCCGGCAAATCCCGTTATAGGTGTCAGGTCTTTTTCGGAAGATCCAAATGTTGTAACGCAGTTTGGATTGCAGTATGTAAACGGCCTTCATGGACAGAGTGTAATGACTTGTCTTAAGCATTTTCCGGGACACGGAGATACGGATGTTGACAGCCATACAGGACTTCCAAAGGTCAATAAGACTTATGAGGAGCTGGTGAAAACAGAGCTCGTTCCGTATGCTTCTCTTGCTTCGGCTTCGGATTTTATAATGACGGCGCATATTCAATACCCGCAGATAGAAAATGAAATGTGCGTTTCAAAGTCTTCCGGACAAAAGATATATTTACCCGCGACTTTGTCAAAGAAATTTTTGACGGAGATCCTAAGAGGAAAACTTGGATATAAGGGACTTATCATTACCGATTCTATGGAGATGGATGCCATATCTACGAATTTTGACAAGGTTGATGCATCGGCCAGAGCGATAAATGCCGGCGCGGATATCATTTTGATGCCTGTAAGCCTTACTTCGTCCAAGAGTTTGAAAGATGTGGATGCGTATATTGAAGCTCTTGCGGCAAAGGTCAAAAGCGGAGAGATTTCCGAAGCAAGACTGAATGATTCTGTGATGAGAATTTTGCAGGCTAAGGATAAATACGGACTTTTGGATACTTCCGTAGAAGCTTCTCCACAGGAGGCTGCAAGCTTGGTCGGCTCTAAGCAGCATAAAGCCGTTGAATGGGAACTTGCAACAGCAGGCGTTAAGGAAGAGAAAAATGACGGCGTTTGTCCTGTCGGAAAAGATAAGAAGGTAGTTATTTTTTATCCTAAGAAAGATGAATTATCTGCGATCAAGTCAGGTGTTCAAAAGGCAGGAGCTAAGTCTGTTACATATGTGAGCACTGAAGGCGGCTTGCCGGCTACTGCAGATTCCGATATCCAAAAAGCGGATGTGGTCGTATGCATATCTTCCTGCGCGACGGGAGAGGATCTTAAAAACACTGCTTCGGTAAATGTGCTGATTGAAAAAGCAAAGACAAGTGGCAAAAAGAGTGTGGTGCTTAGTACGAATCTTCCGTATGACCTTGCAAACTACAATAACGCAGATGCGCTGCTGGCATGCTACGGACCCGGAATTAATGTGACTGCGGCAATATACAAGTTGTTTTCGTAATAGTGGCATATTAACGGCATTCTTTATGGGACCGCTCATCGATTTCTTTAATGTCAAATTTGCGAGACCATTTCTTGAAAAAGGTAACTAATTATCTTACTTCACAGGCTCAATTTAGCAACTTCTTGACTAATTAACTATGCCAATATAAAATCAATTTATTCTGATAAAGTGAAGAAGGAACTGATATGAGCGTAAGTAAGAAGAGAATAGTTGTAAAAGTTGGAACATCTACTATAACGAATGACAGCGGAAATGTTGATATTCGTTCACTTGATCATTTATGCAGAGCGCTGTCCGGTGTTGAGAATCTGGGGTACGATCTGGTACTGGTATCTTCGGGAGCGATTGCGGTAGGCGCAGGAAAGATGCGCCTTGCGCAGAAGCCCAAGGAGATAAGGCTCAAGCAGGCGGCTGCAGCGGTCGGACAGACTGAGCTCATGCATCTGTATGATAAATTCTTTGGTGAATATAACAGAATGGTCGGACAGATTTTGCTTGATAATGCGGATTTCTGTAATCCTGTAAGAAGCGAAAATCTCAAGAATACATTCGATGCACTCTTGGAAAATCATATTATTCCCATAGTTAATGAAAATGATTCGGTTAGCCATACGGAGATTGAGTCGGATAAGAAGCTCTTTTCCGACAATGATATGCTTTCTGCGCTTGTTGCTATTTTCTGTAATGCAAGTAAGCTAATTATTTTCTCTGATATTGACGGGCTTTACGACGGCAATCCCAATACGGATCCCAATGCCAAGGTTATCAGCAGAGTAGAAGAGATAACTGAAGAGCTTAAGAGTGTTGCGTCCGGATCGGGCTCAAACAGAGGAACCGGCGGAATGATCACTAAACTGGAAGCGGCAGAACTAGCTACATCACATGGAATAGACGTGCTTATTACCAACGGAAAAAACCCGGAAAAATTATATGATATTATCGAAAAAAAGAAAGTAGGAACACTTTTTGTTGCTAAAGAACAGTGATAAAGTAGCATTTTTTTAACTAATTTCTTGCAAATACTGGATAAATATATGAAATTTTTACTATTTATATTAACTCAGCTTGCTTAAATTATAATGCAATTATATTATTATTGAGTAAACTAATGCGCTTTATTACAACTAGCATCTGGAGGGTTATATGGGACACAAACGAAAAAAAAGTGGTATTAAGTGGTTTAATTCTATTCTAACTCAGGTTATTGCCGTTAACGTTATTATGGCTCTTGTTTTTGGACTGGTCATGTTTACAACGATGGACTCATTGGACAACTCTGTTAATATGTCTTCTTCTCTTATGTCGTATATTGCCAATGTAAATAATTACGAAGGCAAGATATCTGCCAAGGTCTATTTCCTGTATTCTCAGCCTTTTAGTTATATATATACAGACAGAGAACAGAAGAAGAATATTGAAAATGTGGTGCAGCAGAACGGAGCGGAGCTCAAAAAGAATCTGACAGATCTTATGGATGAGCTTGGAAAGAATACAAGTGAGTATTCGGTGAAAGCCTTGAGTGTAGCTCAGCAGTTGTCGGAAAGTGTTGAGAAGTATGTAAGTCTCGTTGATGAGGCATATGAGCTTGCGAAGAAGGCGCAAGGTGCTTCATGTGCACACATGATGGAAACAGATGTAAAGGATCAGCTCGGGGTAGTGGAGCAGAATTTGCAGGAGCTTAATTATGCTGTGGAGCAGATTGCAACAGGATCTATCTATGACATGATAGATATGAGAAACGGTGCGGTAGCAAAAACTATTATCGGACTTAGCATCTTTATCCTTTGCATTATTGCAACATTCTTTATGAATTATTTCCTTATTATCCGTAAGATTTCTTCAATGTCCAATGAAGTTAACAGGATCATTGATGAAATTGATAACGGTCAGGGTGACCTTACTTCGAGAATTACGACAAGCGTTGATTCTGAGCTTATATATTTTAAGAAGGGATTCAACAGATTCATTGAAACTCTTCAGACAATCATGCGTGAGATCAGAGAGGGTACATTGGTACTTGCTACTTCTGAAGAAGAAGTTTCCATGAAGATTCAGAAGGCAAATGACAATGTTTCAAATACATCGGCAGCTCTCGAAGAACTTTCTGCAAGTATGGAGAATGTATCACATACAGCAAATCGTATGCTTGATAAGCTTGAAGATGTTAAGCGTGCTACTCAGAGCATAAATGATGAAGTATACGGCGGACAGGAAGCTGCAACGGAGATCAAGGTTGAGGCATCAAACGTTCGTGATGAAGCTAATCTTAAAAAGAGCAATACAGGTGCTAAGATGGAAGAACTCAGTAAGGTTCTTGAAATGTCTGTTAAAGAGAGTGAGCAGGTTAACCAGATCGGTGAACTTACAAATGTCATTCTTGATATTGCATCACAGACTAACCTTCTTGCGCTTAATGCAAGTATTGAAGCGGCAAGAGCCGGCGAAGCAGGTAAGGGTTTTGCGGTTGTTGCTGAAGAAATCAGTTCACTTGCTGAAAATAGCAGACAGACAGCCGGAAATATTCAGGCAATCAGCCAGAATGTTACAAGCGCAGTTAAGGACCTTTCGGATAACGCACTTCAGGTTCTTGATTTCATTAACACAACAGTTCTTTCCGATTATGATTCATTTGTAGAAATCGGTGAGAAGTACGGCAATACAGCAGTAATCATTGACAATATGCTCAGTAAGTTCAATGCGAAGGCTGATAATCTCAATGCAATCATGGCTGAGATGGCAACATCCGTTACTTCGATCAGTGAGTCTGTTAAGGAAAGTACTGTAGCAATCAATACTTCAGCATCTAACTCGACAGAGATTGTCGGAGAAATGCAGGGTATCGGAGAGGCTATGGATAACAATAACCGTGTTACAAACCAGCTTTCTGACAGTACAAAGCAGTTCGTTAATCTGTGATCTTTGGATCGCTGTTTGATTAGATTTATAAGGCATGGCTCATATCATTGTTGGGTCGTGTCTTTTTAATTGAAATTTCTCCGAAATTCCCTATTCAATTAAATATGTTCTGCAGGGATGCAATCGATGTGCAGATGAATCTGGTATTTAATAATTATATAGAGCTGTATATTTATGTGATACCAGAATGGGAGTATATTGGAAAAGTGCTATAAATAAACAGGCGAGAGAGGAAACATAATGAGAGTAGCAGCAATAAATGATCTTTCCGGTTTGGGAAAATGTTCACTTGTGGCAGATATTTCAGTCTTTTCAGCAATGGGAATAGAAACATGTGCGGTGCCGACAGCGGTACTTAGTGCTCAGACGGGCTTTTCATCATATTATTGTAAGGATCTTACGGGAGTTATACCGGAGTATACAGCCAAATACATAGAGCAAAAAGCGTGTTTTGACGGAATCATTACCGGATTTATGTTGAACGAGGTACAGGCCAATAATGCGCTTGAGTTCATAAAGGCTTTTAAGACTAAAGGCACACGTGTACTTGTTGATCCCGTGCTTGGAGATGACGGTGAGAGATACATGAATTATTCGGAAGAGCTTCTCGGCGCGATTAAGGAGATGGTTAAAGAGGCTGATATAATAACACCGAATATAACGGAACTTTGTCTTCTTGCGGATGTTGATTCCGGTGAGTACCGTAAGTATTCGGGAGATGAGCTTATAAATTATATACTTGAAGTATCCGAAAAAGTCAGAGGAGCAAGAAAGCAGATAATAGCCGTTACGGGAATACCGGTACCTGAAGCGGGCGAAGTCGGAAATCTTATGATAACGGAAGACGGCCACGGCCTTATAAAGTCTCATACAAACGGTGTTCATTATTCGGGGACGGGAGATCTTTTTGCGGCAGTTCTTTTTGGAGGAATCCTTAACGGTATGAATGTTCTTGAAGCCTCAAAACTTGCGGGGGATTTCATACGTGCGTCTGTTGAAGATGCTGAAAAAGACGGTGCTTCGGGAAATGAAGGAATAGCATTTGAAAAGAATCTCGGAATGCTTATTATATAAATATATAGATTGTTGCAATAGAAAAGCGGAGTAAGAGTGAAGCTCATTACACCGCTTTATGTTTTGGATCAAGGGTTTTCATGATATTTGTCGTAAATTTCTGCGAGATATGTTTTTACAATCTGGATATTTGACATCTTGCGGAGGTCGAGATTTCCCATAAGAACTGCAATTTCATCGGCGAGTAAAAGCATGTTGTAGATCTTGAGCTTGAACTCGTCTCTTGTGAGTTCGTCGATGTTAATTTCCATAAGAGGAGCGCCGAGTTTAAGAGTTACGTTTTCGTCGGCTATTCCTGTTAACATAATTCTTGTAGTAGGATCAAAATTTACATACAAAAGCAGCTTTTCTTTCTCATGTTTCTTGAGAGTGATGGGACTTTGATGTGATGATTCCATCCATTCGTAAAGATCGGTTTCGTCGGGATTCATTAGATACTTTGTAAGCTCTTCTTTATGCTTTTCAATGTACTGCATATATTTACCGGCGTTAGGACCTGTGTATGCAAGCTCTACTTTAACCCCGTTGTCTGTTCTGACAAGTCTGCACTTTTCGGCGACTTCTTTAAGTTTTAATGTTGCTTCCGCTGCGCCGACCATTTTAAAAGTGCCTGTTTCTAACTCCTGTGTGAATTCCATTTTTATCTCCTTTACGCAAAACTACAATAACGTTAGTATAGCATATGGGGTTAGAAAATGGTATACTTATAAGAGTTTTGTATAAATCAAGGGGAGAATATGGCACAGAGTAATAATGGTAGAAAACAGACAAGAAAGACCGCTTCGAGGAGTACGGGTAGAAGCTACTCCAGAGCAAACACTTCCGCCAGAAAAGCAGAAGAAATTGACTATTCTTTAAGAAGCGAACTTGTGGTTATTGCAATGGTCGCTTTAACAATTTTCCTTTTCTTATGTAATTTCGGTGTTTGCGGAGAGCTTGGTAGTGCAGTAAGCGGAATATTATTTGGCTTTTTCGGTATTACGGCGTATTTTGCACCACTTGTGGCATTGGGCGCTGTTCTTATTTCAGTGGCAAATTACGGCTCAAGTGCAGCACAGCGTAAGGTCGTTTCCGGAATTGTACTTTTCTTTATGATAGGTATAATCGCGGAGCTTTTTACGAACAGACCACAGCAGGCGCAGAATTACGATGTTGCATTTATATTTAATTCGGCAAAAGCGGGTAGAGACGGAGGCGGATTCTTCGGCGGTACCCTTGCTTATGTATTGTACAAACACCTGTCATTTGCGGGAACGGCTCTTGTACTGCTTCTTATAGGCATTGTGAGCATGGTGATATTTACCGAACAGTCTTTTGTCGGTGGTATCAGAAACGGTAGCAGGAAGCTTATTGAGAAGACAAGAGAAGATGCTGCAAATTACAGAGACTACGCCGAGAGAAGGCGTGAGATGGCAGAGAAGCGCAGAGCTGAGATAAAAGAAGAAAAACGCCTTGCCATTGAACAAAAAGAAGACGCAAAGATCCTCAGGATGGAGAAAAATGTCCGGGGAGTAATGCTTGATACCAACATCACCAAAGAAGATGTTGAAGAAGAAAAAAGTGATAATATCCATATTTATGGTGATAATAAAGAAGAAAACGTTGGGAACGTATTTATTCCCGATGAGGAAGAGTTCCACGACGATATTCATGAGATCATGCTCAATAAGCATGAGATAGAGACAAACATTGAACCTGACGGACAAAGAGTTCTTGTCACAGAGCCAAGAATTCACAGCATGGATTTTGGTTCATCAAAGGAAGAGGAGCCTGTTGCTTTACCTGATAATCACGGTAAGCTTGTGGCAAAGGCTGCTCCTAAAGAAGCACCGGAAGATATTCTTCCCGATGTACCGATACATGCAGAAGATCTTGGAAACGGCATGAACGGCGATTATGCGATACATGCTCAGGACCATATTTCCAGATCGCCCGGCGCTTCGTCCAAGATCACATCGACTGCCGAAGCTGTGCATGTTCCTTCAGGCCCCGGACCGCATACGGTTAATGTCGGAATGGAAAAAGAGATTGAGGCACATAAACGTGCAATTGCCAAGAAATACGTATTCCCTCCTGTAAGTCTTTTGGAGAAGGGTGTTAAGAATAAAAACCTTGAGACTGCAAGACAGCTTAAGGAGACGGCACTTAAATTGCAGGAGACACTTAAGACTTTCGGCGTAAATGTAACTGTTACTGATATAAGTCAGGGTCCTTCGGTAACAAGATTTGAACTTCAGCCCGAAGCGGGTGTCAGGGTCAACAAGATCGTCGGACTTGCCGATGATATCAAGATGAACCTTGCTGCAAGGGATATCCGAATAGAAGCGCCCATTCCAGGTAAAGCTGCAGTCGGAATCGAGGTTCCGAACAAGGAAAATCAGGCTGTTGCATTAAGAGATCTCTTTGAGTCAAGAGAGTTTAAGGAGTTCTCATCAAAACTTGCCTTTGCTGTCGGCAAAGACATAGCAGGAAAGACGGTAGTTACGGATATTTCCAAGATGCCGCACCTTCTTATCGCGGGTGCTACGGGATCTGGTAAGTCCGTATGTATAAATACAATAATCATGAGCCTTATCTATAAGGCTAAACCTGAAGAAGTTCAGATGATCATGATCGATCCCAAGATCGTTGAGCTCAGCGTTTACAACGGAATCCCACACCTTATGATTCCTGTTGTGACAGATCCTAAAAAAGCTGCGGCTGCGCTTAACTGGGCTGTTGCCGAGATGACAAACAGATACAAGAAGTTTGCCGAGGCGGGTGTCCGAGATCTCAAGGGATATAACAAATCCGTTGAAAACAGCGGTGATCCGGAGAAACAGGTTCTTCCACAGCTTGTCGTTATCGTAGATGAGCTTGCAGACCTTATGATGGTTTCCGCAAATGAAGTTGAGGATGCAATCTGCCGACTTACACAGCTTGCGAGAGCAGCCGGTATTCATTTGATCATAGCAACTCAGAGACCTTCGGTTGACGTTATCACAGGCCTTATCAAGGCCAATATGCCGAGCCGAGTTGCATTTGCCGTATCAAGTGGTGTTGACTCAAGAACAATCCTTGATATAACCGGTGCGGAGAAGCTCCTTGGAAAGGGAGACATGCTCTTTTATCCTCAGGGATATACAAAGCCGGCACGAATGCAGGGCGCATTTGTTTCCGATAAGGAAGTTCAGGCAGTTACAGATTTCCTGAGAAATCAGGGAATAGAATCATCTTACGGTGAGGAAATAGAACAGCAGATTCAGAACATTCAGAGCCAGGGCGGAGGCGGCACATCAGCAGGTTCTGGCGATGCGGCATCTGCCAGAGACGAGTATTTTGTCCAGGCCGGAGAGATGATCATAGATAAAGAGAAAGCATCTATCGGAATGCTTCAGAGAGTATTTAAGATTGGATTTAACAGAGCGGCCAGGATAATGGATCAGCTTTGTGAAGCCGGTGTTGTAGGTGATGAAGAAGGCACTAAGCCAAGAAAAGTCCTTATGACAAAAGTTGAATTTGAACAAATGGTAGGAGGAGAGTAAATGGGAGTAAAAAGTGATATTGAAATTGCACAGGAAGCTAAGATGCTTCATATCAAAGAAGTTGCAAAGTCGGTAGGTGTTGAAGAGGACGACCTTGAGTTTTACGGAAAATACAAGGCTAAACTTACTGAGGAATATCTTAAAAAGGCTGAAAACAACAAGAAAGGAAAACTTATTCTTGTTACAGCGATCAACCCCACTCCCGCAGGAGAAGGAAAAACAACTGTATCCGTAGGACTCGGAGATGCCCTTAACAGACTTGGACATAAGACTGTTATCGCACTCAGAGAGCCTTCACTCGGACCTTGCTTTGGAATAAAAGGTGGAGCTGCAGGTGGCGGATATGCTCAGGTTGTTCCCATGGAAGACTTAAACCTTCATTTCACAGGTGATTTCCATGCGATCACTTCTGCAAACAACCTGCTTGCCGCACTTCTTGATAACCATATCCAGCAGGGTAATGAGCTTATGATCGATACAAGACAGATCATCTGGAAAAGAGCTGAGGATATGAACGACCGTGCGCTCAGAAATATCGTTGTGGGACTTGGCGCAAAGGCAGACGGTGTTCCGAGAGAAGATCATTTCGTTATCACGGTTGCTTCTGAGATTATGGCTATTCTTTGCCTTTCAAGCGATCTTGAAGATCTCAAGAAGAGACTTTCAAACATAATTGTTGCATATAACTTTAAGGGTGAGCCTGTAACAGCGGGTGACCTTCAGGCTGTCGGAGCGATGGCAGCTCTTCTTAAAGATGCGCTTAAGCCCAATATTGTTCAGACACTTGAGCACACACCTGTTATTGTCCATGGCGGTCCTTTCGCAAATATCGCACACGGTTGTAACTCGGTAAGAGCTACAAAGACAGCTCTTTCTATTGCTGATTACACCGTCACCGAGGCAGGATTCGGTGCGGATCTCGGAGCTGAGAAGTTCCTTGATATCAAGTGCAGAATAGCAGGACTTAAGCCTGATGCGGTTGTTCTTGTTGCAACAATCAAAGCACTTAAGTATAACGGAGGAGTTCCTAAGACAGAGCTTGGAAAAGAAAACCTTGAAGCTCTTAAGAAGGGAATCGTAAACCTTGAGAAGCACATCGAGAATATCCAGAAGTACGGCGTTCCCGTTGTTGTAACACTCAACTCCTTTATTACAGATACTGAAGAAGAGACTAATTTTGTAAAAGAGTTCTGCGAGAAAAAGGATTGCAGATTTGCTCTTGCCGAAGTTTGGGCAAAAGGCGGCGAAGGCGGCGAAGCTCTTGCAAAAGAAGTTATTGATACAATTAATACAAAGCCAAGTAACTATGCGCCTATCTACAGTGATGATATGTCGATTAAGGATAAGATCGGTACGGTTGCTACAGAGATTTACGGAGCAGACGGAGTAACATATACACCTGCTGCAAGCAGACAGATCGCTAAGATCGAAGAAATGGGATTTTCAAAACTTCCGGTATGTATGGCAAAAACTCAGTATTCATTGTCTGATGATCCGAGCCTCCTTGGAAGACCTACCGGATACAATATAACTGTAAGAGAAGTCTATGTTTCCGCCGGCGCGGGATTTGTGGTTGCACTCACAGGTGCCATCATGACAATGCCCGGACTTCCCAAGCATCCTGCCGCTTACGACATTGATGTTGACGAGAACGGCAAGATTACAGGATTGTTCTGATGCAATACTGATTTGATCATCATAAAAACTATTTACATTTAGGAGTACACATGAGCGCACAGATTATAGATGGAAAAGCGATTTCGCAGATTATAAAAGATGAACTGAAAGAAAAAACGGCCCGTCTTAAGGAACAGGGAATAGAGGTTACACTTGCCGTGATCCTTGTCGGAGAAGATCCTGCTTCTCAGGTTTATGTAAGGAATAAGAAGAAGGCATGTGAGTATATTGGCTACAGATCTCTTTCATATGAGCTTCCGAAGGAAACTTCGCAGGAAGAGCTGCTTAAGCTTATCGATGAACTCAACAACAGAGATGACGTTAACGGAATACTTGTTCAGATGCCGCTTCCTTCACAGATCGATGAGAAGACGGTTATCGATGCCATTAGTCCGAGGAAGGATGTAGACGGATTCCATCCGATGAATGTCGGTGCACTCTGCATAGGAGAGAAAGGCTTTGTATCCTGCACTCCTGCCGGAGTCATCCAGCTTTTAAAGAGAGGGTGCGACGGCAAGATAGATATAGCCGGCAAAGAATGTGTTATCGTAGGAAGATCCAATATTGTCGGCAAACCAATGTCAATGCTGATGTTGAGAGAAAATGCAACCGTTACGGTTGCGCATTCAAAAACAAAGAACCTTAAAGAAGTCTGCAAGAGAGCGGATATTCTTATTGCAGCTGTCGGAAAAGCCGGTATGATCACAAAAGATCATGTAAAAGAAGGTGCAGTTGTAATAGATGTCGGAATTAACCGAAATGAAGACGGTAAGCTTTGCGGAGATGTATGCTTTGATGAGGTAAAAGAGATTGCTTCGGCAATTACACCGGTTCCCGGTGGCGTTGGTCCCATGACTATTGCTATGCTTATGAACAACTGTTATGAAGCTGCTACAATGTTTAGATGATTGTAGAAAAAAGAGTAGAGATAATAGTGGAGTATAAGATATGAAATGTCATAATTGCGGCGCCGAGATACCCGATGGACATCTGTACTGTGATAAATGTGGCGCGGAGATAAATATTGTTCCGGAGTTTGAGCCGGAAGTAGAAAATGAAATAGATACAACGCTATCATCGATTGCAGATAGACTCATTAAAGATGATAAGCCCAAAGTTGTGATCAAATACAGAAATAAAGATGATGTTTTTGAATATATTAAGCAAAAGAAGAATGTCATCATTGGAAGCCTTTTAGGAATACTGATCCTAGTTCTTTTTGTCACTTTGATCTTTATGTCTCAAGACAGAACAGGAGCTAAATATCTTAAACTTGCCGAAAAGGCAAAGAGTAACGGCAACACGTATGAGGCGGTTGCCTACCTCACGGAAGGAAATAAGAGATATCCCTATAATACAGATATTATTTTCGGACTGGCGGATTGTTATCTTGAACTTGGGTCAACCGGAAATGCGGTTGATACGCTGAGAATAATAACCGATTCGTCAATTTACCCAAAAGATTCTGTTACATCAGCGTACGAAAGTATAATTTCGATATATAAACAGGCGGGAGAATATGATAAAATAGCTGAGATTCTTAATGAAGGTCAGAATGAATCTGCTGAGGCACTTAGAAAAGAATATGTTCCAAGTGACCCTGAACTCACTCCCGGAGACGGAACATACGAGGAAAAAGTCACAGTTTCAATTTCAGTTGATGACGGTTCAAGCATTTATTACACAATAAATGAGGACGCTCCTACAAAGAGAAGCAACGCGTACAGAAGTGAATTTGAGATTGATAAAGACGGCGAATACAATATTAAAGCAATAGCTATCAATGAATATGGTGTATCAAGCTCTGTCGTTGAAAGAACTTTTATAATAGAAGGCGGAACGGCACCTACTCCCGAGATCATGGAACCAAGTGGTGATTATAAAGAAAACACCATGATAGTAGCCATAGCGGGTGATGGATGCAGGATCTATTATACAACCGACGGTTCAGATCCGACCATGGACTCACAGGAATATACCGAGCCTATTCCTATGCCTATGGGAACATCTAATTTTAAGTTTATTGCATATAATGAAAAAGGTAATCCGAGTGAGATAGTCGAACGTGAATATGTTCTTGCGTATGACAGAAAAGTTACCAAAGAACAGGCTGTGCAACGACTTGTGAGTAAACTTCTTGCTCTCGATGTACTTCTTGATGAAAAGGGAAGTGTAAGAGGCGGCGGACATAATGAATATATTTATGATTCTGTAATTGAGGTTCCGGGCGCCGGTGAGTACTATAAGATCATCGAAGAATTTGTTCGAGGAGACGGAACAAGAACTCAGACGGGAAGATTGTTTGCCGTTAATACGCATGACGGTACGCTTAATCATCTCGGATATGATACCGGTGGCAGATTTACATTAAAGACCATCAAATAAAGAGTAATTTATTTTTATATACTATTACCAGATATTGGAGGAGGATGACTATGTTCAAGATTTTAGAGGCAAATGAGCTTACTACGAACATCTATCAGATGATCGTTGAGGCTCCTCGTGTTTCGGACGCATGTTTACCAGGACAGTTTTTGATTATCCGTGTTGATGAGGAGGGAGAAAGAATTCCTCTTACAATATGCGACTATGACAGAGAAAAGGGGACTGTAGAGATTGTTGTTCAGGCTATAGGAGCTGAGACATATAAACTTTCCAAACTCAAGGCTGGCGATTGCTTGGCTGACGTTGTCGGACCTTTGGGTAAGCCTTCAGATCTTTGCGAAGAGAGCATTGAAGACTTAAAGAAAAAGAAAATCGTATTTATTGCAGGTGGCGTAGGAACAGCTCCTGTTTACCCTCAGGCAAAGTGGTTAAAAGAACAGGGTGTTGACTGCGATGTTATTATCGGTGCTAAGACTAAAGATCTTGTTATCATGGAGGAGAGATTTAAGAAAGTATGTAACCTTCACATCACAACAGATGACGGTTCTTACGGAAGAAGCGGAATGGTTACAAAGGCTCTCCAGGATCTTTGGGATGAAGGAAATAAATATGATCACTGCGTAGCTATCGGACCTATGATCATGATGAAGTTTGTTTGCAAGCTTACAAAAGAGCTTGGAATTCCTACAATTGTCAGCATGAATCCTATTATGGTTGACGGAACGGGAATGTGCGGAGCTTGCCGTCTTACAGTTGATGGACAGGTTAAGTTTGCCTGCGTTGACGGTCCTGAGTTTGATGGACACAAGGTTGACTTTGACCAGGCAATGAATCGTATGAAGCTCTACAAGACTGAGGAGGGAAGACTTCTTCTCAAGGCTCAGGAAGGTGATACACATCACGGTGGATGCGGAAACTGCAACTGATATATATAAGATTTGTTTCGCAAATATATTCTATTTACGATAACTATATAGGAGAATAAAAGATGGATGGATTTGTAAGAGTTCCGGTCCGCGAACAGGACGCTAAGGAACGTGCTACTAATTTTAAAGAAGTATGTCTCGGATATAATAAAGAAGAAGCTGAGAAAGAAGCTCTCAGATGTCTTAATTGTAAGAACCCCAAATGTGTGCAGGGATGTCCTGTATCAATCAATATTCCTGCATTTATCGAGCAGGTTAAGCAGGGAAATGTTGAGGAAGCTTATCAGGTGATCAGCCAGTCAAGTGCACTTCCCGCTGTATGCGGACGTGTATGTCCTCAGGAGAGCCAGTGCGAAGGCCAGTGCGTAAGAGGTATAAAGGGTGATGCCGTTTCAATCGGTAAGCTTGAGAGATATGTTGCTGATACAGCAAGAGAGATGGGTATTAAGCCCGAGGGTGCAAAGGAGAAGAAGGGCAAGAAAGTTGCCATCATCGGTTCAGGCCCTTCAGGTCTTACATGCGCAGGCGATCTTGCAAAGATGGGCTACGATGTAACTATATTCGAAGCACTTCATGAAGCAGGCGGTGTTCTTGTATACGGTATTCCTGAGTTCCGTCTTCCTAAGGACGCTGTTGTTAAAAAGGAAATCGAGAACGTTAAGTCACTTGGCGTTAAGCTTGAGACAGACGTTGTTATCGGCAAGTCTGTTACTATAGACGATCTTATGGAGAAGGAAGGCTTTGAGGCTGTATTCATCGGTTCCGGAGCAGGACTTCCCAGATTCATGAATATCCCCGGCGAGCAGGCTATGGGTGTATTCTCAGCAAACGAGTTCCTTACAAGAAGCAATCTTATGAAAGCTTTTGATGAGAATTCAAGAACACCTATCATGAGACCTAAAAAGTGCGTAGTTGTAGGTGGCGGTAATGTTGCTATGGACGCAGCAAGAACAGCACTTCGTCTCGGAGCTGAAGTTCATGTTGTATATCGTCGTGGTGAGGAAGAGCTTCCTGCACGTAAGGAAGAAGTAGGACATGCTAAGGAAGAGGGAATCATCTTCGATCTTCTTTGCAATCCTGTTGAGATTCACGCTGATGAGAACGGCTGGGTAACAGGAATCACATGTATCAGAATGGAACTTGGCGAGCCTGATGAGTCAGGAAGAAGAAGTCCTGTTGAGGTGCCCGGTTCTGAGTTTGAGATTGAGTGCGATGCGGTTATCATGTCACTTGGAACATCACCTAATCCGCTTATTTCTTCAACAACAGCAGGTCTTGATATCAACAAGAGAAAATGTATTGTTGCAGAAGACAACGGACAGACATCAAAGCCCGGTGTATTTGCAGGCGGTGACGCTGTTACAGGCGCTGCTACAGTTATTCTTGCCATGGGTGCAGGAAAAGCTGCCGCAAAGGGTATTGATGAGTATCTTCAGAACAAGTAATATATACGAAAATATTGACATAACACCGTCACCCGTTATCGGGTGACGGTTGTTAATCTATATAAATACTGATATGATCAGCGTTTATCTATAAAAAACACGGAAAGAACAGAAAATATGGTTGCTTATGTAAATGGTATTCTTGAGAGTATCGAGGAGGGAAATGCCGTTGTAGACGTTAACGGCATTGGAATAAACGTAAATATTTCCGGTTCTACCATGGACAGAATGCCCGGAATTGGTGAAGTGGTAAAGCTTTACACTTATACGAATGTCAAAGAGGATGCGTTTACACTTTTCGGATTCCTTTCAAGGGATGAGCTGGGTCTTTTTAAACTTCTTATTACAGTTAACGGAATAGGTCCTAAGGGCGGACTTGCAATATTGTCTGTCATGTCGCCGGACGATCTTCGTTTTGCGATTATAGCAGGTGACAGTGCGTCTATTGCAAAGGCTCCCGGAATCGGCAAAAAAACTGCAGAAAGAATAACTCTTGAACTCAAAGACAAGATAAAAGTTACGGAGGATTCGTTGCTTTCACAGGGCGGAGATTCACTTGGAGGAGAACTTTCGGGTGAGAACTCGTCTGCAAAGGATGAGACGGTTGCTGCACTTGTGGCTCTTGGTTACAATCAATCCGATGCCATGAGAGCGGTCAGAAAAGTTCTCGGAAGTGATGCAGGCGCAGCCGCAGATACGGAAGATCTGCTTAAACTTGCTCTTAAGGAGATGTTTTAAACAGCCATGGAAAAGAAAAAGATTGTAACAAACGCCAGAGGAATGGCACCGGAAGCAAATCGGGAAGACATAAAGATCGAAGGATCTCTTCGTCCTCAAAACCTTGATTCGTATATCGGACAGAAGAAGATCAAGGAGAGTCTTAAGATATATATTGAGGCTGCGAAGAAAAGAGGAGATTGTCTCGATCACCTTCTTTTTTACGGACCGCCCGGACTTGGTAAGACCACTCTTGCAGGAATCATTGCAAATGAGATGGGCGTACATATCAAGATCACAAGCGGACCGGCTATCGAAAAGCCCGGTGATATGGCGGCTATATTAAATAATCTTCAGGAAGGTGATATCCTTTTTGTGGATGAAATACATCGTCTCAACAGGCAGGTTGAGGAAGTTCTTTACCCTGCTATGGAGGACTATGCTATTGATATCATGATAGGAAAGGGGCCTACTGCAAGATCTATAAGACTGGATCTTCCTCATTTTACGCTTATAGGAGCGACAACCAGAGCGGGAATGCTCTCTGCCCCTCTAAGAGACAGATTTGGAATGATCCACAGAATGGAGTTTTATGATATTGACGAACTTTGCAGTATCATTTTGCAGTCTGCAAAGCTCCTTGATGTCGATGTAGACAAAGGCGGCGCAGTTGAGATGGCAAGGCGAAGCAGAGGAACGCCGAGACTTGCCAACAGGATACTTAAGCGTGTCAGGGATTTTGCACAGGTTAAGTTTGACGGAAAAGTTACGGGCGAAGTTGCAATGACAGCTCTTGATCTTATGGATGTTGATAAGATGGGACTTGACCATACGGATAGAAATCTTCTTTTTACCATGATAAACAAATTTGCGGGAAAGCCTGTCGGACTCGATACTTTGGCGGCTGCGATAGGAGAGGATCCCGGAACCATCGAGGATGTTTACGAACCTTATCTTATAAAAAACGGTTTCATAAACAGAACTCCCAGAGGACGCGTGGTTACTGATATTGCGTATGCTCATTTGGGACTTGAAAACCCCGTCGATACCGATATATAATTTAAAAGTACAAATTTGCTTATTGGTTGATTTTTTATGCAGGGAGAAAACTATGGCTTCTAAAACGGATACTGAAGTAATTATCGGGGGAAAAGTATTCACCTTAAGCGGCTACGAAGGCGAGGAGTATCTTCAGAAAGTAGCTTCGTACATTAACAATAAGATTGCGGAATATAACAAGTTAGACAGCTTTAAGAGGCAGCCGGTAGATACGCAGAATGTTTTGTTACAGCTTAATATTGCGGATGACTATTTCAAGTTGAAGAAGCAGATAGAACTTATGGAAGAGCAGCTTACCGAGAAGGAAAAAGAGCTCTACGATCTTAAGCATGAGCTTATCGCCACGCAGATAAAGCTTGAGAATACCGAGAAGAACAGCAAGAGTCTTCAGAGTAAACTTGATGATTCTTCCAAAAAGATAATTCAGTTAGAAACACAGGTTAAAGGTAATAAAAGGTGATTTAATGGGGCTGTCTTTAGGGACAGCCTTTTATATGAATATGAAAAAAGTCGAACTTTTGGCTCCCGCCGGGGGCTATGAAACAATGGTAGGCGCTTTCAATGCAGGTGCCGATGCCGTTTATCTTGGTGGCTCTAAATTCGGAGCAAGGGCGTATGCGGACAATTTTGATGAGGCCCAGGTTCTGGATGCTATTTCTTATGCACATTTACACCATAAAAAAATTTATATGACAGTCAATACTCTCGTTAAAGAGCGAGAGTTTTCCGAAGTATATGACTTTATGCTTCCTTATGCCGAAAAGAATCTTGACGGTGTTATCGTGCAGGATCTTGGTGTAATGAAGTTTTTGCGTGACGAATTTCCGAATGTGGAGGTTCATGCAAGCACGCAGCAGACCGTTACGGGAGTTTACGGAGCAAAGCTTTTAAAAGAGCTTGGATGTTGCAGAGTTGTTCCCGCAAGAGAGCTCAGCCTTTCTGAAATGAAGGCAATCCGCGAAAAGGCTGATATTGAAGTTGAAGCATTTATTCACGGAGCGATGTGCTATTGCTATTCGGGGGCCTGTCTTTTCAGCAGTATGGTTGGAACGAGAAGCGGTAACAGAGGCCGTTGTGCGCAGCCGTGCAGACTTCCCTATAAGACTGCCGGATCAAACGGAAAAGAGGAATATCCTATCAGCCTTAAGGACATGTGCACGATAGATCTGATTCCGGAACTTATTAGCGCCGGAATCGATTCTTTTAAGATAGAAGGACGTATGAAAAAGCCTGAGTATGCGGCAGGCGTAACTTCGCTTTACAGAAAATACATCGACTTGTACTATAAAGAGCCCGATAAGGAACACAGGGTATCCAAGGAGGATATGGATATTCTGAAGGCTCTTTATCTCAGAACGGGTATAAGCGACGGATATTATCACAGGCATAACGGAAGAGAAATGGTAACCGTTTCATCGCCTGCGTATAACGGAACTTCTGAAGAAGTTTTCAAGATGATAAAAGAAAAATATCTCGGCTACGAGAAGAAGATAAAGTGTGATATTTACTGTGATCTTACCGCGGGGAGCACTGCAAAGCTTACAATGCTTCTAAAGGATAACAGCGGAGTTGTCTGTGAGATTACGGGAAAAGAAGTTCAGACGGCTTCTAACAGACCGATGGATGCGCAGAATATTGAAAAGCAGCTTAGAAAGCTCGGAAATACACCTTTTGAAGCGGATGATGTTGTTGTTTCAATAGATGATAACGGGGCAGGATGCGGAATCTTTATCCCTGTGAGCGAGCTTAATGAGTACAGACGCAGTCTTTGCGATAAGATGCTTGAGATACTCCTTGATTCGGGTGATGCCAAGGAAAAAGCATATGATCGAAGTGCGGATAAAAATATCGACAGTGCTGAATCGTCAGATAATCATCTGAAGGTACAAAAGAGAAAGGCGGATATACATGTGCTTGTCAGTAGTAAAGAGCAGCTTGGCGTTGCACTCGGATATCTTGCAGGAGATTCGCACAAAAAGAAAATCGAAAGAATTTATGTTGATTCAAAACTTCTTCTCGGAGAAGAAAAAGACAGTGTTTTAAAAGATTTAAAGATCGCCGCAGATGCAGGCACAGAGGTGATCGCGGCTCTTCCTTATGTCACAAGAGAAGAGAAGATTGACGGAACACTTGATATTATAACGCTCATAAATATCTGCAAGGCAGGTAATCTGTGCGGTTTGCTTGTAAGAAACCTTGAGCAATTGGGATATTTGAGAGATAATAATTATCTTGGGAAAGTAATCTGCGATTACGGAGTTTATGTATGGAATGCTGAGAGTTTTAAGCTCCTTTCTGAGTGCACGAAGGGAGATTTCAGTGTTGATGAGATTTCTGTTCCATACGAACTTACTATTCATGAGGCAAAAGATGTTACAGTAGCGGTTAAGTCTATTTGTGATGTTCCTGTTACGTATAATATCTACGGACATGTTCCCATGATGATAAGCGCCGGCTGTGTAAAGAAGACTACAGATAGATGCAGCGGCAAGAACGGAAGCGTTCATAGCGAGAAAATGCATATGATCGACAGGATGGGAAATGACATGACAGTTACGACTGATTGCAGGAACTGCTACAATGTCATATGGAATACGGATCCGACAGTTCTTTTGGGCAAAATGAAGACTATTGATGATATGGGCATCTTCGATCATTACAGGATTGACTTTACGATTGAATCCGGAAATGATACGAGGGATGTTCTTGAAAGTTTTATCAATGATAAAGCTTTTGAAAAAAAGAACTATACCACGGGTCACTATAAACGCGGAGTGGAATGATTTAATGAAACTTTTTGTTACAGAGATAGCTAAATATTTGATAGCTCTTTTACTTCTTTTTTATACCGCCGATTCCTTCGGCGCGCTTGCAAAACCGTATGAGAGCGACAGGAAGTTTATATATACCAGGCAGATAGGCTGTATGTTCGGAGTTCAGATAACCTGCTTTATACAGATATTGGCAAGAACGGGAAAAGTATCCTATCTTTTGTTCTTTCTGTTTCAGATAGTTATATTTGCTTCGGTGATCATGCTTTTTTATATTATTTATCCGGACGCAAACAAGCTTGTTATCAATAATATGTGTATGCTTTTGATGATCGGAATCATCATGCTTACAAGGCTTTCTTATGAGAAAGCGATAAAGCAGTTTGTTGTTGTTGCGGCATCTATAGTATTAGGCTTCTTTATTCCGGAACTGATTTTCAGATTAAATGTCATAAAGCGCTACGCATGGGTATTTGCGGCAATAGGCGTTACGATGATCGGTATAGTTCTGGTTCTCGGAACCGCAACAAACGGATCTAAGATCACATATACGATTGCGGGAATAACCTTCCAGCCTTCGGAATTTACGAAGATTATTTATCTGCTCTTTTTGGCGGGAGCGTTATTTAGGGCAAAAGAACTGACGGATCTTATCAAGATCGCGGGGGTTGCAGGAGTCCATGTAATTATCCTTGTGCTGTCAAAAGATCTTGGAAGTGCGCTTTTGTTCTTTATTGTTTTTCTTGCGCTTATATATATTGCAACGAATAATATCGGATATCTTATTCTGGGACTTGGATTCGGGTCGGTGGCGAGCGTTATTGCTTACGGACTCTTTTCACATATACAGGTGAGAGTTAAGGCATGGCTCGATCCGTTCGGAAATATTGAAAGTGCCGGATACCAGCTGGCACAGTCACTTTTCGGAATAAGCAGCGGCGGTGCTTTCGGACTTGGACTATACGGAGGAGCGCCACAGTCGATTCCTTTCGTTGAGCAGGATTTTATTTTCTCGGCAATCGCGGAGGAATTCGGAATCGTATTTGCGGTTATAATGACACTTATATGCCTGAGCACATTTATGCATATCATGTACGAAGGTTACATGATGCACGACAAGTATTACAGACTTTTGTCATGCGGAATAGGCGTGTCATACATTTTTCAGACGTTTTTAACTATAGGAGGAGGCTCCAGATTCATTCCTCTTACGGGTGTAACACTTCCTCTTGTAAGTTACGGCGGATCGTCCGTAATGGTTACGGTTATCATGGTGATGATATTTGAGGGGATTTGTCTTGTGCGGAATTTCGAGGAAGCGGAAGACTACATGAGACACGACAGATCAAGAGGAAACAAGAGGGATTATTATTACGATGAGAGAAACGAGAGATACGAAGAGGACTACTAGAGATACAAGGGCGTCGCAACCGACTTCGATAATTGTACTTTCATTTATCTATTTGGCGTTGTTCGTGTCAATGCTTGTATTTATCGCGTATTCCGCTACTGTAAATAAACAGAAATACATGAATAACAACTTTAATACCAGACAGAAGATACTGACTGCCCAGAATACACGAGGCAAGATCTTATCAAGAGACGGTGATGTTCTTGCGTCCACCAAAACGGACAAAAAAGGCAAGGAAGTAAGAGAGTACCCTTACGGAAAAGACTTTGCGCATGTTGTGGGGTATTCATCACACGGAAAAGCCGGTGTTGAGCTTATTTCCAATTATTATCTGATAAATTCGGGGATAGATCTTTCTCAAAAGGCAATATATGATGCCAAAAAGAAGAAGTTTCCCGGAAACGATGTTACGACGACTCTTTCTGTTGAGCTTCAGCAAATCTGCAGTGATGCAATTCCTTCACCTAGAAAGGGTGCGATAGTTGTATCGGATCCAAGGACCGGTGAGATACTTGCAATGGTATCAAAGCCTGACTTTGATCCAAATAACATTCAGGATGATTGGAAGAGTTATCTTGAAGACGATTCAGGCGATGCAACTTTAGTAAACAGGGCAACTCAGGGTCTTTACCCTCCGGGTTCCACTTTTAAGATTGTTACTTCGCTTGCATATTTAAGGGACCATCCCAAGGATTACAATGATTATAAGTTTACCTGTAAAGGCAGGGTTTCCGAGGGAGAGAACACGATATCGTGTTACCACGGAGAAAAGCACGGAAAGCTTGACCTTTATACGTCTTTTGCAAAATCATGTAATTCTTCGTATGCGAATATAGGAGTTAATTATATCGATCAGCATACGTTTAATGATGTTCTTAAAAGTCTTATGTTTAATGATAAGCTTCCTCTTGACCTTACATATTCAAGAAGTAAAGCGAGGTATAAGGACGGAATGTCAAAGGGAGATGTTATGCAGCTTGCGATAGGTCAGGGTGCTACAACGGTTACTCCCATGCATATGAACATGATAACTTCTGCAATCGCTAACAAAGGAATTCTTATGAAGCCTTATCTTGTCAAAGA
The DNA here is from genome assembly GCF_000686965.1 of Butyrivibrio sp. AE2005. Taxonomy (NCBI): domain Bacteria; kingdom Bacillati; phylum Bacillota; class Clostridia; order Lachnospirales; family Lachnospiraceae; genus Butyrivibrio; species Butyrivibrio sp. AE2005. The sequence continues at coordinate 315,486 of NZ_JMMD01000001.1, forward strand.
GGTCAGAACTGCCGACGGCAAGGTTTTGGAGTCTTATGACGGCGAAGAAGTTAAGAGAATGATGAGCGAAGAAGAGACGGAAATTCTTACAGAGATGATGACACAGGTTGTTGAGAAGGGAACTGCGAGCAAATTAAAAGGCCTTTCCTACACTGCGGCAGGAAAGACCGGTTCTGCTGAATTTAATTCATCAAGTTCTGATTCGCATGCTTGGTTTACGGGATTTGCGCCTGCCGAGAATCCCCGGATATGTGTTACCGTCATTGTTGAGGATGCTGGAAGCGGCGGAAGCTTTGCCGTACCTATCGCTAAAAAGATCTTTGATGCATATTTCAAATTAAGATGATAATTCATCAATAGACTTCTTCAATTGCAAATCTGTAATCCATCGAAAGATCGAGTGGAGCATTATTTTCATTTAAAAGTATTATGGGATGGGAGAGCGCGTGTTCATTTATACGGATCACGGTTCCTCTCTTCCCATTATTTAATTTAATGCTAAATCCAAGCTGAGAATTTGCAATGCGCAAAAGAATCGCGTTGAGTGCTTCGTAGTCGAATTTATGAAAACCTTGCGCTTCGTAGTTTGCAATAATCTGAAATGCATTTAATTTTCTTCTGTAATTTCTTTTTGAAGTCATCGCAACATATGAATCGACGATTGCGATGTACTTGGCAAATCTGTCGATACTGTCACTGTGGAGACCTGCAGGGTAGCCTGTTCCGTCACATCTTTCGTGATGTTGCATTGCAGCGTTCAAAACATGTTCATTAAAATCCCCCATATTTTTAAGGAAATCATATCCGATAACGGTGTGCTGGATGATTATCATATATTCTTCCCTTGTAAGACGCTGCGGTTTTGTCAGAATCTGAGTGGGAATACTGAATTTACCTATGTCATAAACAAATGCGCACTGAATAAAAAGCAGCTGATCTTCGGCGGAAAGGTCTATAAAAGATCCGAAAACGCCCGCAATAAGAGCTGATTTTAAACAGTGATGAAGAATCATATCCTCATCATTCGCAGGTGTCAGATTATAAAGATATTCAAGGAGTTGCTCACCGCTTGCAACAGAAGAGATGACCGAATTGTAAACATCTATGAGCTGCTGCATGATGATAGGCTGATGAGATGTGATCGCCCCCATCACATATCCCTTGAATACAGGAAAATAAACATTATATATTGATTCAAATTTTTTAAAACCTTCTGAAATACGAACTTTATCATTGTGCGTTGTAGCAAAGTCGGCTTCTTCTTTTATCGGTACAGCCATAATGGACTGTCTGGTGAGCCTTTCGATGATCGTTGCATCTATCTTCGTGTTTGCGGCAACAATTATCTCATTCCTATAATTCAAAATATTTTCTGCGGCTACCATACCGGGTTTTAATTCCATCCTGGCAACGTACTTCATTTTAGTGACCTCCCGTCACACATTCCTGTGCATAATTCCATAAACGCCGCCCTTATGATAAAATAATAAGGATTTATAGCGCTTAATAATAATATACTTTTTCATGTTATTAAGGTCAATTTATTTATCTTAGGGAGCTATGATATTTATGATAAAAAATGGATTCTGTAAATTTTATAAGAATCTGTATTGGGATGATACCATTAAAAACAGAAATTTAGTTAAGTGGCGTCTGTGCCATAACAGAAAGCAACTCACGATTTTCTGCGTTGTGAGAGCTACTAACGGGATCGATCAGCTTGAGATTATTCACAATGCTTTTTTATCTCAGGACTATTACAGAAAACATCCGGTGTACATCTACGGTATCGCATCAGGTTATACGGAGGCACTCGATATTGTTATAAGAATTTCGGATGAAGCGCAGAAAGTGGGGAAGCCCGGGAATCTTTTGGATTATCTGGACAAAAAATAAATTAAACGGAGAAGTTTATGTTGGCGGTTTTTTTATCGGTATTAAAAGTGGTCGGCATCGTGTTGCTTGTGCTGCTTCTTATAGCTGTATTGCTGGTTCTGTTGGTTCTTTTTGTGCCTGTCAGATACAGAATAAAGGGGAATTATCCAAAGAGTATCTTTGAGGAAGGGCAGGGATTTGATAAGGATAAAGCGTATTTGTCCGTGAATTTTTCCTGGCTTTTGCATGTGCTGTCGGGAAAGTTCCTGTATCCCCAAAGGCCCGAGTTTGTCATAAGGATATTCGGGATAAAGTTTTTTCCGCGAAAAGAAAAGCCGGAAAAGATAAAAGAGAAGAAAAATAAAGATAAAGAAAATAAGAATGAAGAGAAGATTATTTTTAAAGAGAATTTTGTTAATAAAAAAGAGAACTTTAATGACGAAAATACATCTTTAGGTGAACATATCGAAAACAATGTTTCGGAATTTTATCAAGAAGATAATGAAATAACAGAAGAAAATATCGAAGATGACGATAAAGACACCTTTTTCGACAAGCTGAAAAAAGTCGCGGAAACGGCTTTGGAGCTGATAAAAAAGCCAAAACATGTGTTTAAAAAAAATCGATATACAATATCTAGAGTTTGTGATAAGATAAGAATGATAAAAAATACTCTGGAAAATGATATTTTCAAGAGAGCTTACAGTCTTGTTAAGGAAAAGCTTGCGCGACTTTTAAAAATGATTCTTCCCGACAAGAGCAGTATTGAACTGTATCTGGGAATGGGGGATCCCGCTACTGAGGCGGAACTTATGTCTGTTTACGGAATTTTGTATCCTGTTTTATATGACAAGCTTAAGTTTACACCCGATTTTGAGAACAGGGCACTCGGTGCGGATCTGGATCTAAAGGGGCATATAACTGTTTTTACGGTTATATATTGTGTCGCTGTTTGCTATTTCAACAAGGATGTAAAAAAAATAATAAACAGATTCAAGAAGATAATGAATTCATAAGGCAATTCTTTATCACCCGGAGGAGTAAATGGGAGACAATAATTTTGGCAGCGTGGTTGACTCGCTGCTTAAAGGTATGAATTCAATTCTTGCGACAAAAACTGTCGTGGGAGAAGCAACTAAGGTTGATGACACAGTGATCTTACCACTTGTCGACGTATCTTTCGGTGTTGGAGCAGGCTCCAGCGATGCGGACAAGAAGAACGGTGGAGCAGGCGGATTTTGTGCAAAGATGTCGCCAAGTGCCGTATTGGTGATCAAGGATGGATCTACTAAACTAGTTAATATCAAGAACCAAGATGCTGTAACAAAGGTTCTGGATCTCGTGCCCGATATTGTGGATTGTTTTTCCAAAAAAGAAGAGAACATGATGGATGATAACGCGGCAGTAGACATTGCTTTTCCCGAGAACAAGAATAAGGGAGAGTAAGTCTTAGGCTAGGGGGGTCCTAATGGAAAAAAAGAGAGACATTGAAGACATTATTCTTAACGGGACAAAGGACGAACTTTCGGAACTCAGACTTTGGCTTTTCAAAGAAAGCGTAAGACTCGAGAATCAGGAGAGCTCACTTTCTGACCGTTACGCACGACTTGAAGCCGATGAGCTTTCATTCAAGAACAGAGTCGATGCGGCAGAGAGAAAGTTGGAAACTGCTACAAAGCGCCTTGATAACGATCAGGCACTGTTTGAGCAGAGACTCAAAATTCTTAATAATGGCTTTGATCAGCTTAACAGTGACAAGAAAAAGCTGCAGAGTGAGTTTGTAAGACTCGAGAGGGAGAGAACTTACCAGCGTGAAATTGAGTATGATGCGGTTGATTGTCTGTTTAGAGGAGTCAATAGCGCACTTGCTCTTAAAAAGAGATACAAAGACCTGATGAAAATGTTTCATCCTGACAATATAAGCGGAGACCAGGATATGGTCCAGCTTATCAATCAGGAGTACAGTGAATTGTGCAGACGTTATGATGTTAGCATGATTAACTAAATATAGTCTTCATAAAATCTTAAGTTGTTTGTTATCACAATATATGATAATGTAAACAAGTCATTGTTCAGTCTGTGAACAATGGCTTGTATATGTTTTCGGGGATATTTTGTTCCGTCATGTATTTGTGTCGGACAAAAAGCTTATATGATGGCATTTTCGCCATAGATTCCAAAATAAAAAATAATAAAATTAAATTATTGACAAGAACGAACGTTTGTTTTATTATAAATTTTAGTTAGAACAGATGTTCTAGAAAAGGAGACCCGTATGGAGAGAGAAGAAAAACAAAAAGCACTTGAGGCAGCACTTGGTCAGATTGAGAAGCAGTTTGGTAAAGGTGCTGTAATGAAATTAGGTGATTCATCAGATACTATGAATATCGAAACAATTCCCACAGGCTCACTCAGCCTTGATATTGCACTTGGACTTGGTGGAATTCCCAAGGGAAGAATTGTTGAGATATATGGACCTGAATCAAGTGGTAAGACTACGGTTACTCTTCACATGATCGCTGAAGTTCAGAAGAGAGGCGGTATCGCAGGATTTATCGATGCTGAGCATGCACTTGATCCTGTATATGCCAAGAACATCGGTGTAGATGTAGATAATCTTTATATTTCACAGCCCGACAGCGGAGAGCAGGCTCTTGAGATCACAGAGACCATGGTTCGCTCGGGTGCTATTGATATAGTTGTTGTTGACTCGGTTGCTGCGCTTGTTCCGAAGGCAGAAATTGATGGCGATATGGGAGATTCTCATGTCGGACTTCAGGCAAGACTTATGTCTCAGGCACTTCGTAAGCTTACTGCGGTTATCAGCAAGTCAAATTGTACAGTAATCTTTATCAACCAGCTCAGAGAGAAGGTTGGTATTATGTTTGGTAATCCCGAGACTACAACAGGTGGACGTGCCCTTAAGTTCTATTCATCCGTTCGTATGGATGTTCGCCGTATTGAAGCAATCAAGCAGAACGGTGAGAACACAGGTAACAGAACAAGGGTTAAGGTCGTTAAGAATAAGATCGCTCCTCCTTTTAAAGAGGCAGAGTTTGACATTATGTTCGGTAAGGGAATATCTGTTACAGGAGATATCCTTGATCTTGCTGCAAGCGTAGATATTGTTAACAAGAGCGGTGCCTGGTATCAGTACAATGGCGAGAAGATCGGACAGGGACGTGAGAATGCAAAGCTCTATCTTGAGAACAACCCTGAGATTCTTGCAGATATCGATGCTAAGGTAAGAGCATATTACAATCTTCCCGTAGATGTATCGGCAGCAAAGAAAACTGCTGAGGAACCTGCAACAAAGAAGACTAAGGCAGCGAAATAATGATCGTTTCAGATATATGTGCATTGGATAAAAAGAGATCCAAAGTATTCCTAGACGGTGAATTTGGTTTTGTCTTATACAACGGTGAGCTCAGAGACTTTGATATTAAAGTCGGCAATGAACTTTCCGAAGAAAAATACAATGAGATTATGCGCGGACTTCTGCCCAAAAGGGCGAAGCTCCGTGCTATGAATTTATTGCAAAAAAAGGACTACACGGAGAAACAGCTAAGAGATAAGCTTTCTGACGGTATGTATCCGGAGGAGTGCATAGATACTGCGATAGATTATGTTAAGTCATTCAGATACGTGGATGATGAGAGATACACGGGTGACTATATAACTTATCATATGTCAATGCGAAGCAGGAACAGAATTATAATGGACCTGATGAATAAGGGGATTTCCAAGGATATTATCCTGCAAAAGCTTGAAGAACTGTATTCTGAGTGCGGAGATGAGGCTGAAATTTCTCAGATCAAACAACTTCTTATCAAGAAAAAATATGATGCGCAAACGATTGACCATAAAGAAAAGCAGAAACTTATTGCCTTTCTAATGAGGCGAGGGTACGACCTCTCTATGATTAAAAAGGCTATGGATAGCGGAATAACTTGACACTGCGTTTTATAGAATGTAAAATTTAAGTGTTGTAAAATTGTATTTAAGTGTGCATTTTTTTTGTGCACTATACAAAATATTGTACAATGAAAATTGAATAAGGAGGTGCTCCTGTAATGACTACTGTTATAGTTGCAGCAGTAACTCTTGTTCTTTCTGCGATTTTAACTTGGATTGTTTCTTCTGCTTATCAGAAAAAGGTAACAGAGGGAAAAATCGGAAGCGCTGAAGAGAGGGCAAGAAAAATTATTGACGAAGCACTCAAGACTGCCGAAGAAACGAAGCGTGAGAAACTTCTTGAAGTAAAGGAAGAGGCACTTAAAACACGTAATGAACTCGAGAAAGAAGTACGAGACAGAAGAAATGAAGTCCAGCGTACAGAGAGGCGTATTCAGCAGAAAGAGGAAAACGTCGAGAAACGATCTGAAGCGATCGAAAGGAAAGAGCAAAGTTTAAATGCGAGAGAGGACGCTTTAAACAAGAAGAATGAAGAGGTTACTAAGCTTAACGAACAGAGGGTACAGGAACTTGAGAAAATCTCTGGCTTAACCTCCGAGCAGGCTAAAGAGTATCTTTTGAAAATTGTCGAAGATGATGTAAAACACGAATCAGCTGTCATGATTAAAACCATGGAAGCTGAGGCTAAGGAAGAAGCTGATAAAAAGGCGAAAGAAATCGTTGTTAACGCGATTCAGCGTTGTGCCGCTGATCACGTCTCCGAAACAACAATTTCCGTTGTTCAGCTTCCCAATGATGAGATGAAGGGTAGAATCATCGGTAGAGAGGGAAGAAATATCAGAACTCTTGAAACAATGACCGGTGTTGATCTTATTATTGATGACACACCTGAAGCTGTAGTTATTTCGGGATTTGATCCCATCCGCCGTGAGGTTGCGCGCATTGCACTGGAGAAATTGATCGTTGACGGTCGTATTCATCCCGCTAGGATTGAAGAGATGGTTGAAAAGGCACAGAAAGAAGTTGCTGCCAAGATCAAAGAGGAAGGTGAAAATGCTGCCATTGAAGCCGGTGTTCACGGCCTCCACCCGGAAGTTATCAAGATTCTTGGTCGTATGAAATTTAGAACAAGTTACGGCCAGAACTGCTTGAAACATTCTGTAGAGGTTGCTCAGTTATGTGGACTTTTGGCGTCGGAACTTGGTCTCGATGTCAGAGTTGCTAAGAGAGCAGGACTTTTGCATGATATCGGTAAAGCTGTTGATCATGAGCTTGAAGGCTCACACATTCAGCTTGGTGTAGATATCTGTAAAAAGTATAAGGAATCACAGACTGTTATTAACGCAGTAGAAGCTCATCATGGTGATGTTGAGCCTCAGTCACTTATTGCTATCCTTGTTCAGGCTGCCGATACAATTTCGTCAGCTAGACCGGGCGCAAGAAGAGAGACTCTTGAAACTTACACATCTAGACTTAAAGAACTCGAAGATATTACCAATAGCTTTAAGGGTGTTGATCACTCTTTCGCTATTCAAGCCGGCAGAGAAGTCAGAGTAATGGTTGTTCCTGAGCAGGTTTCAGATTCAGACATGATACTCATGGCTCGTGATATTGCTAAGAAGATTGAGGATGAAATGGAATATCCCGGACAGATTAAGGTTAATATCATCAGAGAGAGTAGAGCAACTGATTACGCTAAGTAATGCTGTTTCTGAACATTATTGGGTAAATGTAGTGGAGAGGCTATTTTGCGAAAGCAAGATAGCCTCTTTTTGAGTAGAGCACTTATGGAGAATTAAATATATATGTTGCCTGTTGAATTTAAAAACAGAATGAAAGATCTTCTGGGTGATGAAGATTATGAACGTTTTATTGAGGCGTTTGAAGCTGATAACAGATATCATGCTTTAAGGCTCAATACTTTAAAGGCTCGGGAAGAGTTTATTGATAAGCTCGAATGTGTAACAGAGCAGGTTCCGTGGGAAGAAACGGGGTATTATTACAGTGCCGACTTTGCGCCGGGTAAACATCCGTATCACGAGGCGGGGCTTTATTATATTCAGGAACCAAGTGCAATGGCTCCTGTGCATTTCCTTGACCCAAAGCCCGGGGAGAAAATCCTTGATCTTTGCGCTGCACCCGGTGGTAAATCCACTCAGATTGCATGCAAACTTGAGGGCAAAGGTCTTTTAATTACAAACGAGATAAATAAAGACAGAGCGAAGATACTGTCTTTGAATATAGAGAGACTTGGCATTTCCAATGCGATGGTCTTAAATGAAACGTCTGAACATTTAGCAGACTATTTTTACGGTTATTTTGATAAAATATTGGTGGATGCTCCATGTTCCGGCGAAGGTATGTTTAGGAAGAATGATAACGCGGCTGATGAATGGAGCGTAGATAATGTGCTTCTCTGTGCTGAGAGGCAGGCGGAAATACTTGATAATGCCGCTGCAATGCTTGTCCCCGGAGGTACGCTTATCTATTCAACGTGTACTTTCTCAAGGGAAGAGAATGAGGATAACATTGAAGCGTTTTTGAACAGGCATAATGATTTTAAGTGCGAACTTACTAAGAGACTCTTTCCTCATGAAGTTAAGGGGGAAGGACATTTTCTGTGCGTTCTTAAAAGAGACGGTGAGAATATTTCGGTTAAGAACGGCTATGTTCCGGGAGGCAGGATAGTGCCTGCAAGGAAAGAACAGGTAAAGATTCTTGATGATTTCCTTAGAGAGACTTTTACGAAGGATGCTATAGACAGGCTCTTTGACGGCAAAGTTATATTTATGTTCGGAGATCAGATGTATGCGGCTCCAAAAGATATGCCATCTTTTGAAGGGCTTAAAGTATTACGCCCGGGTCTTCATTTGGGAACTCTTAAGAAGGATAGATTTGAGCCTTCACATGCTTTGGCACTGTTTTCAAAGCCGGAAGATGTTAAACTGTCATATGAGATCGCATCCGATGATGACAATATCAAACAGTATCTGAACGGCCAGACACTTCGCGTATCGCGAACGGGTAATAAGGGATGGTGTCTTATCACAACGGACGGATATAGTATAGGCTGGGCGAAGGAAGCCGGCGGAATGCTCAAGAACCACTATCCGAAGGGGCTTCGCATTAACTACTAAAATAAAACAGAAGGAATAATCTAAGAATGAAAAAACTTCTTGTATATCTTAGAGATTACAAAAAAGAAATAGCGCTAGGACCTTTGTTTAAGCTGTTGGAGGCATCTTTTGAACTTATGGTGCCTCTTGTCATCGCAGCTATGATAGATAAAGGTATTGAATTAGGGGATAAGTCATATGTAATTAAAATGTGCATGATACTTATCCTTTTGTGCGTTATCGGATGTATAAGTGCGATAACTGCGCAGTTCTATGCAGCTAAGGCTGCGGCCGGCTTTGCAAAGAAGGTAAAAAGAGCTCTTTTTAACAATATACAATCGCTGTCGTTTTCAGATATGGACAGAATCGGCACATCTGCAATGATGACGAGGATGACAAGCGACATAAATCAGGTTCAGCAGGGCGTTAATCTTACTATTAGGCTTTTGCTGAGGTCGCCTTTTATTGTCTTTGGCGCAATGATAATGGCGTTTACGATCGATGTCAGACAGGCGCTTATTTTTCTTGTGACGATAATTCTGCTTTTTGCGGTTGTCGGCGCGATCATGGGATGGAGTATCCCGAAGTACGGCGAGATTCAGAGCAGGCTTGATACCGTATTAAGGCTCACAAGAGAGAATCATACGGGAGTCAGGGTGATCCGTGCATTTGGACTTGAGAACGAGGAAAAAAATAAATTTCATAAGAGCAACGATTCGCTTATGGAGCTTCAGAGCTTTGTCGGCGGAATTTCTTCGCTTATGAATCCCGTTACTTTTGCAATTCTTAACATTGCGCTCTTGTTCCTAATTTATAAGGGCGGAGTTTATGTTGAAGCGGGCGAGATGACAAAGGGTGAAGTTGTTGCGCTTTATAACTATATGTCCCAGATTCTCGTAGAGCTTATTAAGCTTGCGAATCTTATTCTTACCATCACCAAGTCGATCGCATCAGGGAACAGACTTCAGGAGCTTATCGAGCTTAAGTCTTCCATGGCTGACGGAAACGTTGATACATTTGATGAAACGGATGAACACGTTGTGTTTAACGATGTGTACATGAGATATGAGGGTGACAGTGAGGATTCGCTTGAGAAGATAAATCTCACGGTAAAAAGAGGTGAGAGAATCGGAATTATCGGAGGAACAGGTAGCGGAAAGTCTACGCTTATTAACCTTATTCCAAGATTCTATGATGCCCGCGAGGGAAGCGTTGTAATTGACGGCAGAAATGTCAAAGAATATAAGCTTGATGCCCTTAGAGAGAGAATCGGTATCGTTCCTCAGAAAGCGGTTCTTTTCCACGGAACCGTCAGGGACAATATGCGCTGGGGCAAGAACGATGCGACGGATGAAGAGATTTATGAGGCTCTTCGCATTGCGCAGGCCGAAGAGATTGTTAAGGGAAAAGAAAACGGACTTGATCATATGGTATCGCAGGGAGGAAAGAACTTCTCAGGCGGTCAGAAACAGAGACTTACCATTGCGAGAGCGCTTGTAAGAAAACCTGAGATACTTATTCTTGATGATTCGGCTTCTGCGCTTGATTTCCTTACTGATAAGAACTTGAGAAAAGCAATCGGCGAGATGAAAGATTCACCGACTACTTTTATTGTGTCTCAGAGAACGTCCGCTGTTCACGACTGTGACAAGATACTTGTTCTTGAAAATGGCGCGATTGTCGGAATGGGAACGCATGATATGCTCCTTGAAACTTGTGACTTATACAAGGAAATATATGAATCTCAGTACAAGAAGGAGGGAGCGGTATGAAAAAAGGAACGCTTAGAAAGGTGCTTCACTACGCGGGAAAGTACCGTGGACTTGTCTTTTTGTCAATGATACTTGCTGTTATCACGGCGGCACTAGCGCTTTATATTCCTATTCTTGCCGGAGGGGCGATAGATCTTTTGGTTGGAAAGGGGGACGTTGATTTTGGCAAAGTGATGGCGGTTCTTATGAAGATGCTTGCAGCTATCGTATTTACCGCAATCTGCCAGTGGGTGATGAACAAAGCAAATAATGCGATCACTTTTAAGGTTGTCAGAGACGTTAGGGCGGAGGCTTTCGATAAGCTTCAGATTCTTCCTTTCGAATATCTTGATAAAGTACAGACGGGCGAAATAGTGAGCAGAATAGTGGCGGACATAGATCTTTTTGCGGACGGGCTTCTTATGGGCTTTACGCAGCTCTTTACGGGGATAGTGACTATTCTTTTTACGCTTGTATTTATGTTCTATCTGAATTTCAGGATTGCTATAGTTGTAGTTGCTCTTACGCCACTATCTCTTATTGTTGCGAGAGTAATTGCGGATAAGTCGTTCAAGCTCTTTAAACTTCAGAGCGAAGCAAGAGCAGATCAGACTTCGTTTGTTGACGAGATGATAGGCAATCTTCAGGTTGTTAAGGCGTTTGCTCATGAAGACGAGAATATGGAGTATTTTGATGAGGTGAACGGAAAACTTGAGGATGCTTCGGTTAAAGCGGTTTTTGTTTCCGCAATAACCAATCCGGGAACCAGATTTATCAATAACCTCGTGTATGCTTTCGTTGCGCTTTTTGGTGCGTTTGCTTGTATCAGCGGCGGAATGACGGTTGGTGGACTTACGATCTTTTTGAGCTATGCAAATCAGTATACTAAGCCGTTTAATGAGATTTCAGGCGTTGTTACCGAACTTCAGAATGCGCTTGCCTGCGCAAGACGTGTCTTTGACCTTATTGAGGAAAAGAGCGAGGAGAAGGATAAAGAGACGGCTCCGGAGAAGTTTACCGCTGAGGGTGTTGTGGATATAAGTGATGTTTCTTTTTCCTACGATAAGAAAAAGAAGCTTATTGAAGACCTTGACCTTAGTATCGTTAAGGGGCAGAGAGTTGCGATAGTAGGACCTACCGGAAGCGGAAAGACAACGTTTATTAATCTCCTTATGAGATTCTATGATGTTGACAAGGGAAGTGTTAAGATTGACGGCTATGATATCAGGGATATCAAGAGGCTTGATCTTAGAGATAATTTCGGCATGGTTTTGCAGGAGACGTGGCTGCGGCACGGAACTGTCAGGGATAATATTACTCTCGGAAGAAAAGATTTTAGTGATGATGATATAATCGAGGCGGCTAAAGCGACTCATGCGCACAGCTTTATAAAGAAGCTTCCTGATGGGTATGATACAGTGATTTCGGAGAATGGCGGAAATCTTTCGCAGGGTCAGAAACAGCTTCTTTGCATTACCAGAGTTATGCTCAATATTCCTCCGATGCTGATTCTTGACGAGGCGACTTCTTCAATCGATACGCATACCGAGATGAGGATACAGAGGGCGTTTAATAAGATGATGAAGGGCAGGACGAGTTTCATCGTTGCACACAGACTCTCGACCATAGTCGAAGCGGACGTGATCCTTGTTATGAAGGACGGACATATCCTTGAGCAGGGTAAACACGAGGAACTTCTGGGTAAGAAGGGCTTTTATTATGAATTGTACAATAGCCAATTCGCGTAAAATGTGGTGTTTGATGCAATGATTTGCGATGATGACTTGTTTTGTTACCGGATTTGTTGTGCGAAGAAGCTGAAATAGCACATATTTACTATGGTTCAATATTTTATAGTTATTTTTCGAACTATGTAATAGAATTAGTATAGATGCTTTAAATATGAGGGGAATATATGAAATCAAAAAAGAAAAAAAAGAGACCTGTTTTTGTTATCGGACACAAGAATCCCGATACGGATTCTATATGTGCTGCGATTACATATGCGAAACTTAAGAGCGAGATAACAGGTGATGAGTATATTGCAGGAAGAGCGGGGCACCTAAACGAAGAGACGCAGTTTGTGCTGTCTCATTTTGGCGTGCAGATTCCTGTTTATATTAAGGATGTCAGAACTCAGGTAAGAGACATGGAGATCAGGATGCTCGACGGAATCGGAGCGGATCTTTCTCTTAAGAAAGCCTGGGCTGAAATGCGTGACGCTGAGGTTGTGACTTTGTGCGTTACCGAAAATGATGAAGTAAGCGGAATAATAACGACGAATGATATTGTTGAGACATATATGGATGTTATAGATCCCGGGATTTTGTCTTCTGCAAAAACATCGTACCAGAATATTGTCGAGACTCTTGACGGTGAGCTGATCGTGGGCGATATCGGAGATACCCTTGATAAGGGAAAAGTTGTTATCGCTGCGGCGAGCCCTGATATGATGGAGAATTTCATTGAAGAGGGCGATGTTGTTATTCTCGGAAACAGATATGAGTCACAGCTTTGTGCGATTGAGTTAAATGCCGGATGTATCATAGTCTGCGAGGGCGCGGATGTTGCCAAGACTATTAGGACTCAGGCAAGAGAGCACGGAACCAAGATTATCACAACTCCGCATGACACATTTGTTGTGGCAAGGCTTATCAATCAGAGCATGCCTATAAGCTACGTTATGAAAAGAGATAATGTCGTCTGCTTCCATATGGACGACTACATCGAAGATATTCAGGAAGTTATGGCTTCCATGAGACACAGGTATTTCCCTGTGCTTGATAAGAATGAGCATTATGTCGGAATGATCAGCCGTAGAAATTTCCTTGGTGCGAAAAAGAAGCAGCTCATTCTTGTAGATCACAATGAAAAGAACCAAGCTGTTAACGGCGCGGATTCTGCGGATATTCTGGAGATTATCGATCATCACAGGCTTCGCACGATTGAAACATCGGGACCTGTATTTTTCAGAAACCAGCCCCTTGGTTCAACATGTACGATCATTTATCTGATGTACAAAGAGTACGGAGTTGATGTTGATAAGGTTACAGCGGGACTTCTTCTTGCTGCAATCCTTTCCGATACGCTTATGTTCAGATCGCCGACTTGTACTAATATTGACAAGAAAGCGGGAGAGGAACTTGCTTCGATAGCGGGCGTTGATTACGAGGGATTTGCAAAAGAGATGTTCCATGCGGGATCCAATCTTAGCGGCAAGACTGCAAGCGAGATTCTTCATCAGGACTTTAAGAAGTTTACAGTCGATGATATGAACATCGGAATCGGCCAGATCAACTCAATGAGCTCTGAAGAACTTCTTGATATAAAAGACAAGGTTGAACCTGAACTTAAGAAAGCTGCGGAAGATGATGGCCTCGACATGCTGTTCTTCATGCTTACCAACATAATCGACGAGTCTTCTGAAGTTCTTTTCACCGGCGCAAAGTCGCAGTATACCATCAACAGCGCCTTTGGCATAAACGTCTCCGGCGACAAAGCAACACTTCCCGGCGTTGTTTCGAGAAAGAAGCAGCTTCTTCCGGCGATTGTTGAAGCGATTCAGAATTGATCGTGTTGTGCAGAGAGTTAGTTGTGTTAGTAATATATATGATACGGAGAGCCGTCGCTTTAAGTGGCGGTTCTTTTGTTTTTGATAAAAAAGTTAGTGTTTGAGCAAGCTTTTGATACTTATCGATAATGATTTTTTATGACAAATAATGAATAAGCCTCTTGATTATAAATATTCTCTATGATATAGTAATAAAGCTGTACGTCAGTACAGGCACAGAAAGAATGCCGGCATGTCGGAATGGCAGACGATGCAGACTCAAAATCTGTTGTGGGTAACCACGTGTGGGTTCAAGTCCCACTGCCGGCACTAAATTATTAAAACCGATAACCAACGCAGTTTGATTTAAAGTCGCGTGGTTGTCGGTTTTTATTTGTGCAACATGGTTTCTTTAAGTTTATTTCATGACTTTATCTTTGAATAAGTAATACGCAAGCACGTGCAGGGCTTGCTTGAAATCACCGCCGTTGATTGCTGACAATAGCTCAGTTTCACTTAAAGTCACAACATTCAGAAACTCGGTTGCGTCAAGTTCCTGGGAAGCGGAGAGTGTGCAATCTGTGGCACAGTAGATGTGCACATTGCTGTTAGAAATTGTGGCATTTGCGGGAATTGTGAGAAGGTGTGTCCAGTTATCTGAGGTGTAGCCTGTCTCTTCGCGAAGTTCGCGCTTTGCCGCTTCGAATGCGTCGTCTTCCGATGCGATGATGTTTTCTTTTGTTATGCTTGAACCGATGTGATGCGGATCGTATTCAATGCCTCCGGCAGGAAACTCCGTAGTAATTTCATCGATTCCGTGTCTGTACTGGCGGACGCAGATGTATTTTCCGTCTTTATCGGTTGCTACAACAAGAGAAAAGCTGTGTTTTGAGTAGTTGTAAACGGGTGAAATCGTCTGTCCGTCGGGGAGTTTGTATTCGTTTCTTCTAAAGTCAATCCATTGATCCTGGATGATATGTTCTTCGTTTTTTAATTCCCAGTATAGTTTTTTCTCAAAAATGGTCATAAATTACCTCTTTTTTTCTAAATTTTACGCAATGTATTTTATCACAAATCAGGCATTTACTGATATAATATTTCGTAGGTATGGTTATTTCTATTTATGAGGCGGTGTAATAATATGAAACTACTAGCAGTTGATAAACTTGTGCCCGGACTGATTGTTTCGGAGAATATATATACGATTGACGACAGACTTGTTCTGGCGAAGGGAACCGTTCTTGATGAGAAGGATATACTCAGAATCAAGTCGCATTCCCTTTATAACATCTTTGTTGAAGACGACAAGCCGGTTGAACGTACGGAAAAAGAAGAAACAAATCCTGAGGACTTTTTATCATACTCAGAAAAACTCAAGAATTCTGAAGGGTTCATCAGATTTAAGCGCGACATAGAAGAGAAAGCCAAAAAACTCGAAGAATCTTTTAAGATGATCGCTAATGACGGAGCGCCTCTTGACGTAGAGAAGCTTACAGAACCAGTTTTCCACCTCTTTGTTGAGGCTGGCGGCACGGCAGGAGTGTTCGATATGCTCCATAATCTTAGAGATAACAGCGATGCGGTATTCATGCACAGCTTGAATGTCTCTCTTATAAGCAACACGCTTGCAACATGGATGAGACTTCCTGAGGATGTGGTTCAGGTTGTAACAGCAGGCGGACTTCTTCATGACATAGGCAAGATGCTTATGCCTTCGGAACTTCTTAACAAGAAAGCGGCTCTTACAGAATATGAAGAGCGCGTTATGAGAGATCACGTAACCAAGGGATATGAGCTTGTTAAGAACGAGGATATCGATCAGAGGATAAAGAACTGCATTCTTATGCATCATGAGTTCAAGGATGGATCGGGATATCCGCTTCATCTTAGCGGAGACAAGATTGATGAGGTGGTTTCAATCGTCACAGTTTCCAATATATACGATGAGATGACATCACGCAGGACCTACAGAGCACCGATATGTCCGTTTACCGTGATATCACAGTTTGAAAAAGAAGGAATCAACAAATTTGATCCCAACGTAATCATGACATTCCTTGGCAATATCGCAAATACATTCATTGCCAACAGAGTTATGCTTAATACGGGCCAGACGGGCGAGATCATATTTGTCAACGCAGAGCACCTTTCGCGTCCTGTTGTAAAGTGCGGAGAGAACTACGTAGATCTTTCATCAAACAAGAGCCTGTCTATTGTTGCCGTTATTTAAATCATTGTAAATGAAATTTGTTTGTAGTATTCTTTATGTTGTAGAAATGGCTGTTGAGAGTACATTATGTTATACAACATATTGGAATTTTTGATATTTGTTATGCGGAGCCGAACATGAACTGTAAAGAAGCGGATAAACTTATTCCATTATTTTTAGACGATGATCTTGATAACCGTGAACTTTCCGAATTTCTCAGTCATGTTGAGACTTGTCCCGGATGTAAGGAAGAACTGACCATTCAGTTTTTGGTTAAGGTCGGTATGAAGAGGCTTGAAGACGGTAATACCTTCAATCTTCGAAATGAACTTGATGCTCTTTTACTTGATGCAAATAAAAGACTGACAACCAGAAAATATCTGGTGCTATCAAGCTATCTTTTGCAGGCTGTGGTTCTTGCTCTCGGAGGAACAGCACTTTTTCTCGCACTGTTTTTATGAAAAAAGATAGGAACGGGTTTCCTATAAGATCACAAAATAAGCACTATGTTGGGGAAAAAAGTCATTGAGTATTCACGTTATTGACGCTACAAATTTTATAAAGGATGCATTCTACGCCATGCCCGATTTTTCCGATGCTGAGGGAAATCGCATCAGTGGCGTTTACGGTGCAATATATAAGTTAAAGAGCATGCTTCCCGGAAGTGAAGACGCTCTTTTTGCTTTTTCTTTTGAAAAAGATAATGAATCTGAATATACACCTGCGGTTCTCTATCAGACAGACAGGTTTAAAGATATTCTATCAAATGCCGGAGTACCCGAACTTCTGGATGTATCAAAGGGAGCGGCCGGCTCGTCTGAACTTATTGCATATCTTGAAAGCGAACTTGTAAAGCTGTCGCCCACAGGTAAGGTAATCAAGACTCCACAGTTTGAACTTAATATTATTAAGACTTCGGATCTTAACGAGGTTGAGGAGATTTTCAAGAATGCGCATGAGTACGGCGCTAAGAGCAAGGATAATTATATCGGATATTTCCTCATGAGAGAGGGAAATAAAGATACATCTTCCAAGAAAAAAGATACAGTCGGTATCGCACTTTGCTTTGATGAAAAGAGTGCTGTATATATTCCTGTAGAGAACTTCATTTCAGAGTCTTATATCGGAAATAAGCTTGCAGAGCTGAGTAAAGACTGCGCGCTTGTGACATTTGACATTAAGGACGGATATGACATTTTCGAACCTTATGAGATAAGCGACAGGACATCAGGGTATGATGCGGAAGATACAAGCTATCTTACTTCACCGAAGTGCTTTGATACTCTGATAGGAGCTTATCTGTGTAATCCTATCAAGAACGACTACGCAATCGAAGATATTTCCAAAGAATATTTAAAGATTCCTTTTGATAAAAGAAGTGACGTGTTCGGTAAGATGAGTGTTAAAGAAGCGGATGCGGACAAAATTGCGGACTACGCATGCAAATCGGCTTATATATGCAAGGCTTCGGCTCCTCTTATAAGAGAAAAGCTTGCAAAAGCCGGCATGGAGAATCTCTTTTACTATATTGAGATGCCTCTTTCATACATACTCTTTGCAATGGAAAAAGAAGGTATCATAGCAAGGAAAGATGAGCTCAAAGCATATTCGGACAAGCTTGCGGTCAGGATTGCAGAGCTTGAAAAGGCAATATATGAGGCTGCGGGATGCGAGTTTAATATAAACAGTCCCAAGCAGCTTGGAGAAGTTCTTTTTGAAAAACTCGGACTTCCTGCTGAGAAGAAGACAAAGTCCGGATATTCAACAGCGGCTGACGTACTTGAGAAGCTGGCTCCCGATAATAAGATCGTTGCGGACATTCTCGAATACAGAGGGCTTGCGAAATTAAAGTCAACATACGCTGACGGGCTTGCGGCTTATATCGACAGCGACGGAAGGATACATACAAGCTTTAATCAGACAATTACAGCGACGGGAAGAATCAGTTCTACAGAACCGAACCTTCAGAACATCCCCATGAGGACTGAAGAGGGAAGGCTTATCCGTAAGGTCTTTGTTCCGAAAGACGGATATGTTTTCGCAGATGCGGATTATTCCCAGATCGAGCTTAGGATACTCGCTCACATGTCGGAAGATAAGGGGCTTATCGAGGCATACCACGAGGGCGAGGATATTCACAGGATTACGGCATCAAAGGTCTTCCATGTACCGTTTGAGGATGTAACACCGCTTCAGAGGCGAAACGCCAAGGCTGTTAACTTCGGTATCGTATACGGAATCAGTTCTTTTGGCTTGTCTCAGGACTTGTCCATTTCAAGAAGCGAAGCAAAAGAGTATATGGACAAATATTTTGAGACTTATCCCGGTGTGAAGGAATATCAGGACAAAGTGATCGCAAGTGCCAAGGAAACAGGCGTGAGCGACACACTCTTTGGAAGAAAGCGCCCTATCCCCGAGCTCAAAGCATCTAACTTTAACTTAAGACAGTTTGGTGAGAGAGTTGCGATGAATGCTCCTATTCAGGGAACTGCTGCGGATATTATGAAGATAGCCATGATAAATGTCTTTTTCAGGATAAAAAGAGAGAAGCTTAAATCAAGGCTGATACTTCAGATTCACGATGAACTTGTGATCGAGACGGCACCTGATGAGAAAGATACAGTAACAAATATACTTACACAAGAGATGGAGAGTGCGGCAGATCTTTCGGTTCCAATGGAAGTTGACTGCCATATCGGAAACGACTGGTATGAATCAAAGTAAGATGCAGAATAAACTACAAAAAGGAAAAACAAATATTATAGGTGTTACGGGCGGCGTTGGAGCCGGCAAGAGCACCGTACTTAAATACATAAATGATAACTATAACTGCAAGGTTGTCTATTCGGATGACGTTGCAAATGAGATCAAGAAGAAGGGGTATCCCGCATATGACGAGCTTGTGAGAGTTCTCGGGCAGGAAATTCTTGGCGATGACGGCGAGATTGATAAGGCCAAAATGGCAAATGCGATCTTTAAAGATGCAAAAAAACTTGAAAAAGTGAATAAAATTTTGCATCCTGCAGTAAATACATTTATTATTAATATAATAGATGAAGAGAAACTCAGAAACAGAATCGATTTTGTTTTTGTTGAAGCGGCTCTTTTGATCGAAAACGGATATAAAAATATTGTCGATGAGCTTTGGTATATCTATGCCGATGAAGATACCAGAAGAGACAGGCTCAAAGACACAAGAAGCTATTCAGACGAAAAGATTGACGGAATATTTGCTCAGCAGCTTGATGATGAGACATACAGACTAAATGCGGATTTTGTGATTGATAATAGCAGAGATTTAGAAGCAGCATCGGAACAAATTAACAAGAAACTTGGAGAGTGGAGAGAATGATGGCAAGTTTGGAACAGACAGATCAGAAAGTAGTATTTGGTCTTGATATCGGAACAAGAAGCGTGGTGGGAACTGTCGGATACATGAATGACGGACAGTTTAATGTTATTGCGCAGGCGGTTGAGAAACACCAAACAAGAGCTATGCTTGACGGACAGATTCACGACATCGGTAAGGTTGGCGCTACTATAAGAGTTGTCAAAGAAAAGCTTGAGCAGCAGACCGACATACATCTTACTGATGTTTGCATAGCGGCTGCCGGACGAGTTCTTCGTACTGTCAGAACTACATATGAGTATGAGTATCCGGAATCACATGATATTACGGATGAAGATATATATAACCTTGATTCTGCTGCGGTTCAGCAGGCTTATTCGGAATTCCTTCAGAAGAACACATCAGATCTTAAGTTCTATCTGGTTGGATATTCCGTAATGCATTATTATCTTGATGGATATCAGATCGCTAATCTTGAAGGCCATAATGCTGGTAAGGTAAGCGTTGAGCTTATCGCTACATTCCTTCCGGATGATTGCGTAGACGGACTTTACAAAGCGTGCGAGAGAGCGGGGCTTAGTGTTGCAAACCTGACTCTGGAGCCTATTGCAGCTATGATGGTTGCGATTCCCGACAGATTCAGAATGCTCAATCTTGCACTTGTTGACGTTGGTGCGGGTACATCCGATATCTGTGTAACCAACGACGGTTCTATCACGGCTTATGGTATGCTTCCTATAGCCGGTGATGATATTACAGAGATTATAGCTCAGCACTGCCTTGTTGACTTTAATCAGGCCGACGAGATCAAGATCGCGGCAAGTCACAACGACAGAGTTGATTTCATTGATATCATGGGTCTTCGTAAGACCATAACAGCCAAGGACATTGCCAAGATCATAAGACCTCAGGTTGATATGATGGCAAAAAAGGCAGCAGAAGAGATCAAAAGACTTAACGGTGATAAGCCCGTAAGCGCTGTATTCGTAGTAGGTGGCGGTGGATGCGTGCCCGGATATACCAAGGCTATTGCCAGAGAAATGGATATTCCCGAAGAGCGTGTTGCCCTTCGTGGTGAGGAGGTAATGAAGAGCATTACTTTTCTTAATAATGACGGTATCGAGAGAGATTCACTCCTTGTAACACCGCTTGGTATCTGTATCAGCTACTATGAAGAAGCAAACAATATTATCTTTGTTTCATTCAACGGCGAACAGACAAGAATCTACGATAACGGCAAACTTCAGATCATTGACGCGGCTATGCAGGCTTCATTCCAGAATGAAGATCTTTTTCCCAAGAGAGGACAGGAACTTAGATATCTCGTTAACGGAAAAGAGAGAGTTGCAAGAGGTGAGCCCGGCGAGGCAGCAGTTATCAGCCTTAACGGAAAGAGTGCGGACATTCACTCCAAGATTCGTGCAAACGATATCATAGAGGTTACACCTTCAACCGCGGGTGAACCCGGAAAAGCTGTTATTGAGAACATTCCTGAATTTAAGACTAAATTCATGGTGAATGTAAACGGCGTAAATGTTGAGGCATCAAGATTCGCAACTGTAAACGGAGAGCCTCAGACTGCCCTTTACAGCATTAAGAACGGCGATGACATTCAGATACTTGATTACAATACCGTTGAGCAGGTTGCGGCTCTAATGGATATTGAAATTACTGAAGATACGTATATAATCGTAAATAATGAACACGGCGATAAGACTACTCCTGTCTATGAGAATTTCAAAGTAGAGTTCAAGGACAGAGAAGAAGCTATCATGGAATATTACAGAGATTTCCCTGATGCAGATGAAGTTGCTGTAAGCCAGGCCAATGAAGAAGCCTACGAAAGCGATGATTATGATATCAGGAAGTTCGAAGGCAGAAGCGATGAGATGGGATATGAGGATCTTCCCGATGATGACGGAGAGTACCACAGAAGCGAAGAGTCTGTAAAAAATATTCTTGCAAGAGACCTTCATATTATGGTGAACAACGATGCCGTTACACTTCACGGTAAGCCTGAGTACGTGTTTGTTGACATATTTGATTCCATTGATTTCGACCTTACCAAGCCAAACGGTAGGGCAATCGTTACGACCTTAAACGGAAAGACTCCAGATTACTTGCAGTCTATCCATGAAGGCGACAAGATAGAAGTATATTGGAAGTAAGGGGACTATTTGATGCGTTTTACCAGTATTGCCAGTGGAAGCAGTGGTAACTGTACCTATGTCGGATCTGACAACACTCACATCCTGATCGATGCAGGAATCAGTATGAAGAGAATAGGGGAAGGACTTAATAAGCTTGATCTGTGCTTTGACGACCTCGATGCGATTTTTGTGACACATGAACATGTTGATCATATAGCTGCTCTTCATACGATACTTAAGAAGCATAACATACCGGTATACGCCACTGAAGGCACAATACAGGGAATAAGAAACAGTGATAAAAAGAATGAGATGACAGGTTCCGTATTCTGTCCGGTTCAAGCGGATAAGAGTCTGTGTGTCGGAGATATGATAATCAATCCCATGACAATTTCACACGATGCTCTTGATCCCTGCGGATACAGAATTTACTGCGGGGATAAAAAGATAGGAGTTGCGACCGATCTTGGCTGCTATACGGATTACACCGTTGAAAGCCTTTCCGGTTGTGATGCGCTCCTTATTGAAGCCAATCATGATGAGAGGATGCTTCAGGCGGGGCGTTATCCTTACATGCTCAAAAAAAGAATTTTGGGCGATAAGGGGCATCTTTCAAATGCAAAGAGTGCAGAACTTCTTTGTAAGATCTTGAACGATAAGATAAAAGGTGTGTTCCTTGGGCACCTTTCCAAGGATAATAATCATCCGGATCTTGCCTATAAGACGGTCAGCGTCGAGATAGATATGGGAGACAATCCGTATTCAAGCGGAGATTTCCCTTTAATGGTTGCAAACAGAGCAGAGCTTTCGCCTGTTATCGAATTTTAAATAAGTGGAGGAAATATGAACAAGATTATTATTACAGTTGTTGGTAAAGACACAGTGGGAATTATTGCTAAGGTATGTACTTATCTTGCAGATTCAGGGATCAATATCCTCGATATCTCTCAGACTATCGTAAGCGGATATTTTAATATGATGATGATCGCATCTATGGAAGGGACATCAAAAGATTTCAACACTGTTGCCGATGATCTTGAGAAAATTGGTAAAGATATCGGTGTTGTAATTAAATGTCAGAGAGAAGAAATTTTTGATTCCATGCATAGAATTTAAGGAGACAACCTAATGATAAACACTAAAGAAGTCATCGAGACCAATGAAATGATCGAGAAGGAAAATCTCGATGTAAGAACAATTACAATGGGTATCAGCCTTCTTGACTGTATCGATTCAGATCTCGAAACTCTCAAGAAGAATATATACAATAAGATTTATGAGTCTGCAAAAGACCTTGTTCGGACCGGAGACCAGATCTCAAGAGAGTTCGGTATTCCTATCGTAAACAAAAGAGTTTCCGTTACACCTATCGCTCTTGTCGGTGGGGCAGCTTGTAAGACAAAAGAAGATTTTGCGGAGATAGCAAAGACTCTTGATGAAGTTGCAAAGAAAATCGGAGTAAACTTTATCGGAGGATATTCAGCGCTTGTAAGTAAGGGAATGACACAGGCAGACAGACTTCTCATTGAGTCAATTCCGCTTGCTCTTTCTCAGACAGATCTTGTTTGTTCATCAATCAATGTAGGTTCAACCAAGACAGGTATCAACATGGATGCTGTTCGTCTTATGGGAACAATTATAAAAGATACTGCTGAAGCAACCAAAGAGAATGATTCTCTTGGATGCGCAAAGCTCGTAGTATTCTGCAATGCGCCTGATGACAACCCGTTCATGGCGGGAGCATTCCACGGCGTTACGGAGGCAGACAGAATTATCAATGTCGGTGTCAGCGGACCCGGTGTTGTTAAGACTGCACTTGAAAAAGTAAGAGGAGAGAATTTTGAGATTCTCTGCGAGACTATAAAGAAGACAGCATTTAAGGTTACAAGAGTTGGTCAGCTCGTTGCAAGGGAAGCATCAAAGAGACTTGGCGTTCCTTTTGGAATAATCGACCTTTCACTTGCACCCACACCTGCTATCGGAGACAGCGTTGCCGATATTCTTCATGAGATAGGAGTTGAGCATGCAGGTGCGCCCGGAACAACGGCAGCTCTTGCACTTCTTAACGACCAGGTTAAAAAAGGCGGTGTTATGGCTTCTTCTTACGTTGGCGGACTTTCGGGAGCATTTATTCCTGTAAGTGAAGATCAGGGAATGATCAACGCCGTTGAAGCGGGAGCGCTTACACTTGAAAAGCTTGAAGCAATGACATGCGTATGCTCTGTTGGTCTTGATATGATCGCGATTCCCGGAGATACAAAGGATACAACCATCGCCGGAGTTATTGCGGATGAAATGGCAATCGGAATGATCAACCAGAAGACTACTGCAGTAAGACTTATTCCCGTTATCGGAAAGGGAGTGGGAGAGACTGTTGAATTTGGCGGACTTTTGGGATATGCACCTATTATGCCTGTAAACGGATTCTCTTGCGACGCTTTCGTAAACAGAGGCGGAAGAATTCCCGCCCCCGTACATAGCTTTAAGAACTAATGATTTTTAAGAATTATTTGACTGCACTGAACGGAATGGTGATATTTGAGTAAAACTCGTTTTCACTGTTTCTGAAATCTGCTGAACCACCATAGGTTTCAGCTGCAGACTTGATTGATTTTAAGCCTATACCACTGCCGGCGCGTCTGGTGGTGATATAGGTGTTATTTTTTTGCTTAACAAAGCCGTTGAAGCTGTTGGTCGTAACTATATAAAGGTTACTCATGTTTCTTTCAAGGATCTTGATATCTATCTTTCTGTCTTCCTCGGGAAGTTCCCTGCAGGCAAGAACGGCATTTTCCAAAAGGTTTCCTATTATATTGCAAAGATCTATGGTTGATATCGATATTTCTTTTACCGGAAGAGTAACTTTGCAGTTAAACTGTATCTTTTCACTTTTGCATTGTCTCATATAGTGATTGAGGAGTGCGTTGAGCGAATTGTTCTTGCAGTAATATCTGATCTCGCTTTCGGGCATATTACTGATGTAATTGCTGAGGTACTCTCTGATAGACCTTATGTCACCGCTGTTTGCAAGAGAATCGAGCAGGCAGATGGTATGCTTGAAATCGTGTCTTACCCTTGCTGTATTCTCAATATAGCTCTGCTGACTTAAGTACTGAGCTTCTTTCATCTGCAGGATATGATATTTCTCTTCATATTTAACTGCGTTCATTATCTCAAACACTATGTTGTAAAAAATGATAGTAAGAATAATGAAGACAAAGAACATTCCTATAAGAAGTCCCCAATAAGTGGCAAATATATCATCAACGTAGAGAGAACTGTATTTGCCGGGCATTATAAGCAAACTGATAGCCACAAATATGATGGATACGGGCATTGTTATAATCCATATCTTAGGAATTGTGAGCATATCAACAAGGTTGCTTCCGTGATCGTAAAGAGGAGACCAGAAGATAGCAACGATGAAGAAGCTTATGGTAACACGGATAAATGTTGTTTCTATATTATATGTGTCGGAATTGGATGCGGGATTGACAATTGCATCGTATCCGTAGACTCCGTTTATTATTATCGACATCAAGGCACACATCCAAAGGTAGATCGCAAGGGATTTTGCAAGATCTGCAACAAGAGTTTGCTCATAGATAAAATACAAGATAAAAACCAATAAAAGAAATGTAAAAGCTTTATCTGCATCAAGTGTAAGTGTAATAAACGAAAACAGCGCGGACAGGATTACTATTATGGTGCTCATTCCGATAAAAAGCGGTTTGGTTCGGTACTTCAGATGATTCTTAAACGGCAGGTAGCACATGATAAGTGCCGGGATAAGAATAAGGTTTGAAAAAAACATATTCAAAAAATTAAAGGCGTTCATCAGATAACTTCACTTTCATTTCTAATTTTATTAAAGATATAATTCTTCCAGATCTGCTCAAGCTGTTTTTCTTTTCTGAGCGTGATGGGAGTCTGCATGTCACCGGCTATAAAACAGCTTCCGTTTTTTAAGGAAGTGATATAGTCCATATTTACCAGGATTCCTCTCATGACAGGAAGAAATCTGATGTCTTCGGTCAGAATGTCCGAGATTCTTGAAAAAGTCATTCTGACTTTATATGTCCTCTGATTCTTTAAGACAATCTCGTTGTAGTGGCCGATGGATCTTATAAGTGCGATATCTGAATAGGGCACGGATACTTTATCTTTTTCATAAGTAAAGAAAAGGTACGGAACATCTTCGGCCATTGTTTTTTTCTTAAGGAAATCATCCATAACCTTATAGAGCTTGCCAATCTCGGCAGGTTTTGAAATGTAATCATAGGCATGGATACTAAATGCTTCCGGCATGAATTCATTGCTGCTTGTAAGAAAGATGATAGCGGTATCGGTATCGGTTTCTCGTATTTTTTGGGCAGTTTCGATTCCTGAAATGCCATTCATATAAATATCCATGAAGATCAAAGTGTAATTATATTTTTTATACTCGGAAAGAAAATCTTCGCCTCCCGAAAAGACTTCGATAGAAAGATCGAGTGAGTTCTCATAAGCGTAACTCATCAGAATAGTTCTCAGCTGATCCGCATCAGAACGCAGATCGTCAACAATTGCAATATTCATTTAACTATAATTCCCCGTCATAAAATTAGCGTTTTGAAAAATATTTCATAATAGATTATAATATTATAATGCATCTTATGCCAAAAAAAAACATTTTATGACATAAATATTGCTTCGAAATCGCGTTGACAATAAAATTTTATACGTCAACGGCAAACGGTTTGACTAAATTTGAGCGATAAACTTATGCAAAGAGGGGCACTTATGTTTAGAAGATTAAAAAATCTGTTTGTATTCGCTCTCGTTGCTGTCATCGGCACTACAAGTCTTGTAGGCTGCGGAGATAACACCGAATCGGTTTCTGATATCGATCTTACCAAGATTCAGAGACTTTCTTATGATGCAACAGACGAGCACGAAATTGCGTTGGAGAAATTCAATAAAGGTTGTGAACCTGCCAAGATTATTCGTGACGACAAGTCACAGCCTGAAAAGAACTTTTGTCTGATTTTTCAAGGCGCAAAGGATTCAGTTACCGTAGAAAAGGTACTGCAGATCCTTGATGAGAAGAATATCAAGGCTACATTCGCTATTACTGCGGCAACAGCTGCGGAAGACGATGCTTTGATCGACCTTATTATTGAAAAAGGACATGACATTATCGACAATGGCCTTAACGGCGATTCTTCTATAGATGTATTGTCAGATGAAGATATGGTCAGCAATTTTTCTGATTCCAGAAAAGTTTTTTCCACATTAATGGATGTTCCGCCCGATAAGATGATGCTTAACACTACATATTATAATGACACGATATGTATGGCAGCGTCTGCTTCAGGTTACAACAAACTGGTTTCACCCAGTTCCGGAAGCTACCTTAATGAGAAGAGTTTCAGAGATGCTCAGAATACTTCTGAGTATGTTTTAAGACAGGGAAGCGGTAAGATCCTCGTTATCAAGCTTGATGAGTATGTTGAATCTCTCGAGGTTGATCCGAAGGTTGAATACAAGGACCCTGCTATTGACGTACAACCGACTATAGTTCCTTCAGCCGACAGCAAAGAGAAGGAAGATGAAAGAGACGTTGTCACCATGGTTGGATGGCTTCTTGATGCAATGCAATCTCAGAATGTTCAGAACGTTAAGCTTGATAAGCTTAAAGCTCTTAATGATGAAGAGTACGTAAGACAGTTGTATGAAGAGACAGGCGGATATTCTGCCGAAGTATATGAAGAAGTAGCAACAATGAAAGATGTTACCGGTCTTTGCTTCTACGGAATTCCCGAGAATGCCGAGAGCGTTGATGCTATTACAAAAGCACTTATCAAAGCCAATGCAAAAGCCACTTTCTTTGTAAGCTCAGAGGATATAGAGAAGAACCCCAAGTCTGTTGAGAAGATTGTAAATTCAGGTTTTTCAATCGCAACAAGAGGCACTACGGGTGGAAATATCAGTAACAAAGAATTCTATGATATATATGTTGATCTCAAGACTTCTGTAAGAAGCATTCAGAAGAACTACGGTCTTAAGGCAAAATACTACATGCCTGAAGATGCAAGCGAGATAACGGAGAACCTCAGAATCGCAGCAAAGGTTGCGGGACTTGATGTTGTTTCACCCAAGAATGAAGCAGTTCCTGAGAAGGGCTACATCAGCTGTTTCGATCTTACAAGAGAGTTCGATATGGCTAAGCTCAATGCTTATATTTCATCCACGGCAGGTAAAAATCAGCAAGTTGTAGATATCACAGAACTTGTCAAATCATCTACATGTGAGCCTGTTACCGATAAAGAGACACTTGCGCACCTTAGAATGGAAAATCATGCAAGACTTGCTCAGGAGAGAAAGAATATATATACATCTGAAAGAGCTGTGACCATGACATTCTACGGAATCTCAAATAAAGCGGTTCTTAATGATGTTCTTTCAATACTTAAGCAGAACGGATACAAGGGAACATTCTTTGTAACACCTGATGAACTCAGTAGATGCGGAGAGTCAATTACCAAGATCCTTAACGGCGGAAATGAGATCGGTATTGCATATGTTAGCAATTCACAGATCGATCAGAGTTATGATGAAGTTGCCGGATATATATTTGGTGCCCAGCAGTATGCAGAGTGGAAATATGATGCCAAGATTTCTGTTGTAATGCAGCCTTACGGCGTTCCTTCCAAGGATACCAAGGAAGCTGTCGCTTCATGCGGATGCTCACTTGCAGGATATGAGTACTCGATGGTTCAGTCTAAGGACAGAAGTGCTGTAGACTTAAGCTTCTACACAACACTTGCCAAAAAGGTTGAAGCACACAGAGGAAGCATTATTTACTTTAATATGAATTACTACACCGCAGACCAGGATGCTGCAAGCGGTGACGGAACAACACTTCTTGCGGAACTTTTGAATAAGTTCATTGAGACAAAGATTTATGCACTTACATATAAGGATGTTTACGGAAAGTCACAGCCTTCAACATCATATACGGTTAAGACTTTCAGTGAACTTGCTTCTTCACAGTATGTATATGCACCTATCAAGAATTCACAGAAGATTGTTTCAAACAATAACAACATTGTTGAAGCACTTCCGGATAATGCAACAAAGAATGCATATATGGCCGGACATTACATTGGAAATCCCGATGTTACATACATTCCCGGATTTACCGATGATGAGATGAAAGCTTATGACAAGACCGGTAAGATATCAAAGAATAAGGTTATTTTCCTTACTTTTGATGACTGGGGATATGAGCAGGATATAAATGAACTTCTTTATGTCCTTGATAAGTACAAAGTAAAAGGAAACTTCTTTGTAAGAACAAACAATGTTGCCGACAACCCGAATCTTTTAAGAGCTATCGCGGTTGACGGACACATGATAGGATCACATTCCAATTCACATATGGTTGCATGGAATGCTACCCAGAACGAAGACGGAACATATAGTTACGAATCAATCAGTGAGGATGCCGGAAAGAGACTTAGAGCAGATGTAGTTAACAGCTACTCAACACTTAATAAATACTGCGGTGATGTAGTCGTAGACGGAAGACGAGCGCTTTCAACAATCTACAGACCACCGACCCTTGCAATGAGCCGAATCGCTATGGAAAATATTTTGGATGTAGGATTCTCATACATTGTCAGCGGAGACTTTAGCTCAGGGGACTACAATTGCAGTTCTGTTGATGAAGTTGTGAACATATTACGAAACGGCAAGAAAGCATGGTACGGAAATGCAACTATAGGAAATGGTTCATGTATCGTATTGCATATGTCGCCCAATGCACAGTATACTGCCGAGGCACTCGATATCATGATTCCGGAATGGAAAGCTCAGGGCTACAATTTTGGCAGACTTGACGATTACCTAAGATGATTGAGGGGTAAAAGATGGAATTTCTGGATAAGATAAAAAAGAAAAAAGGTTCTGTAAACAAAGAAGACGTGATGACTGTTGAAAAGAAAGACAGACGAGTTCTTTCACATGTTCCGGATTCTTCAAATAAAAGAACAAATGCAGAACGAAGAGGAAACAGTAACGACAATAAGAATAATGATTATGAGGCTTTTCTTAAGGAGAGTAAGTCAGGCATAAGATACGTTACAGGTTTCCCGGTACATATGAGAAGCTACTCCAAAGAAGGCCCGAAAGTCAGCGGAGTCGGGAAGGTAGTTGATATATCAAACACCGGTATGCTCGTCGAAGTTGGAAGAGAGGAATTTAGCGCTCTCAGCACCAAGACGATGCTCAAAGTTGACTTCAGGGTTGTTCCGGGAAGTATGCCTGAAGGTAATGAAATGCGGGTTAAGCAGAAAGTGAAAGTAGTCCGTACTTTCATTACTTCCGACGGAAAGTTCATGATCGGAATAAACTTTGGCAAAGAGCTTCACAATTATGCTGCCGCAAATAAAGACAGATTCATGTTTGTATCTTCGGTCATTCTGATAGCGTTTACTATCGCATGCGTCATCCTTATGAGAGCGGAGAGCATCATTTACTTTAAGTTTAATAAGCTCCTGTATCTGTACAGTATGGTCACAGCAGTGTATCTTTTGAGCAGATATATCTTCGGAGCTTTCTACAGACCAAAGAAAGTTGATCCTGATTTTACACCGGGTGTTTCAATCCTTATTCCATGCTTCAACGAGGAAGAATGGATAGGAAGAACCATAGAGAGCTGTGTGAATCAGGAATATCCGATAGAAAAGCTTGAAGTCATCATAATAGATGACTGCTCAACCGATGGTTCTGTTGAGAAGATAAAAGAGACAATAGAAAGATTAAAGAAAGAAGCAAACGGTAAGTATGATCTTGAAGGCAGAATTTCTTATTGCGTACAGGAAAAGAATGCCGGAAAGAGAGATGCTCTTGTAAGGGGAGCGGAACTTGCAAAACATGAGCTTGTTGTCTTTGTTGATTCGGACAGCTTCCTCGATCCGTTTGCCATAAGACATCTGGTTCAGCCCTTTAAGGATCCTAAGATGGGCGGCGTTGCAGGAAGAACCGATGTTGCAAATACTTACACAAATGCACTTACCAAGATGCAGAGTGTCAGATATTACATTGCTTTCAGGGTTATGAAAGCTTCTGAAGGGCTCTTTGATGCGGTTACATGTCTTTCGGGACCTCTTTCCTGCTACAGGAAGGAGATAATCCTTGCAAACAAAGAAGCGTGGATGAATCAGAGATTCCTTGGACACAAGGCTACATTTGGTGATGACAGAGCGATGACAAACTTCATCCTCAGGCATTACAGGACGACATATCAGGATACGGCGGTTTGTTCTACGATCGTTCCCAATAAACATTCTGTCTTTCTTAAACAGCAGATGAGATGGAAGAGATCGTGGCTTAGAGAATCACTTATTGCAGCATCTTTTATGTGGAAGAAGGAACCGTTTGCGGTTATCGGATTCTATATGGGACTTGTGGTTCCTGTAGTTGCTCCGCTGGTTGTTCTTTATAACCTTGTATATGTACCTTTGACACAACACATTTTCCCGACCGCATTTTTACTGGGATTGTTCCTGATGTCATTCTTGATGAGTATGTCGCAGATGCTTCTCAGAAAGAGCTCAACATGGGCGTACGGCCTTTTATTCTGCATTTATTATGAGCTTATTCTTTTGTGGCAGATGCCTATTGCATGGTTCACGTTCTGGAAAACCACATGGGGAACCAGAATGACGCCAAGTGACCTGGAGGAAGCTGAAAAGAAGCGCCTTCGCAAGGAAAAGAATAGCAAAAATAAGTCGTCAGATAATAATAACGTGGAATAAGGTGGAAATATGTATAAGATTGAATCATCAAAAGATATAAAGAAGTTGATACGTTCAATATTAGAGCTTGTACTTCTGCTTTCGCTTTTGGCTTTTGTATTGAATGCACTACTTACTTCTACAACGTACAGACCGTACAATCCGTTGGATACAAATGTGGTTTCACGTATGGATCATGGATTTATCGCTGTTTCATATTCCGGTGTGGCAAGAGATGGAAGTAGTTCAAGAATCGGTGTCGACAGGCTTGATGAACATCTGAATGCGCTTCAGAAGTGCGGATATGTTACTATCACGCAGAATGATATCGATAATTATTACAACAAGGGTATTGCGCTTCCTGACAAAGCTCTTTTCCTTATGTACGAGGATGGAAGAAATGACACGGCCATCTTTTCACAGAAGTTAATGGAAAAATACAACTTCAAGGCAACGATGTTTACTTATGCCGAGAAGTTCAGAAGCAAAGATGCGTTTTTTCTTATGCCTGATGAGCTTAAGAGACTTGAAGAGAGCACCTACTGGGAGCTGGGAAGTAACGGATACAGACTTGGATACATAAATGTATTTGACAGATACGACAGATATATCGGAGAACTTTCAAGTGAAGAATATTCTTCCATGAGTAAGTACTTCGGAAGAAATTACAATCATTATCTTATGGACTACATAAGAGATGAGAACGATGTTCCGAAGGAATCCTACAACGAGATGCAAAAGAGAATCTTGGGTGAGTACGGACTCATGAAACAAGAGTACCAAAAGGGACTTGGCAAAGTGCCCGGTGCTTATGTGCTTCTTCACTCAAATACAGGAAAGTTTGGTGAAAACGACAAAGTAAGTGCTGTAAATGAGAGGGCTATCGGAAATACCTTCGCTATGAACTTTAACAGAGAAGGATATGCACTCAATAACAAGAAGAGCAGTATTTACGATCTTACACGCCTTGAGCCTCAGCCGAACTGGTATACAAACCATCTTCTTATGAGGATAAAGGCTGATCTTCCGGAGGAGGATCAGAAAAATATAGAGTTCATCAATGGGGATGGTGACTCAAAGAATGCCTGGGAGCTCGAAAAAGGAGCTGCCGAGTACAGGAAGAATGATGAAGCTATCGCGCTTACATCACTTCCTCAGGAAATGGGTATCTTAAAATTAAAAGGCAGTGAAAACAGTAAAAATGTTGAAGTGTCTGCAACGCTTAAAGGAAATGTACTTGGTTGCCAGTCGGTTCTTCTTAAGGCTGACAGTAAGCTTGATGCCGGAGTGGAAGTAAGACTCATGAACAATCATCTTTACCTTGTAAACGGTAAGGATATTCTTGAGGATATCGATCTCTATGATTTTGACGGCGGAGAAAAAACTTCCGTTGAAGAGGACATGAGAAATTCACTTGCCGGTGAGTATGCTGCATTTGCCAGATATGCTGCAAGCCACAAGGAAGCCGAAGAATACACAAAGCTTTCGAACGAAGCCAAAAAGGCTAAAGTCAAGACTTTGCAGGATGGCGGCGAAGAGTACAGACCTGTTTTCCAGATCGGG
This sequence comes from Butyrivibrio sp. AE2005, assembly GCF_000686965.1. Taxonomy (NCBI): domain Bacteria; kingdom Bacillati; phylum Bacillota; class Clostridia; order Lachnospirales; family Lachnospiraceae; genus Butyrivibrio; species Butyrivibrio sp. AE2005. The sequence goes on from NZ_JMMD01000001.1 coordinate 348,746, forward strand.
GATAAAGGAAACAGGAAACTTGACATAACGCTTATTGATAACATGATCACTGTTAAGCTTGATGGCAAAGTTGTTTTTGAGAATTACGAGCTTAAGAAGATCGGTGACGGAGCAATCTATTTGAAGAGTGCCTGGACTGAGTACGGTTATAGCCAGAGAAACATTGCTGATGATGTTTACGACGGAGTATTTGAAAAATTAACCGTTAAAGACCTTGATAATGGCACTGTACTGTACACAAACGTCCTTACAGGTGTACAGAATGTTCAGAGAAAAGCTGAGCAGACATTTAATTCAGTAATAAACTGGTTTATTACAAATATTTGATTGGATGATGCCTGACAACAGATAGGGGATACTATGAAGAAGAGAGCTTATACAGTGCTTTTGATGGCGGCAATATGTATTGGAACATTCTGTGGCTGTGGGGACACTACAGATAATGACAAAGACACCGCTTTAGGAAGTGAAGCTGAATATGCTACTGTGATCACCGGCGGAAATGGGGAAGAAGCCAAGGATGCATCTGTCTGGTATCCATATTGGGATAATGCAACTGCTGATGAGGAACTTGCCGCTATTGGCGATGACCTAGGTACGATCTGCTTCTTTGCAGCGTACTTTGACAAGAACAGCAATATGTTTATTCCCGATAATATCACGGACAAGATAGGACAGTTCGATAAGTCGGGTTATTTAAAAGGAAAGACAACATTTCTTACAATAGTTAATGATAAGTTGCTTGATGAGGGTTCATCCCTGAAAGACACTGAGCTTTTGTATGAGATATTGGGGAGTAGCGACCTTGCGGAAAAGCATGCGGACAATGTAATAAAACTTACCAAGAAATCCGGTCTTGGTGGAGTTGAGATTGATTATGAGGCAATTAAAAAAGACACTGAGCTATGGGGACACTTTAACGAATTCATTAAGGTGTTGTCAGAAAAGGCTTCAAAAGAGGGACTCCTGCTCAGGGTTGTATTTGAGCCTTCAGCGCCAATAGGCAGCTATGAATGGCCTGAGTATCCGGAATATGTGATGATGTGTTACAACTTAAAGGGCTACGGTACTGATCCGGGTCCAAAAGCGGATGTGGCATTCATAAAGGATATGTATGAAAAGATGACTGTCCTTAAAGGTAAGATCAATTTGGCGTTTGCCACGGGAGGATTTGATTTTGCCGCAGACGGATCGGTAAAACAGGTTAATTATAGAAATGCTGTGACTCTTTGTGAAGAATATAATGGCGAAATTGCCAGAGATCCTGACAGCAGTGCGTTACATTTTGAATACACCGATGATGCGGGACATAAGCACGAGGTGTGGTACGCAGATCAGGAAACGCTTAAAGTTTGGACTGATACAGCCAAAGATGCCGGATGTGAAAAGTTTTCGATATGGAGACTAGGTGGTAACTTCTGACCGTATATTTTGCAGACAGAAAATCACAAAGAAAAAGTCATAAAATCGGTATTATAAGTGGGTTTATCAATGTCGATTTTATGACTTTTTTTGTAGAAAAAAAGTAGTTGCAATATTGGAAACGAGATGATATTATTTTAGTGTACTAAGTTGAATAGTACACTTATTGTTTGTTACTGAGTTATATCATAAATTAAATGACGGATGGGAGAACTATGAAAATTATAGACTACCAAGACAGCAGACCTATTTATGAGCAGATAGTCGAGAGTTTTAAATTACAGATATTTAAAGGTATACTCCAGGCTGATGAGCAAATGCCTTCTGTCAGAAGTCTTGCAATGGAACTTTCCACTAATCCCAATACGGTTCAGCGTGCATATACGGAGCTGGAGCGGCAGGGATTTATTTATACTGTTAAAGGTAGGGGAAACTTTGTCAAGGGAGACGATACTCTTAAAATAACCAAGAAGCAGGAAGTGATAGATGAAATCATGGAACTGTTTGTTGAAGCCAACGCTATAGGAATTGCCTATGACGAAGTATTATCGGAGATAGAAGAGAGGCTAGCCGAACTTAAGAAGGAGGAAGGAAAGGCGTGATTGAGTTAATTGAACTTAACAAGGCGTTTGATGACATCAAAGCTGTCAATCATGTTTCACTGAAGATTGCTGACGGTGAAGTTTTTGGCCTTGTTGGGACAAATGGGGCAGGAAAGAGTACTACGCTTAGGATTATTGCAGGAGTTATCAAACCGGATTCCGGTGTTGTATGTGTTGATAATAGACCTGTATACGACAATCCTGACGTAAAGAAGGATGTGTTTTATATTTCTGATGATCAGTACTTTTTCCCTAACAGTACACCTAATGATATGGCAGGTTTTTATGCATCGGTGTATGAAAATTTTGATAAAGAAAAGTTTTATAAGTTTTTGACAGGCTTTGGCCTTGATAAAGACAGAAAGATAAATACCTTTTCCAAAGGTATGAAGAAGCAGGTATCAATCCTGTTGGGATTATGTGCGGGAACCAAGTACCTTCTTTGTGATGAGACATTCGACGGACTTGATCCTGTTGTCAGACAGGGAGTAAAGAGCCTTTTTGCAGCCGAGATGGAAGACAGAGGTTTGACTCCCGTAATCGCTTCACATAATTTAAGAGAACTTGAAGATATATGCGATCATGTGGGACTTCTTCATAAGGGCGGTGTTATTTTGTCTGAAGATATTTCCGACATGAAACTTAATATGCAGAAAATTCAGTGTGTATTTAAGACTGAAGAAGATGAGAAAAAGGCACTTGAAGGACTTGATGTGCTTATACATGACAGGCGCGGAAGACTTCATACTATTACCGTCAGGGGTGAGAGGGCGGATATAGAGGCTGCATTTAAGCGTGCAGATATGATTTTCTTTGAGATATTGGCTCTTACATTGGAAGAGATCTTCATTAGTGAGACGGAGGTGGTTGGATATGACATCCGCAAATTCATCATGGGTTGATAAAGTAAAAGCAAATAAAAATATAATGAGCAACAAGAGTTTGTGGTCATATGTAATGGTCGCTCCGGTTATGTTTATCGCTTTTGTTGTACCGATGGTGCTTTTGTTCATCAGATCGCATCACTTTGGAATTGAGCATGAGCAGGAAGCAGCTCAGATGCTGTATGAAAAGCAGGTAGTAGTTATGCATACTATCGGACTTGGCTCAATGTTTTATTTTTTGATAGGTGCTCTTGGAATAATATATGCATTTACTAAGTTTTCTTATCTCTTTAGTATGAGTAAGCTTGATTTTTATTTAAGCCTTCCTACTACAAGTGCAAGAAGAATGCAGAGTGCTTATTTCGTTGCGATTACCAATTTTATAACCATATTCCTCGGCGTAGAAGTTGTTGCAATTCTTACCGCATTGGCATTTGGGGCGTTAAACGCCGCTCTTATCATTGCTGTTCTTATTCAGACAGTCAGAATGATAATATTTTTCTACACATGCTTTACTATAACCACACTTGCCATATTGCTGTGCGGAACAAGGATTATTGCACTTATACTGACAGCTATTATGCTGTATTTCCCATATATAATCGGTGAAGAATTCCATTATCTGAATCGAGTATTCTTTTCAACAGCAAGTTATATGTCGGAAAATACGGCCATTTTGTCACCTTGTAACGATGTAAAAAACCTTGCAAATAACATAATGTACAGATATGAATACTATTCGATAGATAAGTCTTTTGATATTTCAAGCGTTATGAGTAATTATCTTCGTTCAATCAGATATGACATAGATATGATCGTTACTGCAATCATAGCAACAGCGTTGGTTGTATTTGTGTACAAGTACAGAAGAGCAGAACATGTTGGAAAGACTGTTATCTTCAGACTTGTAAGATGGGCATGTAAGGTTCTTGTTTGTGTAATAACATCGCTTGGTGGAATGGTTGTTCTTCATACGATTTTTGATATGACATGGAATCGTAAGCTTTATGTTTTGCTCTGCATTGCAATGCTTACAATATGTGCTTTTACTGGTTCGATTATTGAAATCTGTCTCGACTCGGATGTAAAGAGCTTTGCTAAAGGAAAACGTCAGACTTTCATGGCAATGGCTATACTTTTACTGATTTTTTTTATATACAGAGGTGACCTTCTTGGCTATGACAGTTATGTCCCGAATGCGTCATCTGTTGAGAGTGCGGCTCTTTTTTATAATGATTTCGGATACTATTATCAAAGTGAATATATTCATGGTTTTAATTCCTCAATAGATTGGGACACTTATTCCTTCAAAAATATGAAGATTACGGATATGGATACATTTCTTCCGATTGCCCAAAAGAGTATGGAGTGTGCCAGAAAAGCTGACGGTGATTATTATAAATACGGGTGGGGAGAGAAAATTCTCTATAATCTTAAAGACGGAAGAAAAGTTTATCGTGATGTTGTGATTCCTTATGATATTGATCCCGCGCTTATGGATAAGCTTACAAGCAGTGAAGAATTTATAAAGGGACATGTTCCGTGTTTTGGCGATGACTTTTTTAGAGCAGAACAGATATCAACCGGAGAGGCGTCAATGACGTGTTCTTTCCCCGGGGGAGATGAATTTACAACAGATGTATCGGTTATGGGAGATTTTATAGAAGCATACAAGCAGGATATTCTGGAACACTACAAATTCTCTTATATAAAAGATACCAGTGCTATCGGAGAAGTGGATTTTAATAATGATCCTTATACTTCTTATTCTATGCCTGTATTTGAGAATTTTACACGTGTAATAGATGTGCTGACAAAGAATGGTCTTTATAAAGGAAAAGAGTATCCTGTTGACAAAATACAGGAACTTACGGTTACTGATTATTTTCCCGGGTATAACTTTAATGAGATGTCTTTGGAAGAACAAAGAGAAGTCTATGACAAATGGTATTATGACGGAAAAGATTTTGGTTTTAACGTAGAAACATATACCGATAAAGACAAGATAAAAGAAATCATGGAAAACTGTATATTTGAGAACTATGTTGAGTGGGAGAATCCGTTTGATAAGGTAGACAAGAAGTTTAATGTATCATTTGATGACAAATATCAAGATGCTTTTACATATCACTATAGCTTCAAGAAAGGATCTGTTCCTAAATTTGTTTATGAGGATTTTAATAAGTGAAGATAAAGTCTTTGATTACTGAAAGAACTAAACAACCGAAACAAAGAGTAAAGACTGTAGGAAAGAGAGAACTCATTTCATGGTTCTTTCTTCTCCCTTCGCTGATCGGAGTATTTGTATTTTTTGTGGCACCGTTCATGGTTATTATAGGTTATTCATTTATGAATAACCCGATACAGAAAGAGTTTGTCGGATTTAGTAACTTTGTGAATGTTTGGAATAATGACGCGTTTAGGAAAGCGGGACTTAATACTCTTAATTTTTCCTTTACCGCGGTTCCGCTTGCGGTTGTACTATCGCTGATACTTGCTGCAGTGATGGAATCAAGGATTCCGTTTAAGAGCTTTTTCAGGTCGTCGTTCTTAAGTCCGCTTATGGTTCCGACGGCATCGATAGTACTTATCTGGCAGGTAATGTTTCATCAGAACGGAATTGTAAACAATGTTCTTGCAGCGCTTGGGGATACATCCAAGACAGACTGGCTTAAGTCAGATAAAGCATATGTTGTTTTGCTTACGCTTTTTTTATGGAAGAACCTTGGATATAACATGATCCTGTTCATGTCTGCGCTTGCAGGAATTCCAAAGGAACTTATAGAGGTTGCAAGAATAGAAAGTGCCGGTAAATTACAGATATTTTGGCATGTGAAGCTTAGGTTTATATCACCTACGATAATGTTTGTGACTATTATGTCGCTTATCAATTCATTTAAGGTTTTTAGGGAGATATACCTGCTGACCGGAGATTATCCTTATGACACGCTTTATATGCTGCAACATTACATGAACAATAAATTCGCATCGCTCGACTATCAGATGCTTTCTGCGGCGGCGATAATCATGTTCATAATTGTTTCGATACTCATATACTTTTTGATAAAGTTTGAGGACTCATACGGTAAAGACGTCGAAGGATAATAGCTTTTATGGAAAATGAGTTTAGCAAAATATACAGAAAAAGAATAAAACAGAAAAAAGAACTTGAAGATAGAACAAAGAAGATCATAGTAACAGTTTCGGCAATTATATTCGCATTTTTCTTCATAATGCCGACACTTCTTACGCTTACCAATTCGTTTATGGCTGCGACAGAGATAAATGCGAATTACGGTTCAATTTTTGATAATTACGGCAAAAACGAAAATGGAGCGAGGACATATATTTCAAAGACTGTAAATCTAAAGTTTATTCCGGATATGGTTACTTTTGATCAGTATTACACGGTTCTTTTAAAGAGTCCCGAATATCTGCTCAAGTTCTGGTATTCAATGATATATACGGTTCCGATAGTTATTGTACAGCTTGCGCTTGCATCGTTTGCGGCTTACGGTTTTTCGCGGCATGAGAGCAGGATAAAAAATGTGATATTTTTCGTTTATGTAATCCTGATGCTTATGCCATATCAGGTCACACTTGTTCCGAACTATCTGGTTTCGGATTTTCTGGGAATTCTGGATACAAAGTGGGCAATATGGTTTCCCGGATTTTTTTCACCGTTCGCAATATATCTGCTAACCAAATTTATGAAGCGAGTTCCCAAGGAACTTACAGAAGCGGCAGAGATAGACGGTGCCGGTGAATGGGAGATTTTTTCAAGGATACAATTTCCGCTGTGCAAGGGCGGGATCGCTTCAATAATGATATTGGTATTTTTCGACTATTGGAATATGGTTGAGCAACCTCTTATCTTACTAAAGGATGTAGATAAACATCCGTTGTCGGTATTTTTGTCAAAGATCAATCAAGGTGAGATAAGTCTTGCGTTTGCAGTTGCGGTAATATATTTAATTCCGCCGTTGTTATTGTTCTTGTACGGCGAAGATTATTTGGTGGAAGGTATTTCCTACCAAGGAGGAGTCAAAGGATGAGTAATGAAAATCAGCTTATCGTTGAAGATAAGGATACAGACAAAGAGAAGGACAAAAAGAGGGATAAAAAAGATATTGTAAAGAACGTAGCAATTGTTTTTCTTTGCATTATGCTTGCGCTGACATTCTTTTCAAATACCATCATGAATTATTCGCTTGCACAGGTTGCGACCACTGCGGTGGATAGCGGAGAAATAATCAAGGAAATTCCTATATCCGGAGAAATTGTCGCAGAAGACCCGTATGAAGTTACAGTAAAAGAATCGAGAAAGATTTCAGGTGTTGCCGTAAAGGAAGGCGCACACGTAAAGAAAGACGACATTCTCTTTTACCTTGATGATATAGAGTCGGAAGAGTTTCTTGCAGAAAAAAAGAATTTGGATGATCTTGAACTTGCATATGATAAAGAGCTTTTTTCGGGAAATGTTCCGGACGATGTTATTACAAATGTTCGTAAAGGAAAAAAGTCATCACATGATAAACTTCAGAGTGAATTGAAGGCTGCAACGGACAGATATGATGCGGCACTTGATGCAGACCGCGCGGCTCAGGCGCAGATTGACGCAATTACTCAAAAAGCATCTACAGATAGCGCTGACAGTGCTTATAATGCAGCAACTCCCGGATATACTCTTGCACAGGCTCAGGCAGATCTTGCTGATGCGCAGGCTCGTGGAGATGAGGACAGAGTAGAGGATCTTCAGAAAAAGGTAGACGAACTTACAAAAGATCAGAGCCAACTTACTAATCTTGGAACGCAGCTTGATGCTGACAATCAAAAAAAGCTTGCTGCGGCTACGGCGGAGAAGGCTAGGACTGCTGCAGAGCTTGAGGCAGCTACAAAGGAAAAGGAAAAAGTTTTGGCAAGCTTGGGATCAGAGATAGGTCTTACGGATTTAAAGGATAAGATTGCTGAGTCAAAGGCAAAGCTTGCAAAGCTTGAGGCTGAGTCAACAGGAGCAACCATAAAGGCACCCGTTGACGGAATAATCTCCAGCATAAATAAAGTTGCCGGAGAAAAGACAAATGCAGAAGAACCTGTTGCAGTTATTCAGGTTGACGGAAAGGACATGACACTTGAGTGCTCCGTAAAAGTTGAGCAGGCAAAGAGAGTAAAAGTCGGAAATGTTGCCGAACTTACAAATCCGTACAGCTTTGAAAAACCTGAGGAATTTAAGGCGATACTTAAGTCCATTAGAAATGACAAAAAAGATCCTGCAAATATGAAGGTTTTGACCTTTAAGATCCAGAGTTCCGAGGTTACTCCGGGACAGGAAGTATCTCTTAAGATGGGCGAAAAGCCCAAGCATTATGATCTGATTGTTCCCAATAATGCAATCAAAGGCGCAGACAACAGGAACTATGTACTTGTTCTTACAGAGAAGAGTTCCCCTCTCGGAAACAGATATATTGCTACAAAGGTTGAAGTAAATACTCTTGATTCAGATTCGAAGAATACAGCGATTGAGGGGAATCTTCCCGAATATTGCAGTATTATAACAACAGCTTCAAAAGCGATAGAGCCCGGAGATCAGGTAAGACTTGCAGAGAAATAATTATGGATAAAGAAAAAGTATCAGAGTTTAATGAAAAAGCAAAAAATAAAATAAAGACTTTTTTAATCGAGGCAAAAGTACCGCTTATACTCATTACGATACTGCTTTTGATAGATCTTATTCTGGGGATCATAACGAGATTTATGGTTGGGAGTATGCCTGACCAGAATGTTATAGGAAGGTTATCTGTTGATGATAAATGGGCACAGGTAAGTGTGTTTTATGCCCAGAATCAGTGTATTGATGAAAATGCCATCAAAAAACTTGAATATGATTTTAAAAATAAGATGGTAGATGAGGGCGGAATCAATGAAAAAAAGCTGAATTTCAGCAGTTGTTACAGTGCTCAGGGATCTGTAGGCATTAGCTACGATAAAGATAAGGAGCCGTACAAGGCTCGTGCCATAGGAGTCGGAGGAGAGTTTTTTCTTTTTCACCCGCTTAATTTTGTGACGGGTAATGCATTTAAAGATGATCCCACGATGTCCAATTATATTGTGTTGGATAAGCAGATAGCGTGGGATATGTTTGGATCCAGCGATATATGTGGAGAAGTTGTTTATATCAATAATTTTCCGCATTATATTGCAGGTGTTGTAGACAGAGAAGAGGGAAGGTTTAGTGATGCCGCAGGACTAAAAGAGCCTGTTATCTATATGTCCTATGAAAGCCTTTCAAGATTTGGAGATATATACAGCGGCAGAACAGTAGAAAAAGAGATTTCCGAAACCGGACAGAAAGCTAAGTTCGGCGGGATCAATTGTTATGAGATTGCTTGCCCCAATCCCGTAGAAGGGATTGTTTGCAAATATATAACTGAGAGTTGCGGTCTGGATGGCGGATCGGTGCACATCTGCGAGAATTCAGAGAGGTTTAAACCTATGTCGCTTCTCGAAGTTGCAGCTTCTTTTGGTACAAGAAGTATGTGGCAAAAGGCAATATATTACCCTTATTGGGAAAACATTGCCAGAGGATACGAAGATGTTTTATCTGTCCTTTTTATTATTGGACTGTTTTTGAAAGTGAGCGTTGTTGTGACAGTCATCCTTTTTGTAAAGAATTGCTATACGCATAGGGAGACTGATCTTCACGGCTTAATGGAAAAACTGGCTGATAAGAAGTATGAACTTGAAGTGAAAATTAATGACAGGAAGAAGAAAAAGAGGATAAGTAAATGGGAAAAAGACAATTTGTCGGGAGAGCAGTAAGTTGTTTGCTTGTATCCGTACTTTTGGCAACATCGATGACCGGATGCGGTAAAAAGAAAAATAGTGGCGTTTCATTGGAAGATGCCAAGAAAATTGATAAAAACTGTATTTTTAAACAGGAAGACATTGAAGGTATTCTTGAGCCGGGCGAAGAGGTATCTGTTCTTACAAGTGCCGGAGATAAGATCAAGGTTGTTGCAAATACTGAAAATGGAAAGTGCAGATTGATCTCTTTTAATTCTGATGGATCCGATGTTCAATCAGTAGATGTCGGAAGCGGAAAAGATACTTATGTATATAATTGCGTATTCGATAAAGACGGAAACGCTTATATGAGAGTCTACGTAGGTGACAGAGATATGATGTACGGTGGGGGCGTAGAAGCTGATGATTCTGAAGATGCTTCTGCAGAAGAAGTTTCATCTGCAGATTCTTCTGCGTCAGACGCTTCAGTGGCTGATACTGCTACAGCAGACGCTTCTGCAGCAGAAACATCAGCTGATGAAGCTAATGCTTCTGAAGACAGTAAGTCTGAAGGTGATGCGTCGGAGGAAGGAAAATCTTATTTTGTAAAGCTCGATCCTACAGGAAAAGAGCTTGCAAAGGTTGATCTTGACCAGTTTTCTAAAGAAGGAGCCGGTGAAGATGAAGGATTCGATCTTTACAATATGATTTGGACTGAGAAATATGGTCTTATCGGTCTTTCGGAAGAAGCAATTCAAACTTTTGATGAGAAAAACGGACCTCAGGTTCTGATCGAGAAAAAGAAGATCTGCGGCGATGACGGATGGATCAACAATATGTCTAAGCTTTCCGAGAATGAGCTTCTCTTGACATATTATGATGGTTCGGGAGAAGGTGGCGAAATCAACGCGATTTTTGACCTTGATAAAAAAGAAATCGGTAAGAAACTTGATGGCTTCGGTAAGTACAGTAATTATAGTTTCTTTACAGGCGGCGAGGGAAATCTGTACGCATCAAACGAAGACGGTATTTTTAAATATGACATGAACGCAGGTAAGCTCAACAAGCTTCTTGATCTTAGAGATTCCAACATAGGTAACGGTGGATATATGTGGTTTGATGCCGTTGCACTAAGTGATACGGAGTTTATTGCAAATATTCCCGGATCGGATGATGAAAGAGGCAGTGGTTCGATTTTGGCAAGACTTACCAAGGTTAATCCTGAAGATGTAGTTGATAAGACCGTTATTACACTGATGTCACAATACATGAATGGTGATATCGGAAATGCGATCATGAAATTTAACAGATCAAACGATAAGTATATGATCAAGATGATCAATTACGATACTTTGTATCAGGATGATTGGGAAGCTGCACAAAAGCAGTTTAATCTTGATATCACTTCGGGAAAAGCTGCTGATATTATCTGTGTTTCAAATAATGAAGCTGCATTACGTAAGTATGTTGATAAGGGAATATTGCTCGACCTTACACCTGCATTTGAAAAAGGCGGTCCGCTTGGAGATATCGAGTATCTTCCCAATGTGGCTGAAATGATGAAAATTGACGGTAAATTCTATACATTCATGCCTTCGTTTTATGTTGAAACATGTTCAGCAAAGACAAAATTCCTTAATGGAAAAACAACTCTTTCATTTAAGGATTGGGATGATATTATTAACGCCAACGGTGCAAAATATGATCTTGCATTCGGAACGTATAACTCAAGAGAAAATGTCGGATCATATTTATGGACATATTACGGCGACAAGTTCGTTGACTGGAAGAATAAGAAGTGTAACTTTAACAGTCCGGAATTTATTGAATATCTGAACTTTGTAAGTAAATTCCCTGATGAGGAACATCAACACGAAAGTGAAGAAAACGGAGAGTGGGTTCCTGAAGAAAAATATGTCCAGGAAGATAAAACATTGTTCTACAGAACATACCTCAATAGCTTTGAGGAGTATGGACGTATTAAGCAGCTCACCTTTAAAGAAGATTTTGAATTTATAGGATTTCCTAATGACAGCGGTGAGAATCTGGCAGCAATTTATCCTTCTACATTTGCCGTAAACAGCAAAACAGAACATAAGGATGTTATTTATGATCTGATCAAGAGTATTTTGACTGCGGAAAAGGATGCTTTCTATGGATTCTCTCCGGTTAAGGCTAAGTTTGAAGAACAATTTGCTGAGGCTACAAAAGAAAAGCCTGAAGATGATTATAGATCGACCTGGTGGGATCAGGTTACCGGAAAGGAAGTAAAGGCAAAACCTCTTACTCAGGAGGAAGCGCAGCTTGTGAAGGATTATATCCTTGGTATCAAGTCGCTTGAATGTTATGACGAGGAAGTGTCCAAGATTGTTGAAGAAGAGACTGCAACATTCTACAGTGGACAGAAAACGGCTGAACAGGTTGCTGAAGTTATTCAGAACAGAGTTACTACATATCTGAATGAGAACAGCTAACGACTTGAATGTTCAGTCAAGATTTACGGAGAAGAGAAATGAGAAAAGTTTGTACAGTAAAGAGTACTGTTTGTAGTATTCTTGTTCTGTTACTTTGTGTAACATCAATTACCGCTTGCGGTAAAAAGAAAAATAATGGCGTCTCATTGGAAGAAGCCAAGAAAATTGATAAAAATGTAATTTTTAAACAGGAAGACATGGAGGGCATTCTTGAACCCGGCGAAGAAGCTGCTGTTATCAAATGTGTCGGTGATAAGATAAAGGTCTTTACAAGGTCCGATATGGGAAAAAGCAGATTGATTACATTTAATCCGGATGGATCCGATGTTCAATCTGTCGATGTCGGAAGTGGAAAGAATTTTTATGTAATTAACGGTTCTTTTGATAAAGACGGAAATGCATATTTGGATGTCTATGAAGGCAAGAGAAATATAGAAGGAATGCCCGATGATACTGAGGATTCAGAATCAGGTGCAGCAGATGAAGCTTCTTTGGACGCTTCGTCTGCAGACTCTTCTAATACAGATGCTTCTTCTGCAGGCACTTCTGCAGAAGAAACTTCAGCTGATGAATCTGAGGCTTCCGGTGATGGCGAAGACAGAGCATCAGAGGATGGCAAAAATTATTTTGTAAAGCTTGATCCAAGCGGAAAGGAAATTGCCAAGGTTGATCTTGCGCAGTTTGCTCCTAAAGATAATCAGGACGAAGGCGTTGAGTTCAATGTTTATAATTTGACATGGACTGAGAAATACGGTCTTATTTGCCTTACGGAAGAGGGAGTTCAAACCTTTGATGAGAAGAACGGTCCGCAGATGCTGATTGAAAAGAAGAAAATTTGCGGTGAAGACGGTTGGATCGATAATCTTATCAAGTTGTCAGAGAATGAGATGATTATATCTTATTATGGTGGAGATGATGGCGAAGTTAACGCTATACTCGACCTTGACAAAAAAGAAGTCGGAAAACCGCTTGAAGGCATTGATAAGTATGGCAATTATACATTTTTCTCGGACAATGCAGGAAACCTGTTTGCATCGAATGATAGCGGAGTATATAAGTATGATCTCAAGGGTTCTAAATTAAATAAAATTCTTGATTTTAAAGATTCCAATATCGGCACAGGTGGTTACATGTGGCTTGAGATGGTTGCGATAAGTGATACGGAGTTTATTGCAAGTATCCCTGAAGATGAGCAGTATAGTAAGGTTTCTCTAGCAAGACTTACCAAAGTCAATCCTGAAGATGTAGCGGATAAGACTATTATTACGCTTATGTCAGAGTGGAATGATTCAGAGATCGGAACTGCCATCATGAAGTTCAACAGGTCAAATGATAAGTACCAGATTAAAATTATCAACTACAATGAATTATATTCTGATGATTGGGAGACTATAGAAAAGCAGTTTAATCTTGATATTACGTCAGGAAAAGCTGCCGATATCATAAGTGTTTCCGGAAGCGAAGCGGCTATTCGTAAGTATGTTGATAAGGGTATTTTGATGGATCTTACACCTGCATTTGAAAAGGGGGGACCGCTCGGTGATATTGAGTTTCTTCCAAATGTGGCTGAAATGATGAAGGTCGACGGCAAAACATACACATTTATGCCTTCATTTTATGTTAATTCATATGCTGCCAAATCAAAATTCCTTAATGGAAAAACAACTCTTACATTTAAGGAGTGGCAGGATATTATTGAAAATAGCGGAGCAAACTACGATCTTGCTATGGGAACATATAATTCAAAAGAAAATATGGGCGCAACTTTATGGTCAAGTTATGGCGATATATTTGTTGACTGGAAGAATAAGAAGTGTAATTTTAACTCACCTGATTTTATTGAATATCTGAATTTTGTAAATAAGTTTCCCGATGAGGAACATCAAAATGAGGGTAAGGAAAACGGTGAATGGGTTGATGATGATAAATTTGTAGCAGAGGATAAAACTATTTTCTACAGGACATTTTTCTCGGACCCCGGTGATTATGCACGTTATAAACAGCTGGCATTCAGAGAAGATTTTGAAATGGTAGGTCTTCCCAATAACTCCGGTGAGAATCTTGCTTCGCTTGATGGTTCTATGTTTGCTGTAAACAACAAAACAGAACATAAGGACGTTATCTTGGATCTCATTAAGGGTATTTTGACAGATGAGAAGGATTCATGGTATGGATTCCCGACAATTAAGCCTAAGTTTGAAGCGCAGTTCCAGGAGGCGACAAAGGAAAAACCTAAGGATGACCAGACATACTGGGTAGATCCCGTAACCGGAAAGCACGTTACAATAAAGCCTTTATCTGAAGAGGAAGCTAAGAAGTTACATGATTACATTCTTTCCATAAACAAATTGGATTGTTACGACGAAGAAATAAACAATATTGTTCAGGAAGAAACGGGAGCATTCTTTGGCGGACAAAAGACTGCCGAACAGGTTGCCGAAGTTATACAAAACAGAGTTACAACATATCTTAATGAAAACAGCTAATACTTAAATACATTTTGCATCATGGGGAGGACACTTTTTTCCTATGCTGAGATAATTCAGAACAGAGTTAATGTATACATTAATGAGAATAGCTGATTTTATAGGAGGGTGCGCGCTATTTGCGTATCCTCCTATGCTATAATAAAGATTAAAAGTGGAGATAAGCGTATGAGAAAAGAAAAACTATCAAAAAAAGTTGTAACAGGCATCCTTGCAACGGCTTTATGTGCTACAGCTTTTACGGGATGCGGGAAAAAAGCAGCCGACGATATGACTGTTTTGGAGGAAAAAGTTCCACAGCAGGCAGACAGCGGCATTTATAAACAGGCAAATCTTGAGGGAATCACCAAAGAAGGTGAGTATCTGGAATTCTTTGATTATGAAAGCGGACGGGTAATTGCCGTAGCTCACGGTCAAGACGGAAAACGCAGATGTGTTTCTTTTAAACCTGACGGATCCGATATAAAATCTTTTGACATTGCAGGCGATGGAAACAGCATGTCAGCTCTTTTTACTGCTGACAAGGACGGAAATCTCTATATGCAATATCAGGAATTCTCCGAAGAAAAAGGAGGTGCAGAGGACGAAGAAGGTGTTGCTCACGCCGGCGAAAATGACGGAAGCCTTGAGGCTAGCGGTGAGGGCGAGAATGATGATGCAAGCGTCGGAGATTCAGCACCTGCAACCGAAGAAGGCGCAGAAGATATTTCTTACAAGGTAAGCAAGGCTTTTCTTGTGAAGTTCGATACTACAGGAAAAGAAGTGCTTAATAAAGATATCATTGATGCTTTTTCGGGAGAAGAAAACTTTAGTGTCAATGGTCTTGTCTGGACTCAGAAGAACGGTCTTTTGTTCAATACTACAAAAGGAATAATGAAATTTGATGAGAACAGCGGTCTTAACACTGTTATGGAGCGCGGAGATTTTGGCGATTCATACGAGGGATATTGCACTCTCTTTAAGGGAGCGGACGATCAGCTTTTTGCTTCGATATACAGAGTCGAAGGTGAGGGATATATGTGCTACAAGGTCGATCTTGATAATAAGAAACTCAGCGATCCGCTCGGAGTGTTTAATGACAATTATTATGATTTCTTCTCGGGAGAAGGTTATGATTTCTATGCGGCAGACACCGAGGCACTTTACGGATATGACAGCAAGGCTGGCAAAGCAGTGAAGGTTGTAGATTTCCCCGGATCGGGAATGAGCCCCGACGTTGCAGGAATCGTGTTAAATCACGCCGTAATTGTGAGCGATAAAGAGATTATTGCTGATATGCCCGGTGGATCGGAGTTTACAGCAAACATCTGCAAGCTTACAAAATCGTGAGCGTTATAACGCAGAAAAACAGTGAGTTTGCGTCACTAAAAACTGTAAAAGCCGGTACGTTATATGGTTAATTTTATCTTTATGGGTTAATATTAATGAGTTTTTTTCTTCCGAGTGATATAATACATTCTGGAGGAAAAATGAAGAAATGGATGATAAGAAGATTATGAATGAAAATGTACCCTACGTTGTCCATGAGGCAACATTGTCAAGGCTTGAAAGAGGCAACAGAAGAATGTTGATCGCGCTTGCAATTTGCGTGGTTGTGATGCTACTAAACAATATTGCTTGGTTTGTGCATGAGGAGCACATTGCTAATCCTGAGAAACATACAAAACAGGAGAGTGTAACTGATAACGAGGATGAATCCGGATACGATGACGGCTACGGAGACGAGTACTCCGATGAAGACTATCGTGACGGTAGAAGGGAGTCGGGGAAAGGACGCTAAAGATAAAAATTTCCTCGATAAATTATTTGGTAATCTAAAAAAGAATAAAGATGGCAATAAGGATTCTAAAGACAGTAAAGATACCAAAAAGAAGAATACAAGAAACAGAAAAGACACTTGATAATATTAAACCTGATAAAGATAGGATTAAATATAGACAGGCTCATGGATTTTACTCTGTGAGTCTGTTTTTATTGATGTGTAATCCTTTAATTATTGGGGAAATATGATATAATCTCATTGTATTGTTGGCAAATTGTTATTGTTCATGCTTGAATGATAACAATACAATTTCATATTGATAAGGGGAGAAAAAGCATGACAGACAAAGTTAAATCAGTTACTAGTAAAGGCAAAGGTCTTGCAAATGAATTCCGCGAGTTTATTATGCGCGGCAATGTTCTCGACATGGCAGTCGGTGTAATTATCGGTGGAGCATTTCAGAAGATTATTTCATCTCTTGTTGATGACATAATCATGCCGGTAATCAGTATTATCACAGGCGGCATTGATTTCAACAATATGTTTGTATGCCTTGACGGCAACACGTATGTAACTCTTGAAGCGGCTAAAGAAGCTGGAGCCGTAACACTTAACTACGGAACATTTATTACCGTTGTTATCAATTTCCTTTTGATGGCAATCGTAATCTTTGCACTTGTTAAGGTAATGAACTCAGTAAGTTCCAAGTTTGAAAAAGAAAAGGCAGAGGAACCAGCTACTACAAAGATCTGTCCTCACTGCAAATCTGAGATCAACATTGAGGCAACAAGATGCCCTCATTGTACATCCGAATTGGGTTGATAGTATATTATTCTTTAGTTTATAATAGTTTTGGAAAAAGAGTCGCGAGCGGCTCTTTTTTCAATAAAAAGCTTTTTATAGGATAAAAAGATGGCAAAAGTAATCATGGTTCAGGGAACTATGTCGGGGGCGGGAAAAAGCCTTCTTGTAGCCGGTTTGTGCAGGATATTCAGGCAGGATGGCTATGTGGCAGCACCCTTCAAATCTCAGAATATGGCGCTTAATTCCTTTATTACTTCAGAGGGTCTTGAGATGGGAAGAGCACAGGTTATGCAGGCTGAGTGCGCAGGCATTGAGCCTTTGGTCTGCATGAATCCTATTCTTTTAAAACCTACAAGCGATGTTGGCTCTCAGGTTATCGTTAACGGTGAAGTAATCGGAAATATGAGTGCACGCGAATACTTTGCATATAAGAAAAAACTTGTTCCCGATATAATCAAGGCATTTGAACAGCTTAGCAAGAAAGCTGATATTATCGTGATAGAAGGCGCGGGAAGTCCCGCAGAAATAAACCTAAAAGAAAATGACATCGTAAATATGGGAATGGCCAAGATGGTCGATGCACCTGTTCTTCTTGTCGGTGATATAGACAGGGGCGGAGTTTTTGCCCAGCTCTTTGGAACAACAATGCTTCTTGAAGATGGGGAGAGAGACAGGATAAAAGGCTTTGTGATCAACAAATTCAGAGGCGATGTTTCTTTGCTTGATTCAGGAATTGATATGATCACTGAGAAAACAGGCATTAAGACGGCCGGAGTTATCCCATATATGAACATCAAAGTTGATGACGAGGATTCACTTACCGATAAGTTTAATGACAAATCAAAAGCAGAAGTGAGCGGAAACGCTGCGGATATTGCCGTTATAAGGTATCCCAGGATTTCAAATTTTACAGACTTTAACTGCTTTGACGCTCTAAGTAATGCGGTTGTAAGATACGTTGATTCTGTATACGATCTCGGAGACCCCGATATTATCTTCCTGCCCGGAAGCAAGAATACGATAGCCGACCTTAAATGGCTCAGGGAATCGGGCATTGAAGCTGTGATAAAACGTTATTCAATGAAAAAGCCCGTATTCGGAATCTGCGGAGGTTTCCAGATGCTTGGAAATAAGATAATCGATCCTTACGGTGCCGAAAGCGGAATTGGTTCAGCAATCAGGGGAATGGAACTTCTTGATATCGATACGCAGATTAGGGAGGAAAAGGTCAGAAAACAGGTTGATGCTAAGATTTCTTTTCCGAAAGGAATATTTGAATCACTTAAAGATGTGGAGATTTCAGGATATGAGATCCACATGGGCGAGAGTGCCGGAGGCGGAGCGAATCAAGTAGGCACAGGAGCCGGCGGAGATGCAGATAACGGAAATGATGCGATTGAAGGTGATGGTTGCAATCTTGTGGTCAGCAATGGAAAGAATGTCTATGGAAGCTATGTACACGGCCTTTTTGATAAGGGGGATATTGCTGCATGTATATTGAAGGCTCTGGGCAAATCGGACTCAGAGAAATTTTCTTATGAAGAATTTAAAGAGAGCCAGTATGATATACTTGCTGATACAATAAGGCAGAGCATGGATATGGATTATGTGTATTCGTGTCTTAAAGATGCTAAAATAACATTGTAGTTCATTTTTTTGGAGTTTTTATGTCAGAAAGTGTTTTAAATAATAAATCAAATAAGAAAGCTTTGATAGCGATGAGTGGTGGCGTTGACAGTAGTGTCGCGGCTGCACTTATTGCGGATAGAGGCTATGATTGCATGGGCTGCACCATGAGGTTATATGAAAATGACGTTATTGGTGAGGATCTCTTCGGAACCTGTTGCAGTCTTAACGATACTCAGGATGCGAGAGCAGTCTGCGAGAAGATTGGAATTCCTTATAACATCTACCATTACGAAGCTGAATTCAGGGAGAAAGTTATCGAGCCATTTATCTGTAGCTATGAAAATGGTGAGACACCAAACCCTTGTATCAGATGCAACAGATACCTTAAGTTCGACAGCCTCTACAATAAGGCCAAAGAACTTGGCTACGAATATATCGTAACCGGACACTATGCGCGAATCGAGGAAAGAGACGGCAAATACTACCTTCTCAAAGCCAAAGATCTCAATAAAGACCAGAGCTACGTTCTCTACGATCTTACACAGGAACAGCTCGCGCATACATTCTTCCCACTCGGGGAATATACAAAGAACGAAGTAAGAGCAATTGCAGAGAAGAAGCAGTTTGTAACATCACATAAAAGCGAGAGTCAGGACATCTGCTTTGTTCCTGACGGCGACTATGCTGCAATGATAAGACGCTACAGAGACAAAGAGTATGAAAAAGGCGACTTTGTAGATACTGAAGGAAACGTTCTCGGTACCCACGAAGGAATTATAAATTACACAATCGGCCAGCGCCGAGGTCTCGGAATTCCCGCAGACAGAAGACTCTACGTAAAGCAACTCGACGTAAAGAACAACAGAGTCATCCTCGCCGACAACAAAGACCTTTTCGAGAAAGAACTTATAATCCGCGATTTTCACTGGATAACAGGCGATGTTCCGGCTGAGCCAATGCGCTGTAGCGCCAAAATCCGCTATCGCCATAAGGAACAACCCGCAACCCTCGAGGTCCTCAGTGACGGCAAAGCCAAGATCACTTTCGACGAACCTCAGCGTGCCATCACCGCCGGTCAATCCGCAGTTCTCTACGATGGCGACATCGTCCTCGGTGGCGGAATCATCACAAATGAGTGATTGCATAGATAAAATAGTTTTTCTAGTAAAATGTTTATCTGTTGATGCCGATAAAATCTATGTAGGAAAAAGTATTTGACAACGGATTCTTCATAGGGGGATGCATCTAATGAATATAGCAGGTGTTTTCGGAGAAAAAAGAGCCAAAATAGAATATTATGGTAATGATAATAAAAGCCAAAGCTCTTATATTGCTCAAAGCGCATCAAGCAAGAAAGACACTGTAGAGATATCTGATGAAGCTTATGCGGCGCAGCAGAACAATAATATATCTGCGACTTCCGGAAAAGACATATTGGGAGCATCAAAGGGAGATAAGGAAAATACATTTATAGTTCACTTTGCAGATTCGGCTATGGTGAACAGAGCTGTTTCGCGTGGCTATATTACAGTCAATGGAATCAATATAGAATTATCGGCTGAGATCAAAAAGAAACTGCTAGAAACTGATAAAAAAGCAGAAGCGGATAGGATGAGCGCGTTTAATAATTATATCATGCAACATGAACTGGCTGTTGCACAGCAGCAAAGCGAAGCATGGAAGAAAGCTGCAAAAGACGCATCGGATGCTTTTGAAATTGCCGCAAAAATATCAAGCGGAAGATCTATAACAACCGTTGAAGCTCAAAAACTCATGAAGTATGATCCGCAATTATATGCCATGGCAATGAGCATATTGGCGATGAAGAAAAATCATCAAAAACAGGAGTTTATAATAGATAATTATAATGATCAAACACCCGATAGAAATGTAGAAGGCGTCGATTGGTCACAGTTTGAATGGAAGACTTACGACAGCAGAATTACAGTTTCTCTTGGAGAAGATTGCAATATAGAAGATGTTTTCGAAGGTGAAATAGTATTAAATGAGCCTCGAAACTTATGATTATTTGCATATGAAACCGGTAAAATGGAGCTTATCGAATTAGCATAGTATGTCGCTACTTTATGGATTCCATTTTTGCTGGTGCATGGTGTGATAAAGTTGAAGTTAATCGTATAAATTCAACCTGCAGACTATCTCTGGGCACTTCAAAAGAATGAAAAAGTATGCTTAGAGTTTTATATAATTAGGCGGAGATCCGTGCCGAATAATTTCCGTATGAGATTCATAATATACTTTCAATGCGGAACTTTGGTTATTTTTTATTTGTACGAGCAAGATGATTTTCAAAATTTATAAAAACAGGAGATGCTGACTTCTCTGAACAACGTGAAAGGAAGCATCTCCTGTTTTTATAAATTAATGAAAATCACTGCGCAGACAACCAAAAAATAACCAAAGTCCCGCATGGTAAGTATACATAAAGGGCAACACCGTATATTCTCGCACATCCCCTTGTAAATAAAGGGCAACACCGTATATTCTCACACATCCCCTTGTAAATTAAGGGCTATACCGTAAATCACGGCATAGCCCTTTGATATTTAGAAGTTTGTCGATCCCCTCTTGATGAGCTCGCCCGAGAAGATTGTCTTCTGAGGCATCTCATTCTGACTGAGAGTTCCGATAAGTGTTTTAACAAGCTGAATGCACATATCTTCAAGACGATTGTCTACAGAAGAGATGTTGGGTTCTGAACAGTGAGCCAGGATAGAATTGTTATATCCTACAATCTGAAGCTTGTCCGGTACATCAATTTTATTTGCTTTCGCAAAATTCATGGCACCGATAGCAAGGAAATCCTCACTCGTAACAATTCCGTCAAACTTAAGACCTTCTTTGTAAAGCTTATCGACAAAATCCCTTACTCCGTCGATATCCTCACGACTTCCGGGGAAGCACTGCTGATATTCCTTTCTGAGAGGAATGTCATGTGTTAAGAGTGCATTTTGGAATCCGGCAAGCTTCTTTAATCCGGAATATGTTGTGCTGTTGTAGAGATACAGAATATTCTTTATTCCTGCATCGAGCATGCATTCCGTAGCATCCTGGGTTGCCTTGTAGTCATCGCAGAGTGTGCAATATACATTGGGGCAATCAAAGTCTGCATTGAGAAGCATGATAGGTACCGAAGCAGCTCCATCAATAACATACTGGTTATCTTCAGCATTGTTCATAATAAAGTTAGAACCGACCATTATTACGCTATCTACATGCTGAGAGAGTAGGAGATTAAGGCATTTCTTACGAGATGGAATCTCGTAACCGGTACAGCATAATACTGAATTGTAACCGTTTTCTCTAAGGTTCTGCTCAATGTAGTAAATTGCCTTTGCAAGATATAGATCGGATGCATCGGCGCAAAGAATACCAACGGTCTTCATTGAATTGAGACCGAGTCCTCTTGCGAATGCATTTGGTTTATATCCGCATTGTTCAATTATATCCAGTACCTTTTTGCGGGTGCGGGGCTTTACGTTAGAGCTTCCGTTAAGTACACGTGAAACTGTAGCGATTGAAACTCCGGCTTTTTTGGATATGTCGTAAATAGTCATTTGGTTGCTCATACTTATCTCGTTTCTAAAGGAAATTTGAAGTATCTTACTGCATTGTTATATGAAATATCAGCGGCAATCTGTCCGAGTGTATCGATGCACTCTGCAGGATATTCGCCGTTTTCAACAAGTGATCCAAGGAAGTTGCAAAGGATTCTGCGGAAGTACTCGTGTCTTGTGTAAGAAGTAAAGCTTCTTGAATCTGTGAGCATTCCTACGAAACCTGAAAGGTTACTTGATTCTGCAACTGCCTTTAAGTGCTGTTCCATGCCGAGCTTGGTATCATTGAACCACCATGCGCTTCCCTGCTGGATTTTAGCAACTGTAGGAGCCTGGTTGAAGCAGTTAAGCATAGTGTTGATGATCATAAGATCGTTGGGGTTAAGGCTGTAAATGATCGTCTTGGGAAGAGCATCCTTTGAATTAAGTGCATCAAGGAAGTCTGCAAGTTCGCCCATAGGATAGTAAGCATCGATAGCATCAAATCCTGTATCGGGTCCGATTTTATTAAACATAGCGGTGTTGTTGTCACGCTTGCATCCGAAGTGGAGCTGGATAACCCAATCTCTCTTAGCACATTCCTCACCCTCAAAGAGCATGAATGCTGTCTGGTACTGAAGGTACTCTTCGTAAGAAACTTCTCCGCCGTTCATCTTCTTGGCGAAGATCTCCTCAATCTTTTCTTCAGAAACAGGCTTGTACATAACGTACTCAAGAGCGAAGTCTGCAACATTGCATCCCTTCTGCTCGAAGTAATCGTGTCTAACCTTAAGAGCTTCTTTCAAGGCCTTGAATGAATCAATCTTAACGCCGCTTACTTCAGATAACTGATTGATATATGAAGCAAATTCGGGCTTGATGATGTTCTTAGCCTTGTCGGGACGCCAAGCGGGAAGAACCTTAACATCGAATGTCTCGTCATTCTTTATCATATCATGCCATTCAAGAGTATCAACCGGATCGTCTGTTGTACAGATGAGTGTTACGTCTGACATCTTGATGAGCTTTCTTGCGCCCATGTCGGGAGCCTGAAGAACCTTGTTGCAGATATCGTAAACTTCCTCAGCTGTGCTCTCATTGAGAACTCCGTCATAGCCGAAGTACTTCTTGAGCTCAAGGTGTGCCCAGTGGAAGATGGGGTGTCCAACAGCTTTTCCGAGGCATTTTGCAAATGCAAGGAACTTTTCTTTGTCGGAAGCATCTCCTGTGATATATTTTTCTTCGATACCGAAAGATCTCATGAGACGCCATTTATAATGATCTCCGCCGAGCCAAACCTGAGTGATGTTGTCGAAATGCTTATCTTCGGCAATCTCTCTGGGATTGATGTGGCAGTGATAGTCAAGTACGGGCACTTTCGCAGCGTAGTCGTGATAAAGTGTCTTAGCGGTTTCACTCTGTAAGAGGAAATCTTTGTCCATGAATTTTTTCATTAAATACCCTCCGTTTATAAACGTAATTTTTTATTCTTTAAATATGTAAGCCTTTTCATATTTTTCAAAAGTATTATACAAGAGCCATATATTAAATACAATAGAAAAAATTCGTTGACGAGTGGTCATATTGAATATATGATGAGTTTGTAAATGCTTACATTAGGATGAGGGTAAAAAGAGGTAGCAAATGAATAAATTTCTTAAAATCAATGAGAAGGACAATGTTGTTGTTTGTCTTGAGCCTGTAAAGGCGGGGGATGAGATCGTGCTTTCCGACGGATCTGTAATCAAGGCAAGAGAAGACATTCCTTCGGGACACAAGATGTCCGTCAAAGCTATTGGACACGATCAGGAAGTTATCAAATACGGTTTTCCGATAGGTTGTGTCACGGAGAATATTGAGCCCGGAACATGGATCCATACACATAATACAAGGACTAAGCTTAACGGTATTCTTCAATATGAGTATATGCCGGACGCTGAGGATATATCCGAGAAGCTCAAGATGATGGGGAAAGAAAAGAGCTTTTTTCACGGATATGTAAGAGACGACGGAAGAGTCGGAATCAGGAACGAAATATGGATAATCCCTACAGTTGGCTGCGTAAATAACATTGCGACGGCTCTGGC
Source organism: Butyrivibrio sp. AE2005 (assembly GCF_000686965.1). Classification (NCBI taxonomy): domain Bacteria; kingdom Bacillati; phylum Bacillota; class Clostridia; order Lachnospirales; family Lachnospiraceae; genus Butyrivibrio; species Butyrivibrio sp. AE2005. Next base: position 373,236 of record NZ_JMMD01000001.1, read on the forward strand.
AAAAGAGGGAAATCATATGATAAAGGGAAGCATCGACGAAGTTGTTGCTTTCACGCATAATTACGGCTGTTCGCAGACGGGTGACGATCAGGAGTATACAAGGACTATCTTGTCAGATCTTATAAGACACCCCAACGCAGGAGGTGTGCTTGTAGTAGGCCTTGGCTGTGAGAACAGCAATATAGATGTATTAAAACCTTATCTCGGTGATTTTGACGAGAACAGGATCAAGTTTCTTGTTTGTCAGGAATCGGATGATGAGATGGAAGAAGGTATCAGGCTTTTGCAGGAAATAATCGATGCGACAGCCGGAGACAGAAGAGAGAAAGTCAGCGCGTCAAAGCTTGTTATCGGGCTTAAGTGCGGTGGAAGTGACGGATTTTCGGGAATTACGGCAAATCCTCTTGTCGGACGAATCTCCGATATGATAATTAAACGCGGCGGTACATCGATCCTTACCGAAGTGCCCGAGATGTTCGGGGCGGAGACGCTCCTTATGAACAGATGCAAGGATAAAAATACTTTTCATGATACCGTTGATATGATAAATAATTTCAAAGAGTATTTTACCAAGCTCGGAGAGCCAATATATGAGAATCCATCGCCCGGAAATAAGGCAGGCGGAATTACGACGCTCGAGGATAAATCACTTGGATGTACCCAGAAATCAGGAAGTTTTCCTGTTATGAACGTTCTTGACTACGGTGAGACCACCGATACCACAGGGCTTAACCTTCTTTGTGCACCCGGAAACGATCTTTGCGCAGCTACGGCACTTGCAGCATCGGGCGCTCAGATAGTTCTTTTTACAACAGGAAGAGGAACTCCGTTTGCATGCCCTGTACCTACGCTTAAGATTTCAAGTAACAACAGGATCCGTGACAAGAAGAATAACTGGATAGATTTTTCTGCGGGAGATGTTCTTGAGGGAAAGAGCTTTGACCAGCTTGCCGAGGAGCTCTTTGATATGATACTCAATGCGGCATCCGGCGAGAAACTTAAGAGTGAAATAGCCGGCTTCCACGATATGGCAATATGGAAGCGCGGCGTTACATTGTAATTGCTGTATTTATTTGGAAAGATATTCGATTTGGTCTGTGAGTTCATGAGGAACTTCCAGACCTTCTTTTTTTAGCCTGAATTCAAGGTTCTGAAGAGGCTTTGAGACATTGGCATTGTGTGCCGTGTAATGATTTATGAGCTCCTTGTACTGCGGATTGTCATAAACCGCTTCGCGATATTGTTTTGAAAAAGGACATGAGTTAAACAAAATCTCTCTTGCGACCTTGTTTAGTCTCAGTGACCCTGTAGCCTCATATTTCAGGTATGCGAGGTAGTCGCTTATGAAAATGCTCTTGTAATTATTGTTATATTTCTTTAGATCAAGGCGAAGCTTATCTTTTTGTTCGGAAGAAAGAGTCTGGTTTTTCTTAAAGAACTGAAGATAGTCGCAGTACATGGAAGTGAGCGACGGATCGGTGACGTCGTTCCAGTGCACGCCTTGTTCCGTCTTGCACATTTCCCATCTGAACTCGCCAAGGAGCTTTATCATGCAGTCTTCGGTATTTTCAAGGTTGAAAATGGAGATGAGCATTCTGCCTTTTGTATTTCTTTTTTTGCCCTCGATTTCCTGCCACAAAGTGGCTCTGGTTCCTGCGTTTGGCATAAGTATGATATAGGGCTCGACTTCTTCTGCGTAATAAACCTGCGTGATCCCGATGTCGGTGTTGGAATACACGGCCTGCCTGCAGAATACACCAAAGTCGATGCTTTTAATCTTGGAGATGTGCTCCTTGATTTTAGACGAAGTCATATATGCGAGATTGAGCGGCTTTAGCACATTCATTGAATCGAACACGGGAACGAATACGGAAATCCTGCCGAACGTCATCCTGTTTCCGAGTGAAAAGAGATTGTTAATCTCGAAATCAAGTCGGCTATCCGGATTGTTTATCATGGCGTCGATCTGTTCCTGTTTAAGAACTCCCGTGGCCTTTTGCTCGCGAAGATATGTTTCCCAGTCCTGGTCAAATTCGTTTCTTGAAGGATTAGCCTGGAGTTTGTAGACTTTTTTGAGCCATTCCGATAGAAGAAGAATATTGCCTTCGGGATCGGGAACGTAGGATCTTGCGATGTTACAGAGGATGGAAGTGTTCTTTTCGCCGGCGAGTTCTTCATCGACAAAGCCAAACATTAGGAACATCCTGACCTCTATCGGTATGTCTTTGTCTGACAGGCTCTTTAAGAAGACTTTCTTGTATATTTTATAAAAAGACGATGAGATGTTCTTTCTAAGAAGACGCGCTTCGTCAGCTGTGTCATAGCGGGTTTCGCTTGCTTTAAATGCAGCAATCTCATCCTGAAATTTGGCGGAAAGTTCAGAATCTACGCCTGAGTATGTGAGAATAACGGCAAGAGCGTTGGTGATTACAGGCTCGTTTTCATTTCCTTCCGCAGTCTTTTCGTTGTTTTCAATCTTTGCGTGTATCATTTTTAAGGTAGTGGTGAAATCTGCGGTATTTCTGCCAAGTTGCTTTTTGTACGCGGTGAGGAACTTGGTTGAAACGGAAATGAGTTTCTGGTTCTTTTCCGCGATCATGATCGTTCCGATAGCTATGTCCTGGCTTAGTGCGTAATAGGACTTTCCCAGAGCCGCTTCGTGTTCCTTAAGACTCTTGTAATAGCCGTATTCCCAACTTGAAAGCATATTATTTTTTACGGGAGGAACTATGAGATCGAGCATCTCGAATTTTGTCGGGACTTCGCCTGCCCTTATGCAAAGTTCGGGATAGTCTGCGTAGTCTGATTTTATTTTTTTGAATTCAAAAAGAACCGATTCGAAAAGCCTTTCGTATTCTGAAAATAGTTCGTGAGTTATAAAAACGGATTGCGAGGCGAGAACCGATGTGATTTTTTCGTTGCATTTAAGCATTGCGAGAATATCATCTGTGCCTTCGTAAGGATAAGTGTAGACGGAAGCGTCTTCCAGAGCTTCGTATGTGTATTGGTATTCTTTTGAAGGGGATTCAACAAGACCGATGATTCCTCCAACATTTATTACAAATGAAGTGAATTGATCGGTTGCCCTGATTTTTCCTTTTACAAGAATTTCTAAAGTACCTACAGTATCGGACATCGCTTTGTGCACGATCTGTCCCTTGGTTAATGTAACAAGTCCCATTAAAAATCTCCTCAAAGCCGGTCTGAAAAATATTTTTAAAGAAAAGCATGAAAAACATTAAAACTATATAACTATGAAATTCTACATGTATATGTTAGCACGATAAAATAGCATCTGCAATCCGAAAAACGCCGTTTTTAGGCTTTTCCCCTAGAGTATGATCGGCGGAAGGCTGAATTCACTGACATTTTTCTGACCGCATAAAAGATTATATACCTCTGATGCTGCAAGAGTTTCGCTTAGAAGCTGCATGGACAGGGAATCAAGAATCTTCCCGGCATCTTTTAGTCTGTTGATCACGGGGATATCTGAGTTTTCGCCTATCTTAGCCAGTAAGGGAAAAGAGCTCTTTTTTTGCCCGAGGATCCTGATAAATGAGGTGAAGCCGTCATCCTTGTATTTCTGCATGTTGCCGGTTTTGACATCAAGAAGAATGTGCATAAGGCATCTGCTTATGCGCGTGTAGGAGAGGTCTTTTGACTTAAGGATGTTGCAGAATCCGTCAAAAGTCTCGTATTTATCTATGGTTTTATTTATCTTGTTTGAAAGGCTTTCGTTTATATCAAGGAAAGCCGTGAAATCGCCTTTGTTCTGCATGAGTTTGTAATAAAGAAGGTTATCGAGGATGTCTTCCTTTACAAATTGTCCGCGGCGTAGCTTGTCGTTTAGTAAGTTAAAAGATGTTTCGGGCATGGCATTTTTTACAGAGCCCTCTAGAGTGAGCCTGCCGTCTGTATCTTTTGTGATGCTGTTTCTTATAGCTGTGGCGGAAGAGTAGTCGGTGATATCTGTTGAATGGTAGTTTTCACCGATTCTTTTTATCATTACCGGTGTGATGCGGCTGTTTGTTCTTCTTAATGCGCGCAGATACTCGGTTGCAAGAATGCTGTTTGGTAATGTAAGCGCTTTTTTGACATCAGTTTTCTTGTCACATTCACATATTGATGAATTGATCGTGCAAAGCTCGGAAAATACTGCACTTTCACGGGAAGCGGCGTAGCTTTTTCCACTTTTTATATTTTCTTTTATATTGCGTTTGAATGAATCTGATTCTTCGTTCAAAATGCCTGCAATATTGAACAATAAATCTATGTTTTCCGATTCGCTTCCAAAGCACAGATAATCCACGGAATTTAATTTGTTTAAAAGGGAAACGGCGCCCGATGCAAAGTATTCGGCACTTCCCAGAGCGTAGTAGGACGGAAGTTCCAAAACAAGGTCAGCGCCTGAATCAAGGGCAGATTTGGCTCTTGTGAATTTGTCTGCTATTGCGGGTGCTCCACGCTGCACAAAATCACCGCTCATAACTACTATACAGTAGTCTGCACCGGTTCTTTTTTTGCTCTCTTCGATGAGATATTTATGGCCGTTATGGAACGGATTAAACTCAGCAATGATTCCTACAGTTTTCATCTTGGTGTAAACGCTTTCAAAAATTCAAAAATTTTGTACACTTTTTCTATTGTTATGAAATAGTATTATAAGTATCATGATATATTATATTACATTTGAAAAGAGGCAATTTGATATGAAAATTTTAGTTATTAACTGTGGAAGCTCTTCACTTAAATTTCAGCTTATCGATTCAGAGAGCGAGCAGGTTATCTGCAAAGGTCTCTGCGAGAGAATCGGTATTGACGGAAGCAGAATAGTATACACTCCCGAAGGAAAGGATAAGATCACTGTTGAAACTCCGATGCCCGATCACAACAAGGCTATCGAGCTTGTGATCGAAGCTCTTACAAACAAGGAGAACGGTGTTGTTTCTCTTGATGAGATCGGAGCCGTAGGACATCGTATCGTTCACGGTGGTGAGAAGTTTACAAAGTCTGTTGTTATAAATGACGAAGTAATCAAGGCTATTGAGGATGTAAGCGATCTTGCTCCTTTGCACAATCCTGCAAACCTTATCGGAATCAAAGCTTGCCAGAAGGCAATGCCAGGCGTACCTATGGTTGCCGTATTTGATACAGCTTTCCATCAGACAATGCCTGAGAACGCTTACCTTTACGGACTTCATTATTCATATTACGAGAAGTACGGAATCAGAAGATACGGTTTCCACGGAACAAGCCATTCTTACGTAAGTAAGAGAGCTGCCGAGATCCTCGGTAAGGACATCAAGGACCTTAAGCTTATCGTTTGTCACCTTGGAAACGGTGCATCGGTATCTGCTGTAAAGGGAGGCAAGTGCATCGATACTTCAATGGGACTTACACCTCTTGAAGGACTTATCATGGGAACAAGAACAGGTGACATTGATCCATCTGTCGTAGAATTTATTATGAAAAAAGAGAATCTTTCCGTTGCGGAAGTAAACAATATTCTCAACAAGAAGTCCGGTGTATTCGGCCTCTCAAATGAGCTCTCATCTGACTTCAGAGATCTAGAGGACGGATACTTAAACGGAAATGAAGGCGCTAAACGTGCAGTTGACACATTCGCCTATAGAGTTGTAAAATACATTGGCGCTTATACTGCAGCTATGGGCGGAGTTGATGCAATCTGTTTCACAGCCGGTGTGGGCGAGAATAGTGGCTTTACTCGTAAAATCATAATTGACGGCCTCGGATTTATCGGCGCATCATTAAATGAAGAGGCTAATACTGTACGTGGTAAGGAAGAGATTATTTCTAATCCTGATAGCAAGGTAACACTTATGGTTGTTCCTACAAATGAAGAGCTTGCGATCGCTCGCGACACATACGCTCTTTGCAAATGACTTTTAAAGCCGGCTTTTTAGTCGGCTTTTTCTGTTTTTTTATACTTGGCGCTGCGATCGATTTTATGGAGAGAGGTTATGTATAGTAGAAAAAAATGGGCGGTACTGTCCGGAATAAGTATACTGTACTTTATTCTGTGTATAGTAATTGGTTGTTTGAAATATGTTACAAGCGATGACGCTATCATGAATCTGATAGCTGCCGGAGCTTTTGGCAGTCCTTCACAGTACCTTATTTTTAATAATATTGTCATCGGATATTTTCTGAAATTCATGTATGCCGTGATACCGTTTGTGAATTGGTATCTTTGGCTTTATCTGTTTTTTAATCTTTTGAGTATTATCGTTATCTGTGTCGTTATCACAGACAGACTTCCGATGAAAGCATCGATTCTTGTTACGGTGCTTATTAATCTTCTTTTGGCTTATGATTTTTACTCGAATATTCAATTTACACAGAGTTCGACTTTATATGGAGTTGCAGGCGTAGCACTTATTCTGGCACAGCTTTTTTATGAAAAGAAGTCAGTGATCCTCATGGTTATTGCAACCGCGATAATTGGCATGGGGGTCGGCGCGAGAGTAGTAGGCGTAGGCATGGTTGCACCATTTGTCTTAGCCGCGTTTCTTTTTTACAAAGGTGATCTTAAAAATAAGATAAAAAAGGTTGCAATCTTTTTCCTTATGCCTATAATTGTCTCTGTGCTGATGCTGGCGGCCAATTTTTACGCATATTATATGAATCCGGAGTGGAGATATTTCACTGACTGGAACAATATAATGTCGGAAAAACGAGACTTTGGAAATTTCAATTTTTCATGGAATAAAGATGAGTATCTTGCTGCGGGCTTTACCGAGATTGATTTTAAGCTGATGGATATGTGGCTTTGGAACGATACCGAATATTTCACTCTGGACAGGCTTAAGACGATGAAAGAAATCGGTAAGAACACCAGAGTTGATGGATTTAAACTGGACATAGGGGTGCTTACGGATTCACTTGAAAAGATGGGAGAGTCTTGGAAACACGGGGCTTATTCCGCTGCATTTCTGCTGATCGTAGTATTTGCGCTAATCTTTTTCGAGAAAAGATACAAATTTTTCGTGATTTTGCAGACATTTTTTGTGATTTCTGAGTATTATGGTTTGACGTGTTTCAGACGAATAATGTGGAGGGTAGAATGTGGCATTTGGGTTTCAGCTTTATTCTTCACACTGATGTTTTTAATATATGAGGGATGTTTTGATAAGATTTATGCCAAAGTAACCTCAGATAAAGTGAAAAAAACACTTGGCATATGCGCAATCGGTTTATCGACTGTTATTACAATAATTTTTGGAGCGGGGAAGGTTGATACGTTTGTAAATCAAAAGCATTGTCGTGTTATTCCTGAAGATGACTGGATGTACGGCAAGGCAAAAGCGATAACGGAGTTAGAGGGATTTTATATCGTAGATGTTGATACTTTGTACAGCAATCTGTGCGGGGCGAGAAATATCTTCGATATTGATGCGAAATATCGCGATTTTTATGCCAATGTTTGTCAGTTTGGTGGTTGGATAATGCCTTCACCCATAGGGCTGTATCACGCTAATCTGGTTGGAATTGCCAATCCTGCAAGAGCTCTTGTTGAGAGAGACGATGTATTTTTTATCGGCGGGGGCGAAAAAGCCGGATATATATATGTTTATTTGAATGAAAAATACGGGCCGGGAATCAATATGGAAATGGTTGATGAGGTTTATGAGGTGCCCGTTTGGAGATTTTCTAAATGAGAGGGAACTTGATATGAAAGAACTAAACTCTTGCAAAGAGGCTATGGCTGAAAGCATGGAGAAAAGATATTTCTCCATCGCACATCTTTACAAGGATGAAAAGGCAATGGATATGCATATCCATGATTGCTATGAACTGTATTATTCAATTTCGGGCGGAAAGCAATTTCTTATAGATAATAAGCTTTACGATGTGGCACCTGGCGATATTTTTCTTATAAGCCAGTATGATTCGCATTATCTTACACAGATAGACAAAGAGCTTCATGAAAGAATTGTTATAATGATAGATCCTGAGTTTATGAAGAGCATTTCGAGTGAAGAAACTAATCTCAATGCTTGTTTTGAGCATCAGGGAGAGGAATTCTCACATAAGATCAGCCTCAATCAGGAACAGCAGAAGAGATTTCTTTATTTTGTAAATAAGATACTTACAAGTAACGGTTACGGACATGATCTTCTTGAAAAGGCAACATTTATAGAACTCTTTTTGATGATAAACAAGATCGTGATCGACAGAGACAACAATAAGCAGGAAGAGGAAGTTGCCACATATAACGAGCAGGTGGATGCAATTCTTTCGTATCTTAACAACAATATACAGAACCCCGTAAGTATTGGTGATCTTGCAAAGCATTTCTACATAAGTGAGTCCTATATCTGCAGAATTTTCAAGTCGGCTACAGGAACTACGATAAACAAATATATGACAGCCAGAAGGATTTCTATCGCAAAGTCGCTTTTGGCGGAGGGAAAAGGTGTCAGCGAAGTCTGCGAGGAATGCGGTTTTTCGGATTATAGCAACTTCTTAAAGGCATTTACAAAATCCGTGGGAATTTCACCGAAGAAATACTCACAAAACTGCTATAGATAGCATATAAAAAACTGTTGACAAATAAAAAACCTATGAGTATACTACATAGGTATGCTAATGAATAAACGTAAACAATTGCCTTTGTAAACAGGCAGTTTCTTATACGGTTACTGTAAGGAGGTGTTACTCAAATGTCAATCTGCCCTAAGAACAAGTCATCAAAAGGCCATAGAGATCAGAGAAGAGCTAACTGGAAAATGACAGCTCCCACTTTGGTAAAGTGCAGTCATTGTGGAGCTCTTATGCAGCCTCATCAGGTTTGCAAGAAGTGTGGCTACTACAATAAGAAGAGTATTGTTGAGACTGAGGCTTGATATACTTTTGGTATGACCTCATAAAGTCAGAATTTAAAGGCTTTCCGGCTATGTCGGAAAGCCTTGATTTTTGTCATTCACTCTAGTATATTAAAATAAGTTCAATTTAATAGGAGGTCCCGAATATGTCGGAACTTGTACGTGTTGCCGTTGATGCTATGGGTGGAGATAATGCACCTGTTGCAACGGTCAAGGGAGCGGTTGAGGCAGTAGCCGAATCCGATGCTCTCAAAGTGTTTCTTGTCGGTAAGAAAGAGGTTCTGGAGAAAGAACTTTCTGCATACAGCTACGATAAAAACAGAATTGAAATCGTTGATGCAACAGAAGTCATAGAGATGGCGGAACCGCCGGTTTTGGCTATCAGGACCAAGAAAGATTCATCAATAGTTAAGGCTATGTATATGGTGAATCACGGTGAAGCGGATGCTTATGTATCTGCGGGAAGCACCGGAGCCACACTAGTTGGCGGCCAGATAATTGTCGGAAGACTTAAGGGAGTAGACAGAGCACCCCTTGCTCCACTTATTCCTACAGAGAAGGGTAATTCTCTTTTGATCGATTGCGGAGCAAATGTTGATGCAAGAGCAAATCATCTTGTTCAGTTTGCTAAGATGGGAACCGTTTATATGGAGAACATCATGGGAATCAAGAATCCCACGGTTGCGATCGTCAATATCGGAGCTGAAGAGGAGAAGGGAAATGCACTTGTTAAGGAGACATTCCCTCTTTTGAAAAATTGTCCCGATATCAATTTTATCGGAAGTATCGAGGCGAGAGACATTCCTGCTGGTTATGCCGATATTATTGTCTGCGAAGCTTTTACGGGAAATGTTATTCTTAAGATGTACGAGGGCGTTGCAAAATCTCTCGTCAACGTTATTAAGAAGGGACTTATGTCAAGTCTTAAGAGCAAGATAGGAGCACTTCTTATCAAAGACGACCTTAAGAAGACTCTTGGCAATTACAGTCTTGAGAAGCACGGCGGAGCACCCATGCTTGGATTAAAAGGGCTTGTCGTTAAGACTCACGGAAGTTCAAGTGATATTGAGATTAAGAATTCAATATTACAGTGTGTAACTTTCACAGAGCAAAAAATAAGTGAGAAGATCAGCGCTAAGATTTCACAGGTATGATATTTACCTGCTTAGATTGTTGTGAAGTCGCTTAAAAAAGAAATAAAAAAGCTGCCATGCAGTGGAGGAAAAGTTTTATGGAATTTGAGAAAATGAAAGAAGTTATTGCCAGCGTACTCAATGTTGATCCTGAGGAAATCAAGATGGAGACAACATTCACAGAGGATCTCGGAGCTGATTCTCTCGATCTTTTTCAGATTATTATGGGCCTTGAGGACGAATTTGATGTTCAGATAGAGCCTGAGAAGACTGAAAATATCAAAACTGTTGGGGAAGCTGTTGAGCTTTTGAAGGCTGCAATAGAAACTAAGTAATTCTCAATTGATTTTTGTTTGTATTATCTGAGGCAGCATTATAACTGCCTCTTTTCTATTTTATTCTAAACACTTTTCGAGGTGACTATGTTAACGGAAAACGACATCAGCAGACTGGAACAGACTATCGGTTATAAATTCAACAACAAAGCTCTTATTATCGAGGCTCTTACACACAGCTCTTACGTGAATGAGCACAAGATCAATAAGAAGCATGATTATGAACGCCTTGAATTTTTGGGAGATGCCATTTTGGAGATGATCTCCAGTGAATATCTCTTTAAGACATTTCCGGAAAAGAAAGAGGGCGAGATGTCTAAGATAAGGGCTGCACTTGTTTGCGAGCCTGCTCTTTATCATGATTCTCTTCAGATTGATCTTAAAAATTATATTCAGTTTGGAAAAGGCGAAGAGGCGACCGGTGGAAGAAATAAGGAGTCCATTATTGCCGATGTTATGGAGGCTGTTATCGGAGCTCTTTATCTGGACGGCGGTTTTGATGAGTCAAAGAAGTTCATTGATAAGTATGTTCTTAGCAATGCTGAATCCTATCAGATGTACAATGACAACAAGTCTACTTTGCAGGAGCTTGTGCAGAGTCAGAAGCTTGGCACTGTGAGATATGAAACTTGTGGCGAAAGTGGTCCTGAACATGATAAAATGTTCAAGGTTCGTGTTTTTGTAGCAGATAAGAATATGGGAGAAGGGACTGGTAGAACCAAGAAAAGTGCTGAACAACAGGCGGCATATCAGGCGGTTCTTACTTTGAACAAAAGGAAATAATGTATTTAAAAAGTATTGAGATTCATGGTTTTAAATCATTTGCCAATAAAATAAAATTCGATTTTCACAACGGCATTACCGGAATCGTCGGACCTAACGGTTCAGGAAAGAGTAACGTCGCGGACGCCGTAAGGTGGGTTCTTGGTGAGCAGCGTATCAAGCAGCTCCGAGGCGGATCCATGCAGGACGTTATTTTCTCGGGAACAGAGCTCAGAAAACCGCTGGGCTATGCTTTTGTTGCCATCACACTTGATAATTCCGACCATTCACTTGCAATAGATTATGATGAAGTTACTGTTTCCAGACGCTTATACCGTTCGGGAGAGAGTGAATATATGATCAACGGCTCTGTATGTCGTCTTAAGGACGTAAACGAGCTGTTTATGGATACCGGTATCGGTAAAGAGGGATATTCCATTATCGGACAGGGTCAGATCGATCAGATCCTCTCAAGTAAGCCTGAGGATAGAAGAAATCTTTTTGACGAGGCTGCAGGTATCGTTAAGTTTAAATCCAGAAAAGAAACTGCGGTTAAAAAGCTCGCCGAAGAAAAGATAAATCTTACCAGAATAAGCGATATTCTCGCTGAGCTGGAGAAACAGACGGGGCCTTTGGAGAAACAGTCCGAAAAGGCCAAAGAGTATTTGAAATACAGAGAGAGGCTTAAGACTCTCGATGTGAATATGTTCCTTGTTGAGAATAAGAATCAGAAGGAACAGCTTGAAGAAGCAGGAAAGAACCTTCTTATAGCAACAGAGTCTTTGAGCGAGTCAAAGAACAATTATGAGAAGGCTAAGGAAGAATATGAAAATATCCAGAAGAAGCTTGAACAGATTGATGCAGAGATAGACGAAGCAAGGGCAAAGATCACGGATTCTTCTGTAAAAAAAGAAAAGCTTGAGGGTCAGATCGGAATCCTTAATGAGAAGATCAATTCCGCATCCTCAAACGATGCTCATTTCAAAACGAGAATTAATGATGAGCAGGCTAAGATTGCTGATAAGAATAAAGAAAAAGAGAAGTATTTACAGGAAAAAGAGGAGATTGACGCAGAAGTTGCAAGACTCCTTGAAAGTAAGGATGAAGCGAGAAAAGAGCTTGATAAAGTCCTTAATCAGATCGGCGAGATCAACGAACAGATTGAAGAGTGCAAGAGCACTATAATAGAAACCCTTAATACAAGAGCTACCATTAAGTCCAAGCTTAGTTCCCTTGATACAATGAAGGAACAGGTAAATATCAGAAAGGCTGAACTTACCGGTAAGCTTGTTCGTGCGCAGTCCGATGAATCCAGACAGGAAGAAACAATCAAAAAATTAAGGGATGAGTTCGATGCGATAACCGCTGAGATTTCTGAGATGAACATGAAACAGAAAGCTACGGATCAGGAAATCGTGGCTATCAGAGAAGAAATGTCACGCAAGGATGCTGAGCTTAGAAAAACACAGGGACTTTATCAGCAGGAAAAATCAAGACTTGATGCTCTTGCCAATATTACCGAGAGATACGAAGGATACGGTGGAAGCGTTAAGAAGGTAATGGAGAGGAAAGACACCGTACCCGGAATTATCGGTGTTGTTGCCGACATTATCAAAACCGAGCCAAAATACGAGACCGCTATTGAGGTTGCTCTTGGCGGTAATATTCAGAATATTGTTACCGACGATGAAGAGACTGCGAAGAAGATGATTGCATACCTTAAGGAATCAAGGGCAGGCAGAGCGACATTTTTACCTCTTACATCTCTTGATAATCCCCCTGAATTAAAGGCTAAGGAAGCTCTTAACGAAGAGGGTGTACTTGGTATGGCGGATGAACTTGTAAACACGGATCCCAAGTACAAAAGTGTGGCAAAGGCTATGCTTGGAAGAATCGTCGCAGTCGATAATATCGACAATGCCGTAAAGATAGCCAGAAAATACAGATATACTGTCAGAATGGTAACTCTTGAGGGTGAACTTCTTGTTCCCGGCGGAGCTATCAGTGGTGGTGCTTTTAAGAATAACAGTAATCTCCTTGGAAGACGTCGTGAGATGGACGATATGGAGCTTAATGTTAAGAATTATAAGGAACAGATTGACAGGCTCCAGGCTGAGATTGCCAAGGCCAAGGAAAAGAGAAATGAACTTCGTACTCTTTCCGAGGAACTTCGTACAGAACTTCAGGGTAAGTTTATTGCTCAGAATACGGCAAGACTTAACGTTGAAAACGAGGAAGCAAGACAGGAAGAACAAAAGGGTAACTACAGTGACCTTAAGGCTGAAAACGATGAGATAGAGACAAAGGTTGCAGAGATTGAAGCTGAGAAAGAGGAAGCTCTTTCTGCTCTCACAGAGTCTGAGAATACAGAGAAGACCTGTACCGAACAGGTTGAGAAGTTCAAGGCTATGCTTGAAGAGTTGCACGCTGTTGAAGAACGTGAAAATGATGCTGTCTCCGTAAAAGAGATTGAATACGAGAAGAGTCATCAGAAGCAGGAGTTCTATCAGCAGAATGTCGATCGTGTAAATGAAGATATCGAGACCGAAGAGAAAGCTCTTGCCGAGATCATTGAATCCATGAATGAGAACGCAAGACTTCTTGAGCAGAATAAGAAAGATATTGAAGAAATCAGGCTGACGATCGAGGCATCTTTGGATGTTCAGTCGGATGCCACCAAGGAACTTGAGGATAAGAAAGAAATCAAGAATAATCTTTCCGAGGCCCAGAAGGAGTTCTTTGGAAAGACGGAAGATCTGAATAAGCAGATGTCCGATCTTGATAAAGAAGTTATAAGACTTACTTCCAAGAAGGAAAAATGCGAAGAGGCGATCGAGTCACAGATCAATTACATGTGGAATGAGTATGAGATCACATTGTCCGATGCAGCAGAACTTCGCGATGAGGAAATGAATGATGTTCCTTCTATGAGACGAGAGATACACTCTTTGAAGGATTCGATCAGAAAACTTGGCGATGTCAATGTAAATGCCATTGAGGATTACAAGAACCTCATGGAGAGATATACATTTATGAAGACTCAGCACGATGACCTTATCGAAGCTGAGAGACAGCTCAAAGAGATCATCAACGATCTTGATGAGTCTATGAGAAAGCAGTTTATGGAGCAGTTTAAGCTCATAAATACTGAGTTCGACCAGGTATTTAAGGAAATGTTCGGTGGAGGAAAGGGAACTCTTGAACTTGCGGAGGATGAAGATATCCTTGAAGCGGGAATCAAGATCAATGCTCAGCCGCCCGGAAAGAAGCTTGTAAACATGATGCAGATGTCCGGTGGAGAGAAAGCACTTACCGCTATTGCGCTTCTTTTTGCCATTCAGAACCTCAAACCTTCGCCATTCTGTCTTCTTGATGAGATTGAAGCGGCACTTGATGAAAACAACGTTGTACGTTTTGCAAAATATTTGCACAAGCTTTCCAATACACAGTTCATTGTAATTACGCACCGTCGTGGTACAATGGAAAGTGCCGACAGACTTTACGGTATTACGATGCAGGAAAAAGGCGTATCAACACTTGTAAGCGTAAATCTTATCGATAAGGAGCTCAGTAACTGATGGCTAATGGTTTTTTTGCAAAATTACAGCATGGATTGTCCAAAACAAGAGAAAATATCGCTAAGGGTATAGACAATGTCTTTAACGGATTTTCAAATATAGACGATGAATTCTATGAGGAGCTTGAAGAGACGCTTATCATGGGTGACATTGGTATCGATGCAACCAGTAAGATCATTGACAGCCTGCGCAAGCAGGTTAAGGAAAAGCATGTCTCAGACCCTGCGGAGTGTAAGAAGCTTCTTGTGGAAAATATCAGAGAACAGATGAGAACCGGCGAAGATGCCTATGATTTTGAAGATAAGAAGACGGTTATTTTTGTTATCGGCGTAAACGGTGTCGGAAAGACTACATCTGTAGGAAAACTTGCGGCTATTTATAAGAATAAGGGCAAAAAAGTTCTTATCGCAGCTGCCGATACATATAGGGCGGCCGCTACAGAGCAGTTAAAGGAGTGGGCTGACAGAGCAGGAACTCCGATTATCTGCGGAAAAGAAGGCGGAGATCCGGGAAGTGTTATTTATGATGCCGCTTTCGCTTTTAAGTCAAGGGATTGCGATATTCTGATAGTTGATACTGCCGGCAGACTTCACAACAAGAAGAATCTTATGGATGAATTGTCAAAGATGAACAGAATCCTTGATAAGGAACTCGGTGATGTTTGCAGGGAGAACTTTATTGTTCTTGACGGAACCACAGGTCAGAACGCTATAATGCAAGCAAGGGAATTCGGCGAAGCCGCAGACCTTACGGGTATTATACTTACCAAGCTTGATGGCACTGCAAAGGGAGGGATTGCTGTTGCTATAGTTTCCGAGCTCAACATTCCGGTCAAGTATATCGGTGTTGGTGAGGCTATAGACGACTTGGAGAGATTTGACTCCGATCAGTTTGTAGATGCATTATTTTCATAAATATTAAGTTGGGAGATAGAAGAAATGGCTGAAGAATCAAAAATGACACTTGAAAAATTTGAAGAAGCGTATGAAGCTGTAAAAAAAGTTACACTTGAAACCAAGCTTATTTACAGTGATTACTGGAGCAACAGTACTGGTAACAAGGTTTATTTAAAACCCGAAAACCTTCAAAGAACCGGGGCATATAAGGTAAGAGGTGCTTATTATAAGATTACGACTCTTTCTGATGAAGAGAGAAAGAAGGGGCTTATAACAGCTTCTGCCGGAAATCATGCGCAGGGTGTTGCATATGCTGCAAAATGCTATGGTGTAAAAGCTACTATTGTGATGCCGACTTCGACTCCTCTTATCAAAGTTAACAGAACAAAGGCACTTGGAGCAGAAGTTGTTCTTCATGGAAATGTATATGACGAAGCTTATGAGCATGCTTGTAAGCTTGCGGAAGAACGTGGATACACAATGGTGCATCCTTTTGACGATCTTGATGTTGCGACAGGTCAGGGAACCATTGCAATGGAGATTATCAAAGAACTTCCCACAGTTGATTATATTCTTGTTCCCATTGGCGGAGGCGGACTTGCAACAGGTGTTTCAACACTTGCAAAGCTCCTTAATCCCAAGATTAAAGTAATCGGTGTTGAGCCTGCGGGAGCAAATTGCATGCAGGAATCTATGAAGGCGGGACATGTCGTTACACTTCCGGGTGTAAATACTATTGCCGACGGTACTGCGGTTAAGACACCGGGAGAGAAGATATTCCCTTATCTTACCAAGAATATCGATGAAATCATCACTGTTCCCGATGAAGATCTTGTTGTTTCTTTCCTTGATATGGTCGAGAATCACAAGATGGTTGTTGAGAACTCCGGACTTTTGTCTGTTGCAGCGCTTAAGCAGCTTGATTGTAAGGATAAGAAAATTGCCTGCGTTCTTTCAGGTGGAAATATGGACATTATCACAATGTCTTCCGTTGTACAGCAGGGTCTTATCATGAGAGACAGAATCTTTACCGTTTCTGTACTTCTTCCCGACAAGCCGGGTGAGCTTTCAAGAGTATCCGGTATTATCGCTGAGGTGAACGGAAACGTTATTAAACTCGAGCACAACCAGTTTGTTTCAATAAACAGAAACGCTGCGGTTGAGCTTCGTATAACACTTGAAGCGTTCGGAAGCGAGCATAAGGAGCAGATCCTTGGTGCTCTTACCGAGAAAGGCTTCAAACCCAAAATTGTAAGGACAAATATATAAAGAAATGAGTAAAACAATTAGTGCAAAAAGAAGGTGCATTGAGTATCTGATAATAACCTTTGGGGCTTTGCTTTAC
Organism: Butyrivibrio sp. AE2005; assembly: GCF_000686965.1. Lineage (NCBI taxonomy): Bacteria > Bacillati > Bacillota > Clostridia > Lachnospirales > Lachnospiraceae > Butyrivibrio > Butyrivibrio sp. AE2005. The sequence goes on from NZ_JMMD01000001.1 coordinate 390,131, forward strand.
GGAGTTGGAACAAGTATGCTTATCGATCCAAACGATATAGCACCGGGTGGTCTTACGGGACTTGCCATTGTTCTTAACCGAGTTGTGGGAATCGGAACAGGTCTTTGGTTCTGGCTGATGAATATTCCGATCCTTATTCTTGCTATTTGGAAATTTGGAATGAGGTTTACGATTTCAACAATCTATGCAACGTCGATGATCTCAATTTTCACCGATTTTTGCACGAAGTTTTTTTCTGATTATGTAATCCGAGATAAGATTCTTGGTGTTACATTCGGAAGTGCTTTGACTGCAATTGCAATAGGCCTCATTTTTAAATGCCATGCAACAAGCGGAGGCACAGATGTAATTATAAAGATTCTCAGACTTAAGTATCCGCATGTCAAAACGGGCGCTTTGTATATTCTTACAGATATCGGAGTATTGTTTGTTGCGGCGATTGTATTTAATGATGTAGCCGCTGCTATGTACTCCTTCCTTTCTGTAATGATCACGTCCTTTATTCTTGATATTGTGCTTTACGGAAGAGACGGAGCAAAGCTTATCTATATTATTTCGGACAACCCGGATGCCATAACGGCAAGGCTTTTGGAGGAACTTGATATAGGTGCGACTCACGTTTTCGGACAGGGAGCGTATAGCGGAGAAAAGAAAAAAGTTATTATGTGTGCAGTTAAAAAAAGGCTTTCACCTATGGCGGAAGATGTCGTCAGAGATGAAGATCCAAATGCATTCATGATCGTTACGAGTGCTAGCGAGATTTTCGGAGAAGGCTATAAGAGCTATTTTGATGAGAGAATGTAGAGATTATGAGTAATAACCTTCCAGATTCAAGAGAAAAAAAGGGAGCAAGCGGCGCCCGTAATACGTTGTCTATTATTTTTATGAGCCTTGTCGCTATCATGACGCTTACTTTCAGTATCGTTCTTCTTATAAAGAACGCATCTCTTCAGAGAGAGACTGATGCTGTGAAAAGTGAGCTTGACACTATGGACAAGGAACACTTTTTTACAGAAGGCGAAATGGGCAGTCGTATTGAAGAAGCCAGGATAGAGGCTGCGGAAAATGCGGACAGGGCTCTTAAAGAAGATATCAAGAAAAGACTCGAAGAAGGAGAAGGACCGAATTCAATTTTTAAGTCTCTTTTCCCCGATGAGCTTGTTGTTGCAAGAAACAACAGATATTATTTCTTCCCCATAAGTGACAAGATCGCGCACCATGATTTTAAACCCGATGATTTTGAGTTTGATGACAAGGGCTTTCTTCAGTACAAAGGTGAGAAGAAAGATTTTAAGTACAAGCACGGAATTGACGTATCGAGGTTTCAGGGGAAGATTGACTGGGCTAAGGTAAAAAATGCCGGAATTGAGTTTGCTATTATAAGGGCATGCTACAGAGGAATAACCGAAGGTCTTATCATTGATGATGAGACTTTTGAGGATAATATCAAGGGTGCGACGGAGAATGGAATTGATGTCGGAGTGTATGTTTACTCCCAGGCAATCAACAAGGAAGAAGCGCTTGAAGAGGCCAATCATGTTATCGAGATGATCAAGCCCTATAAGATAACATATCCGGTTGTTATAGATATTGAATCGGCTGATTCAGACAATGCCAGAACACTTAATCTTTCGGCAAAAGAATATGAAGAGGTTGCAAATGTTTTTTGCAACAGAGTTGAAGAAGCGGGATATAAGTCCATGGTATACGGCAATCTTTTGTCGTTCACTGTTCTTATGAACGCGGAGAACGTTGATAACAGAGATATATGGTTTGCACAGTACAACTCATCTCTTTATTATCCGTATCACTTTAACATCTGGCAGTATACAGCGTCGGGCAAAGTGCCCGGAATTGAGAAAAACGTTGACCTTAACATTTGTATTACCGAGTATTGATGATGAAAAAGACAGATAATATAACGGAATATGAGCAGAGAGGATACTTGGACAGCGATTTTAAGTATTTTCATATTTCCGATAAGGTAACTTCAGATATTGACTTTCACTATCATGATTTTTACAAGATAATCCTGATTCTGAAAGGTAATGTCAGGTATTTGATCGAAGGACGAGAGTATGAGCTCTTGCCCTTCGATTTTGTGCTTGTAAACCGATTTGATATACATAAGCCGGTTGTCGAGAGCAAGGACGATTATGACAGAATCATTTTGTATCTTAAACCTGAGTTTCTTGAAAAACTTGGGCTTCTTGATGCTTTTATGAAGGCAAAGGAGCTTGAGAGCTATGTTGTCCGTTTTAATTCGGGAACAAGTGCCCACATCTTTGATATGCTTCTTAAGGCAGAAGAGGATATCAAGATAAAAGATACCGAATATGCGGGCGAACTTACGGCTAAGATCGATGTGATCACAACACTTATAGAGTTTAATAAGGCGTGCATCTCCGAGGATTTTGGCTTCAGGCCCGAAGCAAGGTTCAACAGGAAGGTTATCGAGATAATCGAGTATATTAATGAGAATCTGCAAAAAGATCTGTCGATAGATTCAATCGCCGATAAGTTTTATCTCAGTAAATATCATATGATGAGGATATTTAAGAGTGAGACCGGATATTCGGTTCACCGTTATATTTCCGAAAAAAGAATTCTGCTTGCAAGGAATCTTATAATGTCGGGAGTTCCGTCAACGACGGCATGTCTCGAGTGCGGATTTAAGGATTATTCATCTTTTAGCCGCGCATTTAAGAATCAATTGGGAATCCTGCCTTCTGAGGTGAAGATATAGGTGTCAAGAAAAAATACTTGACACCTATTTTTGTTTGATATAATATAACATTTGTGCAACTGGTAGAGAAGAGGAATTCTATGGAAAAAATCGTAGAGCAGGGCTTGTTGTATGATTTTTACGGCGAGCTTCTTACCGATCATCAGAAAAGTATATACGAGGCCGCGGTTTACGAAGATATGTCTCTTACAGAGATTGCCGATGAACATGGTATCAGTAAGCAGGGAGTGCATGACCTCATAAAGAGATGCACCAAGACATTGCAGGGATATGAGAACAGGCTTCACATGATAAAGAGGTTTGAAGCAATCAAGCAGGATGCTGAATTTCTCAAGGAACTTTCGGATAAAGCCGATGAGATATCAAGTGATGAACTTAAGAAGAATCTCAGGATCTTATCGGGCAAAATTATAGAGGAGCTTACGTAATTAATGGCTTTTGAAAGTCTTACAGATAAATTACAAAACGTATTTAAGAATTTAAGAGGTAAGGGACGTCTTTCGGAAGAAGACGTTAAGGCTGCCCTTAAAGAAGTAAAGATGGCTCTCCTTGAGGCGGATGTAAACTTTAAGGTGGTTAAGCAGTTTGTTGCTTCCGTACAGGAAAGAGCTGTGGGCGAGGATGTTTTGAACGGCCTCAATCCCGGACAGATGGTTATCAAGATAGTTAACGAAGAGATGACTGCACTTATGGGATCCGAGACAACGGAGCTCAAACTCCTTCCGGTTGATAAGATTACAGTCATCATGATGTGCGGTCTTCAGGGTGCAGGTAAGACAACAACTGCAGCCAAGATTGCAGGAAAGCTCAAGATGAAAGGCAGAAAGCCGCTTCTTGCAGCATGCGATATATACAGACCTGCGGCTATCGATCAGCTCAAGATAAATGCTGAGAAACAGCAGGTGGATTTTTTTTCCATGGGTACCGGTGTAAGTCCTGTGGATATTGCGAAAGCATCTGTCGACCAGGCTAAGAAGAATGGCAATAACGTTGTCATCGTCGATACAGCCGGTCGTTTGCAGATAGATGAAGGAATGATGAAGGAACTTTGCAACATCAAGGAAGCAATTGAAGTTCATCAGTCACTTCTTGTAGTTGATGCCATGACGGGTCAGGATGCCGTCAATGTTGCATCAGAGTTTAATGAGAAAGTCGGAATCGACGGTATCATCTTATCAAAGATGGACGGTGATTCACGAGGTGGTGCGGCTCTTTCAACAAAGGCTGTTACCGGGAAGCCTATTTTGTATGTGGGTATGGGCGAGAAACTCTCAGATCTTGAGCAGTTCTATCCTGACAGAATGGCAAGCCGAATCCTAGGCATGGGTGATGTGCTCAGTCTTATCGATAAGGCGGTTGAGGCAAACGCTGAACGCGATATCGAAAAAGACAAAGAGATGGCATCCAAGATGAAGAAAGGCAAGATTGATTTCGAGATGTATCTCGAGAGCATGAAGCAGATGCGCAATATGGGCGGTCTTTCTTCAATAATGGGAATGCTACCCGGTATGGGCAAGATAAGCGATGACCAGCTTCCCGATGAGAAGAAACTTGCAAAGATGGAAGCAATCGTTCTTTCCATGACACCTGAGGAGAGAAGAAATCCCAAGCTTATGAATCCACAGAGAAAATTCAGGATCGCTAAGGGTTCGGGAAATGATATTGCCGATGTAAACAGGTTTATCAAGCAGTTTGAGCAGATGCAGAAGATGATGAAGCAGATGCCCGGCCTCATGGGAGGCAAGAGAGGCGGCTTTGGTAAATTCGGTGGCCTCGGCGGATTCGGTAAGAACAAATTCTTTTGATATGTCATGCAGCGAGCAGCTGTTTTATACATATAAAAAACAATAAATTTCATTATTTTACGGAGGAAGTTTAAAAATGGCAGTAAAGATCAGATTAAAGAGAATTGGTAAGAAGAAGGTTCCTTTCTACAGAATTATCGTTTCTGATTCAAAGTTCCCTGTACAGGGTAAGTTCATCGAGGAGATCGGAACATATGACCCTAATACAGATCCCAGCACAGTAAAGGTTAACGAGGAGCTTGCAAAGAAGTGGATCGCTAACGGTGCACAGCCTACAGAGTCAGTTGCTAAGTTGTTTAGACAGGCAGGAATTAGCAAGTAATCACACTTTTGTACATGTAATTACTTATGCCGGAGGATAAACAATGAAAGAGTTAGTCGAAGTAATCGCAAAAGCGCTTGTTGACAATCCGAGTGAAGTTGTAGTCTCCGAGAAAAAAGACGGGCGCAATATTATGATCGAGCTTCATGTTGCACCTTCAGACATGGGCAAGGTAATTGGCAAACAGGGCCGTATAGCAAAAGCTATACGTTCTGTAGTTAAGGCGGCTTCAACCAGAGAAAACCTTAAGGTTGACGTTGAGATCGTCTAAGGCTGCCGGAAATATTGAGCCGAATAGGAAAATCTTATTCGGCTCTTTTTTAATCAAAACAATTATTCTATTTTCTAAATTATTGGGACGAGTATGAATTTTCATATAATGACGTTATTTCCCGAGATGGTAACAGATTGCCTTTCTTCCAGCATTATCGGAAGAGCTATGGGAAAAGGGCTTATAAGATTAAATGCTGTTAATATCAGGGATTATTCAAATGATACCAAACACCATAAAGTTGACGATTATACATACGGAGGCGGCGCCGGTATGCTTATGCAGGCACAGCCGATATATGATTGCTATATAGATATCAAAAACAGGATTGAAAAAGAAAACGGTAAGGCTCCGAGAGTCATCTATGTTACTCCGCAGGGTAAGGTTTTTAATCAGAACATTGTAACAGAGCTTGCGCAGGAAGAAAATCTCGTTTTTTTGTGCGGACATTACGAGGGGGTCGATGAGAGAGTTCTTGAAGAGATAGTGACGGATTATATCTCTATCGGGGATTATGTTCTTACAGGCGGTGAGCTTCCGGCAATGGTAATGATAGATGCAATATCACGATTTGTTCCGGGAGTTCTTAATAATGATGAGTCTGCTATGACAGACAGCTTTAACAACAATCTTTTGGAATATCCTCAGTATTCAAGACCTGAGGAGTGGATGGGTAAAAAAGTTCCGCCGATCCTTCTTTCGGGAGATCATAAAAAAGTGGATGAGTGGAGGCTTGAGCAGTCCATATTGAGGACTAAGGAAAGACGTCCCGATCTCTATGAGAAGTGGCTTTCCGAGAATCCACCCGTTGAAAAGAAAAAGAAAAGACGCAGAAAGAGCGCAGAAGCTCAGACAAATGCTGAAGCAGTCAAAGATTCTGAGAATGATGGAGATAATTTATGACAGACAGATTCCAGGTAGGAGTAATAGCTTCAACACACGGTTTAGGCGGTGAGGTAAATGTTTTTCCCACGACCGAAGATCCAAACAGATTCAAAAAACTTAAGAAAGTGACACTTCATACAAACAGAGGCGAGCAGCTTGAACTCGATGTTCAGAGCGCCAGATTTTTTAAGAAGTTCGTTATTGTAAAGTTCAAACAGTTCGACAATATAAATGACGTTGAGAAGTTCCGCGGATGTGAGCTTACGATCTCAAGAAAGGATGCGATAAAACTTGCTCCCGGAGAATATTATGTTGCTGATCTTGTCGGACTTGATATAGTTGATGAGGATGGAAAAAAACTTGGAGTTCTTTCTGATGTTATTCAGACAGGTGCAAATGATGTATATGAAATGACACCCGAGGATGGTGTGGAGAAGGTGTATATTCCTGCGATAAAGGACTGTGTTAAAGAGATTGACACCAAGAATGGCAGGATCGTAATTCACGTAATGGAAGGATTATTTTAACTAATTTATAGTTGATGACTTTTTACAGATAATGCTCTATAATTATTTTGTGATTTAATTTTTTTTTCTGGCACTATATATTGTGTGAGGATTTTTTTATGGTTGATTATACTGAAGGTGCAGGTTATCAGTATCATACGCACGTCAAGAAAGGCGATGTCGGCAGGTATGTGATCCTTACCGGCGACCCCGGAAGATGTGAATCTATTTCTAAACTTTTTGACAATCCTAAATTTATAGCATATAACAGAGAATATAATACATATACAGGCACATTGTGCGGTGAGAAGGTTACGGTTATGTCTCATGGTATCGGAGGCGCTTCAACGGCTATTGCTATTGAAGAGCTTGCTAATTGCGGAGCTGATACTTTTATAAGAATGGGCACTTCCGGCGGAATGCAGGAAGATGTAATAGGCGGTGACATTGTTATTGCAAACGGAGCCATCAGAGCGGAGGGAACATCTAAGGAATATGCTCCTATAGAATATCCAGCCGTGGCTGATTTTGATGTTGTTTCTGCGCTTGTTGACGGAGCTAAGAAAGCAGGAGCAAAGTATCATGTGGGCGTTGCACAGTGCAAAGATTCTTTCTTTGGACAGCATGAACCCGAGACAAAGCCCGTAGGACCGGAACTCATGTATAAATGGGATGCCTGGATCAAGTGCGGTGCACTTTGTTCTGAGATGGAGTCTTCAACATTGTTTATTGTGGGTAGTTATTTAAGAGCCAGAACAGGAGCTGTTCTTCTGGTTGTAGCGAATCAGGAAAGAGAAAAAAAAGGTCTTTCCAATCCACAGGCTCATGATATGGAAATTGTCTATAAGACAACGATAGAGGCTATTAAGAGCCTGATTGCTATGGATAAAACCAAATAAGGTTTTATATAAATTTTTTTCATTATAAACAATGGAGGATAATTATGAAAAAAAGAATTTTTGCAGTAATTATGGCTGCAACAATGGTATTTTCTCTTGCTGGATGTGGTTCTAAGGCACCCGATGCAAGCGCAACAACCGAGACTTCAGCAACTGAAGCTAAGGCAGACAGCGCAGATGCAGCTGATGCAAGTGAACCTGCCAGCGACATCAAAGTTGCAATGGTAACAGATTACGGCGACATCACAGACCAGTCATTCAACCAGTCAACATATGAAGCTTGTCAGGTTTTTTGTGACGAAAACAAACTCGGTTTCACATATTACAAGCCTGAAGGCGATTCAACAGCTGAGAGAGTAGCTCAGATCGATAAGGCAGTAGCCGATGGTTATAATGTAATCGTTATGCCGGGATATGCTTTCGCTGAAGCTATCGTAGAGACAGCTGAAATGTATCCCGATGTTAAATTTGTAGCTCTTGACGTATCTGAGTTTGACCTTGAAGGTGAAAGCTCAGACTTCAATAACGAGACATATCCCAATGTATTTTCTGCAGTATACCAGGAAGAGCTTCCCGGATACATGGCAGGATATGCTGCTGTAAAGATGGGATATACAAAGCTTGGATTCCTTGGTGGAATGGCAGTTCCCGCTGTTATGCGTTACGGTTACGGATTCGTTCAGGGTGCTGACGCTGCCGCTAAAGAGTTAGGCGCTGATGTTTCTCTTAATTATGTTTACGGTAACCAGTTCTCCGGTGATGCTGATATCACAGCTGCTATGGATACATGGTATCAGGGCGGAACAGAAGTTGTATTTGCTTGCGGCGGTGGTATCTTTACTTCTGCAGGTGAGGCAGCTGCTAAGGCAAACGGCAAGGTTATCGGTGTTGACGTTGACCAGGCTGCAACAATCGACGGAAAGTTCGGTAAGGGCATGACTGTTACTTCAGCTATGAAGGGACTTAAGGCGACAGTTAATACACTTCTTACAGCAATCGTTGGCGGTAATTGGGATGAATATGCCGGAAAGATCTCAAATCTTGGTCTTGTATCCGGTGATGATACTTCTCTTAACTATGTAGGACTTCCTGAGGAAACAACTTTATGGAACGACACATTTAAGAAAGAGGATTATCTCAAGCTCGTTGCTGACATGGCAAACGGAACAGTCAAAGTTTCCAATGACACAAGTGCTGAGAAGCCTTCTGCTGAGAACATCAAGATCAACTTCCAGGGTAACATCAAGTAATTTTACTTATTACAGCTTATAAGCTGACAGGGACCGGCAGATTCATAGTCTTCCGGTCCTTTTTACCAATTTATGGTTTTATTTTACGAAGATTCAAAATTTAATGGAGGAGACAAAAGTGGCAGAAAACAGCGAATATGCTATTGAAATGCTTGGTATAACAAAACGTTTCCCGGGTATTATCGCTAATGACAACGTTACCATTCAGCTGAAAAAAGGCGAGATACATGCTCTTTTGGGTGAAAACGGAGCCGGTAAATCAACTCTTATGAGTGTGCTTTTTGGTTTGTATCAGGCTGAAGAAGGCGTGATTAAAAAGGACGGAAAGGAAGTGCAGATAAACAATCCCAATGATGCCAACGACCTTGGTATCGGAATGGTTCATCAGCACTTTAAGCTTGTTCAGTGCTTTTCTGTTCTTGATAATATTATTTTGGGTGTTGAGACGGTCAAGAACGGTTTTTTACAAAAGGACGTGGCAAGAAAGAAGATACTGGAGATTTCTGAGAAGTACGGTCTCAAAGTCGATCCCGATGCCAAGATTGAGGATATTACTGTCGGTATGCAGCAGAGAACCGAGATCCTTAAGATGCTTTACAGAGATAATGAGATACTTATCTTTGATGAGCCTACGGCGGTTCTTACTCCCGCAGAAATAGATGAGCTTATGCAGATCATGAAGAATCTTGCCAAAGAGGGCAAGTCCATTCTCTTTATCTCACATAAGCTTGCTGAGATCATGTCTGTTGCAGACAGATGCAGCGTTTTGAGAAGAGGTAAATATATCGGTACCGTTAATATTTCCGATACCAATCAGGAAGAGCTTTCCAGAATGATGATCGGCCGTGATGTACAGCTTGTCGCAACAAAGGAAGACAAGACTCCGGGCGAAGTTATTCTTCATGTCGAAAATATGACGGTTCCTTCAAAGCTTCATAAGAATAATGCGGTTAAGAACGTCTCTTTTGATGTAAGAGAAGGCGAGATCGTATGTATCGCAGGTATTGACGGAAACGGTCAGACAGAGCTCGTTTACGGCCTTTCGGGACTTGAAAATATTACTTCGGGTAATGTCACACTTTCCGGAAAAGATATTACTCATGCTTCCATAAGAGAGCGTTCTACAAGCGGAATGAGTCATATTCCCGAGGATAGACACAAACACGGGCTTGTACTTGATTATTCGCTTGCATATAATCTTGTTCTTCAGAGATATTTTGAGCCTGAGTTTAGTTCGAAGTTCGGATTTCTTAAAAAGAAAGATATCAATAAATATGCGGATAAACTTATTGAGCAGTATGATATCCGTTCGAGCCAGGGGGCTGAAACGGTAACAAGAAGTATGTCCGGCGGTAACCAGCAGAAGGCTATTATTGCAAGAGAAATTGATAAAGATCCCAATCTTCTCATTGCGGTTCAGCCTACAAGAGGACTTGATGTAGGTGCCATCGAATATATTCACAGGCAGCTTATTGCACGAAGAGATGAAGGCCATGCGGTTCTTCTTGTTTCGCTTGAACTTGAAGAAGTTATGAGCATTTCAGACAGAATACTTGTCATGTATGAAGGAGAGATAGTGGGAGAGTTTGATCCCAAGAAGACAACTCCCGAAGAACTCGGACTCTACATGGCAGGAGCAAAAAGAAAGGAGGTAGGTGCATAATGTCAGCAGAGATTAAGAAAACGGCTGAAAAAGAAAGCTTTTTGTCTAAGCCCGCCGTTCAGTCAATTATTGCATCGCTTCTTTGTATAATTGTAGGACTTTTTATCGGCTATATTGCACTTCTTTTTATAAATGCACAAGGTGCTACGGATGCCATAATAACAATTATAAAGAACTATTTTACTTACCCTACAAAGGCAGCTGCGCTTAAGTATTGCGGTAATACGCTTGTAAAGGTGGCACCGCTTCTTATGTGCGCTCTTTCAATCCAGTTCTGTTATCAGGCAGGTCTTTTCAATATAGGAGCGGCCGGACAATACGTAGTCGGAGCGGGAGCATCACTTTTTTGCGCACTTAAACTTGGACTTCCCTGGCATGTATGTCTTTTGGCAGCACTTGTTGCAGGAGGAGTATACGGAGTTTTCGTAGGAGTGCTTAAGGCATATCTTAATGTTAATGAAGTTATTTCGGGTATCATGCTTAACTGGATCGGCCTTTATTCGGTTAATATGATACTTAATAGTGTAAAAGAGGCTTCGAGCCCTTATACGGTCTCGCTTGAGAAGACAAATGCTTCGGCAGTTTTACCGTCACTTGGTCTTGAAAAGCTCTTTTCTAATAACAAATACGTTACCATAGCAATCCCGCTTGCTGTTATTATTGCAATTCTTCTTAAGGTTGTTCTTTCCATGACGGTTTTCGGTTATGAGATAAAAGCAACCGGAATAGCTAAGGATGCCGCAAAGTACAGCGGAATGAAAGAGAAGAGAAATGTCATTCTGACACTTTTTATCGGCGGTGCACTTGCGGGAATCGGAGCTGCATTCCTTTTCCTTACAGGATATGAGCAGTGGTCTGTAACACAGTCTTCGGTTCCGGGAATGGGCTTTAACGGTATTGCTGCTACGTTCCTCGGAGGACTCGATCCTATCGGAACAATTTTTGCTTCATATTTCATACAGCATATTACAAGTGGAGGATCGTATATTGATAAGAATGCATATCCTTCACAGATCTCCGACTTTATTTCGGCGATCATCATCTATCTCTGCGGTTTTGTACTTTTCTTTAAGTTCTTCTTAAACAGCAGGATCAGAAATAAAAAGAATAATGCAGAAGGAGGTAACAAATAATGGTATTACTTCTTCAATATACACTTTTGTTTGCCTCGGTTTTGATACTCGTAGCTCTTGGCGGATGCTTCTCGGAGCATTCTGGTGTTATCAACCTCGGACTTGAAGGAATAATGGTTATGGGAGCTCTCGGAGGAGCGCTTACACTTAAGTATATAGATCCTTCACTTCCTAAGATTATTATCGTATTGGCTGTACTTTTGATCTCGGTATTGTGTGGTGCGGTTTACTCGATGCTTCTTGCTTTTGCCTGCATCAACTTTAAGGCTGATCAGACACTTGTAGGAACAGCGCTTAATCTGCTTGCTGCAGCTGCCGCAACGGTTATTGCAAAGTCTATCAATATTATTGAAGATCCCAATAACGTATCTTCGACCGTACAGTACGTTGAAGCAAAGAAAGCACTTGTTGTAAGTATCGGAAAGTTCCAGTTTAACTGGTTTATGCTTATAGCTTTCTTGGCACTTGTTTGTGCATATATTGTACTTTATAAGACCAGATTCGGATTAAGACTCATGGCCTGCGGTGAGCATCCTCAGGCTGCTGACAGCGTAGGTATTAACGTATATACAATGCGCTGGGCAGGTGTTCTTATTTCCGGTATGCTTGCCGGTGTGGGCGGAATTGTTTATATTACGGCCGGCGTAAGTGAGTGGAAGTTTGAGAACGGTGTTGCAGGATTTGGTTTCCTTGCACTTGCGGTTATGATCTTTGGCCAGTGGAAACCTGTAAATATCGGACTTGCAGCGTTGCTGTTCGGATTCTTCAGAGCTCTTTCAAATGTATATTCAGGCTTTGATTTCCTTGCGGCACTTAACATACCGGGCTCTGTATACAACATGATGCCGTATATCATCTCGCTTATCGTGCTTGCATTTACATCTGCAAATTCTCGTGCACCTAAGGCTGAGGGCATTCCTTACGATAAGGGATCCAGATAAAAGGAAGCGTTGTTATGGATGAGAAGATTATAAAAGAGCTTATTTCCAAAGCTGCCGGAATGAGGAAGATTTCATATACTCCTTATTCAAAGTTTAATGTCGGAGCGGCTCTTCTTGCTGGGAACGGACAGATATATACGGGGTGCAATATAGAAAACGCCTCGTATACGCCTACGATATGTGCTGAGAGAACAGCTTTTTTCAAAGCTGTTAGCGAAAATGTCAGGGAATTTACTGCTATAGCCATTATCGGAGGTGCATCAGATGCAGAGGAACTTGAGTATTGTTTCCCTTGCGGCGTTTGCAGACAGGTTATGAGCGAATTCTGCGATGATGATTTTGTAATAATAATCGCAAAGTCGGAAGATGAGTACAAAGTTTATACTTTGCCTCAGATGTTGCCCGAAAGATTCGGCCCTAAGGATGTTTTGGGTTGACTTTTACTATGATTTCGTGTTATTATATTTTGCGTTGTAAAAATCAGACGGTCCTCTGTTACTAAGTTTTTGTATTAAGAACGTCCATTTAATAGGAGAAAAGATATGAGTACAATTATCGAAGAGCTCGAGAAAGAGCAGCTGAACGCTAATGCGCCTCAGTTCAACACTGGTGATACTGTAAGAGTACACGCTAAGATCAAGGAAGGAAACCGTGAAAGAGTACAGGTTTTCGAAGGAACTGTTAAGAAGATCCAGGGTGGAAGCAACCGTACAACATTTACAGTAAGAAAAGAATCTTATGGTGTTGGCGTTGAGAAGACATGGCCCCTTCACTCACCTATCGTTGAGAAGGTAGAGGTTGTTAGAAGAGGTAAGGTTAGAAGAGCTAAGCTTAACTACCTTAAGGGTCTTACAGGTAAGAAGGCTAAGGTTAAGGAACTTGTTACCAGATAATTGGTTAGGAAAGGCAGTTACTTTTAGTAGTAATTGCCTTTTTTCTATAATAGGGGATCATATATGTTTAAGTTTCGAAGAAAGCGAACACTTTCTTTTTATCAGAAAAAAAGAGTTATTACACCCAAGCTGTTAAAAGAGATCCTTTCCTGGATCATTATAACCTGTATTGCTATTATGCTTGCATTTGTGATCGTTCATTTTTACGGAACACGAATCGGAAACGTCGGAGATTCGATGGAAGATACGATTGCAAACGGACAGGGAATACTCGTGAACAGAACCGCATATAAGGTTTTTAGACCAAAGAAGAATGATGTGATAGTTTTTTTGCCAAACGGAAATGTGAATTCTCATTACTATGTTAAGCGAGTTGTGGCTACTTCCGGAGACAGAGTTCAGATAATTGACGGAGAACTTTATGTGAACGGAAACATTCAGAAAGATAATTATGATAAAATGGAAAATGGAGGCATTGCCAATAATGAGATCACGCTCGGTAGCGGAGAATATTTTGTTCTTGGTGATAACAGAAACGGCAGTGAGGATTCCAGAAGTCCTAATATCGGAATTGTAAAAGATAACATGATCGTCGGTAAAGCGTGGTTTAAGCTTAGATTCGGTAGCAGATCCGGCGGATTTATCAATTGACGGAAAACATATAAGAAAATGGTGGTTATATGAATTATCAGTGGTACCCGGGGCATATGACAAAGGCAATAAGGATGATGCAGGAAAACATCAAACTTATTGATATTATCATAGAACTGACTGATGCAAGAATACCTGCAGCAGGAAGAAACCCCGATATAGATGAACTTGGAAAAAACAAGTACAGGCTTGTTATACTGAATAAAGCAGATCTTGCCGATCCTTCCGTGACGAAGAAGTGGCAGGAAGCTTTTAGTGATGGCAAGACCTTGGTAATGGAGATGAATTCCAAGACCGGAAATGAGGCAGCCAAGGTAAAAGATCTGGTTCAGAAAGCCTGTGCCGAGAAAATAGAGAGAGATAAAAAGCGTGGAATTGTCGGAAGACCTATCAGAGCGATGGTTGCCGGAATTCCCAATGTCGGCAAGTCGACTTTTATAAATAAGCTTGCAGGAAGGGCATCTGCCAAGACGGGTAATAAGCCCGGTGTTACTAAGGGAAAGCAGTGGATCTCTCTTGGGAAGAATATGCAGCTTCTCGATACTCCTGGAATTTTGTGGCCTAAGTTTGAGGACGAGACTGTAGGTCTTCACCTTGCACTTATCGGATCCATGAATGACGAGAATCTTGATGTGTGCGAGCTTGCATGTGAGCTTATCAAGATCCTTGAAGTTAATTACAAGAATGCTATTCCCGACAAGTACGGCATTACGGACGAACAGGTTGAAGAACTTGAGAATAGGCAGTATGCTACTCATTATAGTGCAATTCTATCTGCCATAGCCGAGAACAGAAAATGCTTTAAGCAGGGAGCGGAACCTGACATCGACAGAGCTGCGGCTCTTCTTCTTGATGATTTCAGAAACGGCAAGCTTGGCAGGATATCACTTGAAAGACCGCAGTAAAAACTAATATAAGGAGTGGGACCGTGGAAATGAAAAATGTATTAAAAGAAGTACTGAGTACAGTGTTGTATCTTGCAGTTGTTTTTGTACTTACTTTTTTGTTTATAACTTTTGTTGCACAGAGGACGCGTGTAGTCGGACATTCAATGGAGCCTACGTTGCAGGATGCCGATAGTCTTATCATTGAGAAGGTTTCTTACAGATTCAGTGCACCAAAGAGATTTGATATAATTGTTTTTCCTTATGAGCATGGCAATCAGGGAAAGGAATTCTTTGTGAAGAGAATAATCGGACTTCCCGGCGAGACTATAAAGATTGACGAAGAAGGTAATATCTTTGTAAACGGTCAGAAGCTTGAGGAAAACTATGGAAATGAAGTAATCGAGGATCCGGGAGTGGCAATAAACGACGTTGTTCTTGGAGATGATGAATACTTTGTAATGGGAGATAACCGAAACAGAAGTATGGACAGCCGATTTGAAAATGTCGGAAATATCAGCAAGGATAAGTTCCTTGGAAGGGTTGTTTGCAGGATATTCCCCTTTGATAAAATCGGGGGAGTAAAGTAATGCAATCTCTTAATGACATCAAGAGCGTTCTAAATGAATCTGTTACCGTCGATGCGCTTAAGAGCTTTATTGCCACGTATGAAAGTGATGAGAGAGCGGGTGTCCGTAAACTTATTGATACGGCAAAAAAGCGCATTGATTCTATAGAGAAAGAACTTGCCAGACTCAAGGAAATGAGAAAGTTTGAAAATGAGAACAGGCAGTTCGGTCTTCTTTGCGGAATTGACGAAGTAGGAAGGGGCCCTTTGGCGGGACCTGTATATGCTGCGGCTGTAATGCTTCCCGAGGATGTTGATATTTTATATATTAACGATTCCAAGAAATTATCCGAAAAAAAGAGAGAAGAGTTATACTCTGAAATAATGGAAAAAGCTGTAGCGGTGGGCATAGGACATGCATCCGAAAAAAGGATAGATGAGATAAACATTTTGCAGGCAACTTTTGAAGCGATGACTATGGCGGTCTCCGAGCTTTCCGTTAAACCCGGAGCTCTTTTGATCGATGCGGTGCATATTCCCCAGCTTGAAGAGTACAAGCAGATTTCTATAATAAAGGGAGATGCAAAGAGTGCGTCGATCGCGGCGGCAAGTATTATTGCCAAGGTTACGAGAGACAGAGTCATGAAAAAGTACGCGGAAGAATATCCCGAGTATGGATTTGATTCGAATAAAGGCTACGGAAGTAAAGAGCATATCGACGCCATAAAGAAATACGGCCCTTGTCCCATTCATCGCAGATCTTTTATAGGGAATTTTATATGAGCGGTATTTTAAATGTATCACAACAAAATACTACGATTACCGTTGAGGGCGTTCAGACTAAATTACAGCCTGCCGAAGGTAAGCCGGTCGAGCTTAAGGCGGGCGACAGTATTCAGGGAACGGTTGTATCCGTAGCTGAGGAAAACGGCGAGAAATACGCCGATATAAGTCTGGGCGATAATGTTATACGCGCCAAACTCTCTGAGGATATGGGGCTTAGGCAGGGACAGACATTGAATTTTGCTGTTAAGTCCTTGTCTAAAAACGGAGTTTCTCTTACCCCTCTTTTTGAAAACACGGCAGTTTCTTTAAGCACGGAGAAAGCATTAAATGCTGCGGGCATAGCGATTACACGTGACAGCGTTGCTATGGTCGAGAGTATGATGAAATCAGGCCTTCCGATAAATAAGGATGCGCTCCGTGATATGAACAATGTGGTTTCTTCTTTTCAGAATGCTTCTATTTCAACACTTGTTGAGATGAAGAGTCTTGATATTCCAATTACCGAAAACAATATTTCACAGTACCAAAACTACAAGAATTATGAGCATCAGGTAATAAACGAGATGCAGGAATTTGCAGACGAACTTCCGCAGGCTTTTAATGCGCTTGCATCGGAAGGAAAGATTGATCAGGCTCTTAATCTTTATAAAGGAATCATAGATGAATTTGCTTCAACCGGATCATCATCTTCTTTACAAAACGAAGCAGAAGAAAGTGCGGTTAATGTTTCACCGAATATTGAAAGCAGTGAAAAGATGTCGGGAGAACAGACAGGTGTTACCGCTAATTCATCTGTGGATAATGTAGATAAGTTTGTTGATAAAAATGATAGGGGTGTCATTTCTTTAGATGTGGCAAGGGCTGACGAGTTTACAAAAAATTCTGAAAAAATGCCTTTTGAGGACATTTCGAAGGAAGATTTCGTACAAAAACTTAACAATTTAAATATTTCCCCAAAGATAACAGAGAGATATTTGGCGGCTTCCCTTAACGAAAATACGGATGTCAAGTTTGACGGAAAAGAGTTGTTAAAAGAACTGTCATCCATGCTCTCGGACACAGAGAACATGTCGGATGAGACTAAAGCTCTTTTTAAGGATCTCTTTTCACATAAAGAATTCGGAAAGATATTGAAGAATGCCATAGCTGATGATTGGCTTCTTAAGCCGTTTGATGTCGAGAAGAAGGACAATGTGACTTCGCTTTATCAAAAGCTGGGAAGTCAGCTAAAGAGCATGTCTGATACGATCACGAATACACTGGGCGCTGAATCAAAACTTGGAAGCACCGTGACCAATATGCAGAACAACCTTGATTTTATGAATCAGCTTAATCAGATCTTTCAGTATGTTCAGCTGCCGCTTCAGATGAGCGGACAGGAAGCGCACGGCGATCTTTACGTCTATAGGAATAAGAACAAAAGAGTCAGCGAGGACGGTTCGGTCAGTGCGGTTCTGCATCTTGATATGGATAATCTCGGGCCTGTTGACGTGTTTGTTAAGATGAAGGAAAATAAGGTTTCCACAAACTTCTATGTCATGGATGAAAGCGTTCTTGATCTTATAAATGACAATATCCATATCCTCAACGAAAGGCTTGAAAAGCGCGGATATACCATGCAGGTCAAGA
Source organism: Butyrivibrio sp. AE2005 (assembly GCF_000686965.1). Classification (NCBI taxonomy): domain Bacteria; kingdom Bacillati; phylum Bacillota; class Clostridia; order Lachnospirales; family Lachnospiraceae; genus Butyrivibrio; species Butyrivibrio sp. AE2005. The sequence goes on from NZ_JMMD01000001.1 coordinate 407,963, forward strand.
TGATGCTTCATGATGATAAGGACGAAGGTGACATGGCTGTGAATGAGATGTTTGATGTTAATAAGATGTCTGTGATCTCCACAGCTTCGTTTGATGCGAGGGCGTAATTATGGCAGATAACGATGAAAACAAAAAAGTAAAAACCGCCGTCGCTCTGGGATATGATCCCAATGAAAACGGGGCACCCGTAGTACTTGCGTCGGGAAAGGGCGCACTTGCCGAGAAAATCATTGAGCAGGCTCAGGAGAACAAAATCCCGGTTCATGAGGACAGTAAGCTTGCGGATACGCTTTCAAAGCTGGAAATCGGAGAGATGATCCCTCCTGAGTTATATGAGGTTGTGGCGGAGATTCTTGTCTTTGTCGATGCAATGGATAAAATCAAGGCAAAAGATAAGTCTCAAAGATAGAAATAAGTTAGAAATAAGTTATTATGAATAAAAGAGATTTGGGAACTTTTTATGAGGATATTGCTGCCGAGTATATTAAAAACAAAGGTGGCAGGGTCATAAAGAGAAACTTTAGGACAAGACAGGGCGAAATTGATATTATTGCAAGAGACGGCGAATATCTTTGCTTTGTAGAAGTTAAATACAGGAAAAAAGACGATTACGGTAATCCACTTGATTGTGTGGGTTATACTAAACAGAGAACCATATGCAAAGTTTCGAACGTTTATATTAAGATGAACGGAGCGGATTTTGATGTGCCGATAAGGTATGATGTAATTGCAGTTAATGCTTCCGAAGGAGGAACACTTAATGTAAACTGGCTTAAGAATGCCTTTGAATACGTATTAAATTGAAGAAATGAAGAAATTGGAGATTTAAATGATCAGATATATTGACATAAAGAGATGCGGCGGCGAGAAGACAATGGAGCTTAGGGAAAAGAAAGGTGTTCATTACCTTGTTTTTCCTAAAATAGAAGAACTTGGAATTGTAGATCATCTGTTTAGTACAAGGCTCGGCGGAGTTTCAAAGGGATGCTTTTCCGAGATGAATCTAAGCTATACACGTGGAGATGAAAAAGAAGCTGTAGATGAGAATTACAGGAGAATTTCAGAAGTCCTGGGACACGGGAAAAAGCTCGATGATTTTGTGTGCACTTTCCAGACGCATACCGTAAATGTAATGAAAGTTACGGAAGAAGACAGGGGTAAAGGCCCTGCAAAACTTCGCGATTATACAGATATAGACGGACTTATCACGAATATTCCGGGCATTATTTTATCAACGTTCCATGCGGATTGTCCTCCGGTATTCTTTATCGATCCCGTCAAAAAGGCTATAGGCCTTTCTCATTCGGGATGGAAGGGAACAAAAGGTGAGATTTCCGCAAGAACGATCGAAGCAATGACAAGGGAATACGGAACGGATCCTGCTGACCTTATCTGCGCCGTCGGACCTTCTATCTGCGGCGAATGCTACGAGATCGGCGGCGATGTTGCGGATGAGTTTGCCGAGAATTATACTGAGGAAGAACTTGAGAGAGAAAAAATCCTTGTTCCGTATCCGAACGGAAAATTCAGGCTTTATCTGTGGAATGCCATTAGATATACGCTTATAAAGAGCGGTGTTAAAACTGAAAATATACTTATTACCGATATATGCACCAGATGCAATCCGGATCTTTTGTTCTCGCACAGAGTTCATAAGGATAACAGGGGTAATCTGTGCGCATTTTTGTCACTTAAGGATGAAACAGAATAATTTGTTGTGAGGTTGATATGGAAAACATTTTAGTATGTGATGATGATAAAGAAATAGTTGATGCCATTGAGATTTATCTTGAACAGGAGGGATTTAGGGTATACAAGGCATATGACGGCATAGAAGCTATCGAAGTTATGAAGAAAGTTGAGATTCAGCTTGCGATAGTTGATATTATGATGCCCAGAATGGACGGAATCCATTTTGTAAAAGAGCTCAGGAAATTCAGCACCGTTCCCGTTATCTTTCTTTCCGCAAAGAGCGAAGATTCTGATAAGATACTCGGGCTTAACATCGGTGCCGACGACTATGTGTCAAAGCCTTTCAATCCATTGGAACTCGTCGCAAGAGTTAAGTCCAATCTCAGAAGATATGTATCTCTCGGACGCATGGTGGAAAAGGAAAATGTGTATTCGGCTGGCGGACTTGTGATTGACGATAATTCCAAGGAATGTTTTGTTTACGGTGAGAGCATCAGACTTACACCTATTGAATACAATATCCTTGCTTTTCTTGTAAAAAATAAGGGGAAGGTTTATTCAATAAATCAGATCTATGAGCAGATATGGCATGATTCCGCGGTTCGCGTAGACAATACGATCGCGGTTCATATCAGACATATTCGTGAAAAGATTGAGATAAATCCCAAAGATCCCAAATTCCTTAAGGTTGTATGGGGAGTAGGATACAAGGTTGAGGATGAGGTTGTATGAGGAAAAAAGGCTTTAGATATAGCGTGACAATGCGCATAATACAGCATATTCTGGCTGCTTTTGTTGTATTTATCATTATATACTCGGTTGTCGGAACCAGCGTTGTTATTAACAGTGCGGGAAAAGATGTTTCCTACAACCTCTATGAGTCCGATAAAAGCAGAAGCTATGAGGAGTCATATCTTTTTAACAACATCCTTGGAAACAATATGTCGAATGTATTCAGGCTTGTTGCGGAAAGAACCCAGCTTGAGACTAAGGGACAGTATAACGGCAAGAAGGTTATCGATGTCACCGCATATGCCAGTAAGGGAAGTGTTCTACCGGGAGATTACATTACCGCAAATTACTACCTTGCAGATCTCTTAAACTGGGAAAAGAGCGGTTTTGAATATAAAACTCTCAAATTTACCGATGAAGACAGCAGTAAGTTCTTGAGTCCCGTAACAACATATACACATCTTAAGAACAACGTGGTATCAGGTGGTATGAACTCTTATCTCAGTTCGCAGCTTGATGATAACAGTTTGATTTTTACCATATCGGGGAATTCTGCGCCTGAAGGCGGAACATACAATATACTTACACAGAGATACAAGACTGTCGACGGAAAAAATATTGAGAATATCGTTTCGACATGGGAAGATTACAATCTTTTGGCTTCGTATGTCGAAGAGTCGGCGAACAATCTTGCGCTTAATTTTGCGGAATACGGAAAGCTTATCAATAACTACAGCTACCAGAATTCAAATTTAAGATATTACATTACCAGAATGATCAACGGTAAGACGGAAGTCTATACCAATGTCGAAGAGCTCAAGAACGAGACAATAGGCGTTAATATTCTTGAAAAGTTTAAGAGATACGGAAGATATATTTACTACTGTCCTTACGAATTCCAATATGAGACCGACACTCTTATAAATGAGAACACGGTAAGATCCGTTATCAACACATACGGCTATGCATATCCCGACCAGATCAAGGTATATCTTGGAGTGGATACAAAGGAATATCCGGCATCCGATGATTTTACAAAGGGAAAGGCAAGCTTTTCAAAATACATGCCTTATCGAAGCCAGATCTACATTGTCTGCGGACTTGCGATTCTTTCTTATCTGATCATCTTTACGGTATATATCGTAAAGATCCCTGTAAGAGAAAAACTTGTCTATGGTAAAAAGAGAATTCCGACGGAAATACTCTTGCTTGTTTGCGCGCTTTTGATGGCTATTCCGTTTATTGTGGTCGGCGCTGTTATGACTGCTTGGAATGTAAGTTTTGACAAGATATTCAGACATGTGCTGTTCCCGTATTACGGAATGGTGTCATCTATCGTTATTGATATAGGACTCCTTTCTCTTGTATACGGACTTGTGCAAAAGGGAAAAGATAAGGTTCTTTGGGAAGACAGCTTTTTGAAAAAAATCGTGGCAATTTTTAGGGAGATGATTCTAAATACCACGAACAACGGCAGTGTGATCATAAGGACATGGGTTCCGTACGCACTGTTTGTTGTGCTCAATTTCCTGCTTTTCAGGATAGGAATTCTTGGAATAGTTATTGCCGGATTTTTTGACATGCTTGTAGGACTTTATTTATACAGACAGAATTATGACAGGCAAGGGATAATTCATGTCATAGAGAATATTAAAAAAGGTGATGTCAGTGCTAAAGTTGATGTGACGGACCTTCATTCCGACAATGTAAATCTTGCTGAAGCGGTCAATTCAATCGGCGAAGGAATTAAGATCGCGGTTAATACAAGCATGAAGGATGAGAAGCTAAAGGCCGATCTTATCACGAATGTATCTCATGATATCAAGACACCACTTACTTCGATTATCAATTATGTCGATCTTATCAAACGTGAGAATATCGATAATAAGAAGGTAAAAGAGTATGTCGAGGTTCTTGAGACCAAGTCGCAGAAGCTTAAACAGCTCACAGAAGACCTGGTAGAAGCATCTAAGATAAGTTCGGGAAATATAAGCATTCAGCTTGGAACCATTGATTTTGTTGAATTTATAAATCAGACTATAGGCGAATTCTATGAGAAGTTTGAGACTCACACACTTACTCCGATATTTAAACATGAAGATATGAGCATGTGCATAAGCGCAGATGCAAGGCATCTTTGGAGAGTTATAGAGAACCTCTTGAATAACGTTTGCAAATATGCTCTTCCGGGAACCAGAGTATATATGGATATGGTCTATATCACAGAAGATAGTAAGAATAAGAAAGTTGAGTTTTCAATCAAGAATATTTCTGAATCCGAGCTTGATATCGGTGCGGATGAACTGACGGAAAGATTTATAAGAGGAGATGAGTCCAGAACAACGGAAGGAAGCGGACTTGGACTTTCTATCGCAAAGAACCTCACAATCGCACAGGGCGGAGAGTTTGATATAAGACTTGACGGTGATCTTTTTAAAGTAGTGATAGTGTTTGATTGTGTAGAACAATAAGAACAAGGAATTTCAAATAAAAAAGAACCTCCGGTTTTTCAATTTTACTTGAAAAGTCGGAGGTTTTGCTTATCTTCAGTCGAACAATTCGCCGGGAGTCTTGCATCCTGAATTGTACTTACCGACGATCTCGCGGATTTTTTCTGTAGGCATGTTAACGCTCTGCATTGTGGCATCGTGATTTAAGAAGTCGATGATCGTTGCAAGGAACTTGCCCATGTCGGCAATAAATATATAAGGTCTTGTTGTTATTTCGGAATCCATATATGTAAGGTTTGTAGTAATTACCGCATCGAAGTATTTCTTTTCATATCCCTCATCAAACTTATCCATTCCGTTTGTGAAAAGACCAAATGTAGTGCAGATAAATACTCGCTTAGCACCCATGCTCTTAAGCTGCTTGGCTGTGTCGATCATACTTGATCCCGATGAGATCATATCATCGATGATGATAACGTCTCTTCCTGAAATATCAGAACCAAGGAATTCGTGTGCAACGATAGGATTGCTTCCGTTTACAACGTGGGCATAGTCACGTCTTTTATAGAACATACCTGTATCTGCGCCGATAACGTTTGCAAAGTATACGGCTCTGTCGAGAGCTCCTTCATCAGGACTGATTACAGTGAGATGATCTTTGTCTACGATAAGGTCATCAATGTGTGAGAGAAGCGCCTTCATAAACTGGTATGAAGCTAGGAAGTTGTCAAATCCTCCGAGAGGTTTTGAGTTTGAGATTCTCGGGTCATGAGCATCAAAAGTGATGAAGTTTGAAATGCCCATGTCATACAGCTCTTTAAACATCTGAGCCGCGTCGAGAGATTCCATGCCGTTTCTCTTGTGTTGTCTTCCTTCATATAAGAAGGGCATGATGACATTGATTCTCTTGGCCTTTCCCGTAAGGGCGCCGATAACTCTCTTAAGATCCTGATAGTGATCGTCGGGAGATTTGTGATTTATGTAGTTATACATTTTATAAGTAATGCTGTAATTGCAGACATCGGTAAGAATATAGACGTCGTTTCCACGGACGCTTTCATTGATAGCAGCTTTTGCTTCGCCGCTTCCGAAACGGTCAAGACAGTATTTTATCTTGTAGCTGTCCTTGACATAGCCGTGAAATGCGGGATCGTTTTCAGGCATTTTGTAAAGATTGTGGCGAAACTCCGCGATATAATGATCTACGCTGTCACCCAGCTCTTTTGCTGAGTCCATAACAATTAAATTAAGCGGAGCTACCGGAATAGAGGTTTCCAGTTTAGAAAAATCTGGCATATTTGTTCCTTTCTTCGGAATATGAAGTTTATATTTTTATGAAGCATTTAACTTCCTATATTGTTTTATCATTATGATTACTGACAAGTCAAGGAATTTCATATATAATACATTATTGGGGTAATCCTGCAGAATATGAGGTTATTTTTTAAATGGTTTCAAAGAAAGGGCACCTTATCGGCAGAGTCGATGAGGGCAGTATTGCCGAAGAACTGAATATTGAGCCGGGTGACACACTGCTTAAGATAAACGATCAGGATATCCAGGATATATTTGATTACCAGTATCTTGTGCAGGATGAGCATTTGGAGGTTCTTATCAGGAAGAGCGATGGCGAGGAGTGGATCCTTGATATCGACAAAGAATTTGATGAGGATCTTGGAATAGAATTTGACAACGGACTCATGGATAACTACAGATCTTGCAGCAATAAGTGTATCTTTTGCTTCATAGATCAGATGCCGAAGGGCATGCGCGATACTTTGTACTTTAAAGATGATGATTCCAGACTTTCTTTTTTGCAGGGTAATTATGTCACACTGACTAACATGTCCGATGCGGATATCGACAGAATCCTGAAGTATCATCTTTCGCCTATCAATGTTTCATTTCAGACGACCAATCCTGAACTCAGATGCAAAATGCTTGGAAACAGATTTGCCGGTGAGGCTCTCAAAAAGGTGGACAAACTATGCGCGCCCGGAACGGGAATTGAGCTAAACGGCCAGATTGTTTTGTGCAAGGGCGTAAATGACGGAGCTGAGCTTGAGAGATCGATATCGGATCTTACCAAGTATATTCCGAATCTTCAGAGCGTATCGGTTGTACCCGTTGGCCTTTCCAAATACAGGGACGGATTGTATCCGCTTGAGCCGTTTGAGTATGAGGATGCGTGCGCTGTCATTGATATGATAGAAAAATGGCAGAAAAAAGTGTATGATGAGCACGGCATTCATTTCATACATGCAAGTGACGAGTGGTATTTCCTTGCGAAAAGAGATTTTCCCGAGGCTGAGCGCTATGACGGTTATATTCAGTATGAGAACGGTGTCGGAATGATGAGACTTCTTCTTGATGAGTTCGGAGAATCTCTGGAGGCGCTTACTAATAATTATGCAGATGAAATAGATTCTGTAAAAAGAGAAATCTCACTTGCGACCGGAAGACTTGTCTATCCGTGCATAATGCAGATGGCTGAGAGAGCTATGGAAGTATGCAAGGGACTTAATGTTCATACATATGAGATAGTCAATGAGTTCTTTGGTGAGAGGATAACCGTTTCGGGACTTCTTACCGGACAGGATATAATAAAGCAGCTTAAAGGCAGGGAACTTGGAACAATGTTGTATCTTCCCGAGAATCTACTTAGAAGCGGAGAGGATTATCTTCTTGATGATGTTAAGATAGGAGATATCGAAAAAGAGCTTGATATCAATGTCGGAATATCAAAATGCGACGGGCATGAACTTGCCGCAGTGTTATTCGGTGTTCCGGTTGAGCATACATTTTTGAATTAAACATATAAAAAAGGAAAACACATGAGCAGAAAAAATATAGTAGCGGTGGTCGGAAGACCAAATGTCGGAAAATCAACACTCTTTAATGCTCTTGCGGGAAGCAGGATTGCCATTGTGCAGGATACTCCCGGTGTTACAAGAGACAGAATTTATCAGGACGTTGAGTGGCTTAATCACAGCTTCACTCTTATTGATACCGGTGGTATCGAGCCTGATTCAAAGGATATTATCCTTTCACAGATGAGAGAGCAGGCGCAGATTGCCATAGATACGGCAGATGTTATCTTATTTATGGTTGATGTAAAGCAGGGACTTACCGATTCTGATTCCAAAGTGGCTGATATGCTCAGAAGATCGGGAAAGCCTGTTGTTTTGTGTGTAAATAAGGTTGACAGTTATAGCAGGGATTCGCTCGATGTATACGAGTTCTACAACCTTGGAATAGGCGAGCCTTTCCCTATTTCTGCGGTTAATAAGCTCGGTATCGGCGATCTTCTTGAAGAAGTTGTAAGTCACTTCAGCAAGGATTCGACAAATGACGAGGAAGATGACACTACAAAGATTGCCATCATCGGTAAGCCAAATGTAGGTAAGTCCTCTATAATCAATAAGCTTATCGGTGAGAACAGGCTCATTGTTTCCGACATTGCGGGAACTACGAGAGATGCCATCGATACCGATGTTAAATACAACGGTAAGAAGTATACATTTATCGATACGGCAGGACTTCGCAGAAGGAGCAAAGTTAAAGACGAACTTGAGCATTACATGATACTCCGTACCGTCGGAGCTGTTGAGAGAGCTGATGTTGCCATCCTTGTTATCAATGCCGAGGACGGGGTTACGGATCAGGATGCCAAGATCGCCGGAATTGCGCATGAGAGCGGAAAAGCCGTAATAATAGCTGTTAATAAGTGGGATCTTATTGAAAAAGATAATCATTCCGTTAAGGAATTTACCAAGAACATCAGGAATACCCTGGCGTTTATGAATTATGCAGAGATTATCTTTATTTCTGCCCAGACAGGCCAGAGGCTTGTAAAGCTCTATGACATGATCGATATCGTAAGTGAGAATCATGCGCTCAGAGTTTCAACGGGTGTTCTTAACGAGATCATGACTCAGGCAGTTGTTATGCAGCAGCCACCGAGTGACAAGGGTAAGATATTAAAGCTTTACTATATTACTCAGGCTTCGGTGAAGCCGCCGACTTTCGTTATCTTCGTAAACGACAAGAAGCTCATGCATTTTAGTTATACGAGATATATAGAAAATCAGATCCGAGAAGCATTCGGATTTAAGGGTACACCCCTTAGATTTATAATAAGAGAGAGAAAAGAGGATAAGTAACATGGAAAGAGTAGTTTGTTTGATCATAGGATATGTATTTGGCCTGTTTCAGACAGCTGTATTGTACGGAAAAATGAAGGGCGTTGACATCAGAAGCGTTGGAAGTAAGAACGCCGGAACAACAAACACACTCAGAGTTATGGGAGCCAAGGCAGGACTTGTTGTTTTGTTTGGAGATATGTTCAAATGTATCTTTGCCATAATCGTTACTTATTTTATTTTTGGAAGAAGCAATCCGGATTACAGATATTTTTATATGATATATACAGCGGCAGGAGCCGTACTTGGACATGACTTCCCGTTCTTTTTAAAGTTTAAGGGCGGAAAAGGTATCGCTTGCACAGCAGGATACATCATCTCAATGGGATGGAAGTTTGTCCTTGTCGGACTTATCGCATTTTTCGGACCTTTCAACATCACACATTTTGTGTCACTCAGCAGCCTTTGCCTGTATACATGCTTTTTTGCCCAGTATGTAATATTCGGACAGATGGGGCTTTTGGGAAACCTTCCGCAGAGTGCGCTCAATGAGATGTATGTGATCGTTGCGCTTCTTACAGCTCTTGCTTTTTATCAGCACAGAGCAAATATTAAAAAGCTTATTTCAGGAACAGAGAGAAAGACTTATATTTCAAAGAAAAATAAAGTCGACTGATCAGGAGGATTAATTTTTTGGGTATACAAGTAGGTGTAATTGGTGCGGGAAGCTGGGGTATTGCGCTTTCGTACGTGCTGGCGGGTAATGGACATGATGTCACCGTCTGGTCCAGAAGCAATTCGTCAGTTGAGAAACTCAAGCAATATCACGGAAACGAGGAGAAACTCCCCGGTGTAAAGCTTCCGGAATCGGTTAAATACACATCAAGCATGGAAGATGCCGTGAAGGATAAAGATATTATCGTTGTTGTTGTTCCTTCGGCTCACATGCGTGAAACAATTAGGCTTATGAAGCCTTTCATTAACGAGAGTGAAGAGCACAGACAGATAATAGTTAATTGCAGCAAGGGAATCGAAGAAGACACACTTATGGTTATGTCCGATGTTATTCTTGATGAGATCCCCGGATGCAATGTATGCGTTCTTTCAGGCCCTTCTCATGCGGAAGAAGTCGGAAAGAGCATGCCTACGACACTTGTAGTCGGTGCTTTTGAAAAGGAGATTGCTAAATATATACAGAATATATTTATGAATAACTTCCTCAGAGTATATATCAGTCCCGATATGCTCGGTATCGAGATCGGCGCGGCTCTTAAGAACGTAGTTGCACTTGCTGCGGGTATTGCTGATGGTTACGGATGCGGCGATAACGCAAAGGCTGCACTTATTACAAGAGGAATTGCCGAGATTTCTAGACTTGGTATGGCGATGGGTGGTAAGTTTGAGACTTTTGCCGGACTTTCGGGAATCGGTGATCTTATCGTAACCTGTGCATCGATGCATTCACGTAACAGACGCGCCGGTATCCTTATTGGACAGGGCAAGTCATATCAGGAAGCCATGGATGAAGTAAACATGGTTGTTGAGGGGGTTTACAGTGCAAGAGCCGCACTTAAACTTGCCGAGAAGTATGAGGTTGAGATGCCTATCATTACTGCGGTAAATGATATATTATTTGAAGGCAAATCGCTTCAGGAAGCTGTTAACGATCTTATGCAAAGAGATAAGAAGACTGAGAACAGCATGCTTGAGTGGTAATCGTATGTTACAGCGGTATGCTTGACATATATGCGTTTTTTAATTAGAATCTGTAAATAGATTAAACATAAAAAGGCTATGATCGGAATAAGTAAGATTCGCAAGCTGACAACAGAGAATTGCCGGGTGGTGAGAGGCGTATGTTAAGGGCGATGATGAATACCTCCGTGAGCTGCAGAGCAGAAGGTTATTACAGTAGTAGGCTCTGACGGGACTGACCGTTATATCGGAAGAGTATCGTTCGTAAATGATTTGCGGATCGTACTTGCTGAGGCGTGTAGTGTGAGCTACATGCGAATGAAGGTGGTAACACGATTATTTCGTCCTTCGCAATCATTGTTGGTTGCGGAGGATTTTAATTTTGTATTCCAATATATAGAGCACTTCGCAATCGGAAAATACAGGAGGGAAAAATGAAGATTTATGAAGAATTGCAGGCCAGAGGCCTCATTGCTCAGACTACTGACGAAGAAAAGATCAGAGATCTTGTAAATGAAGGAAAGGCAACTTTCTATATCGGCTTTGACTGTACGGCTGATTCGCTTACAGCCGGTCACTTCATGGCACTTACACTTATGAAGAGACTTCAGATGGCAGGAAACAAGCCTATTGCCCTTATCGGCGGCGGTACAACAATGATCGGCGATCCTTCGGGAAGAACCGATATGCGTAAGATGCTTACAAGAGAAGATATCGATCACAACGCAGCTTGCTTTAAGAAACAGATGGAGAAATTCATTGAGTTTGGTGAAGGCAAGGCAATGATGGTAAATAACGCCGATTGGCTTCTTAACCTTAACTATGTTGAACTTCTTCGCGAGGTTGGTGCATGCTTTTCTGTAAACAACATGCTCAGAGCCGAGTGCTACAAGCAGAGAATGGAAAAAGGGCTTTCATTCCTTGAATTTAACTACATGATCATGCAGTCATACGACTTCTATTACATGTTCCAGAAGTACAACTGTAACCTTGAGTTTGGCGGAGACGATCAGTGGAGCAACATGCTTGGCGGAACAGAGCTTATCAGAAGAAAGCTCGGTGAAGATGCGCACGCTATGACAATTACTCTTCTTACAGACTCTCAGGGTAAGAAGATGGGTAAGACAGCAGGAAATGCCGTATGGCTCGATCCCAAGAAGACATCTCCTTACGATTTCTATCAGTACTGGAGAAATGTAGCAGATGCTGATGTAGATAAGTGCATAAAGATGCTTACATTTATTCCTATTGAAGAAATCCTTGAGATGGAAAAATGGGATCCTTCAAGAGTCAATGAGAAGAAGGAAATTCTTGCATTTGAGCTTACATCTCTTGTACACGGCAAGGAAGAAGCTCAGAAAGCTCAGGATGCAGCAAGAGCTCTTTTTGCAGGCGGTGGAAATATGGATAATGTTCCGGCTGTTGCACTTAAAGAAGAGGACTTCAGAGACGGTGTTGTTGATATCCTTCAGGTTCTTGTATCGGCAGGACTTTGCAATACAAGAAGCGAAGCAAGACGTGCAGTTGAGCAGGGCGGTGTAACTGTAGCGGATGCAAAGGTTACAGACGTAAAGACTACTTACAATAAGGACTTCTTTGCTGACGGAGTTATGGTAAAGAAAGGAAAGAAGTCATTTAAGAAAGTTACTGCATAATATAATTGAAGAGCTTGTGAAAAATAGGAAAAATATTTTTCATAGGCTCTTTATTCTTGTATCAAGTAAATTACTTAAAAATTATACGAAAGAGGTACATATGGAGCCTTTAGTCATAACAATATTAGCCATTGTGCTTATGCTGACGGGATGTGGAAAGATTGATGAAGAGAAGGCAAATGTATCTGATGGTGCGTCTGTTGCAGATATATCTGTTGCGAATATGTCTATTGCTGATGATGCCGGTACGGAAGCTTCAGATAATGAAAATGATGCATCCTCTTTTATCTCCCATGAGCGTTATCAGCAGGCAAAAGATGATAAAAGCGGAAATTATACAGCTTTTTTGAACAATGAAAAAAAGGCAAAAGTTGATTGTGATGATTATGTATTCGAGAGTGAAGAAAAAAAGGAATACGATTTTGAGGAGTTGAAAGAGCTTGCATCAGATAGCACCAATCTTCGTGAGAATCCATGTGATTCTGACTATAGATATATAGACTGTGGGTGTGACGGCGAAAAAGAATTGTTGATATGGGTAAGCAAAAGTGAGTATGGTTTTGGTTTTGTTTTAAAAGATGAAGGTGGCGAACTTTATATTCGATATGTTTCTGAATCCGGTGAGAAATTCTATGAAGGAATATGTGAAGACGGTTATGTCAGTGGCTTTGGAAAAGCCGGAGCATCTCTTGCCATATATGATTATGGCTATCTTGATAAAGATGCGAGATATCATTTTTTTTATACTTGTCAATATTATCTGGCGCTTAATTTGGGAATGGCAGGCATAGAGGATGAGGATGTGCTCAATAATAATCAACTTCTTGTTTATAGTTTTGGTATGTATGGTGATGCTAAGAGTGAAGACTCTATGTGTACAGATGAGGGCTTCGTTGATACATGGATAAAAAAATCGTTTATTGATGACGGTTATAAGTTCTATTCAAAAAAAGAACTCAAAGAACGTATGCTAAAAAGAGCTGATGAGATTGGTCTCAGTAAGCTAGATATAGATGAATGGAAAGAAGATATCAGCAGGGAGTTTGATGATGAAGAAAAATAAGTTGAAATAATATGTATAATTATTAATTAAAATGTATAAAAGCGTTAATTATGGGCTGTTGCGCAAACATTGCGCAACAGCCCATGTTTTTGCGTAAATATATTTATAATTTATACAATTTATTGTTGATTTAGGGTGAATGGTATGATAATATGTTATTACTTTGTTGTTAAATAATTAAAATTATTGTAATAATAGAAATGAAGAAAGAGAGATTATATGTTATTGAAAGGGAGGAGTTTTTAAATGGCAAAGACAAGAGAGTGGTTATTTAATACGTCTACCGGTATGCCGGTCAGGATTACATTAAATAAAAACAGATTAGTGTCTGTCAACGGTAGTCCTGAAACCAAGGTGATGGCATTTAAATCGCCTGAGAGCAATTTTGCTGAGAGAGTATTTGATATTCCTTTAGGCAATGGGGAAATTGCAAAACTTTGCGTCAGAAATAAGCAGGTACTTGTATATAACGGAAGAAATGTAGAAACAGGTGAAGAGTACAAAACTATTCAGCTGCCGAAGTGGGTTTATGTCTTTGTGGTTTTATATATTGTAAATTTCTTTGTGCTTCTCGGAGGTGCACTTGGAGGTGCTACTTCAGCAATCGGAGCATATGCATCAGCAAATATTTCTGCTGATGAGAAGAGAAACACATTAACCAAAGTATTGTTCTGTGTATTGCTTTACCTTGGTATATCTATTGTATCTTTTCTTTTGGCTTATGCAGCGGGCAAAGCTTTTCAGCTCTAAAATAAATTGATAACTTACGAAAATAAGACGTTGCTCTAAGGTTATTAGTGCAATGTCCTATTTTAATTTAATTGCGATTAATAATTTACCGCATCGATATTGACAAACCGATGCGGTAGTTTTATATTAAACATATGAACAGTTATTCATATGTTTAAATGAAAGGAAAAGCGAATGGCTATAAATGATGTAGAACACTGCGAAGTACATAATGTTCACAGAGAGCTTGTAGACAGAATCGGGAAAGAAATGCCTCCGGAGGATGAACTCTATGATCTGGCTGAACTCTTTAAAGTATTTGGAGATTCGACCAGGATCAAGATTTTGTTTGCTTTGTTTGAATCTGAAATGTGCGTATGTGATATAGCTGAGACACTCAACATGACTCAGTCGGCGATATCGCATCAGCTGAAGATTTTGAAGCAGAGTAAGCTTGTAGGAAACAGGCGCGAAGGTAAGTCGATCATTTATTATCTGGCTGACGATCATGTGAGAACGATTATCGCTCAGGGAATGAGCCATATAAATGAGTAATCGGGAACTGTAATTTGGCATGCGTATGCATACATAAATTTATAAAATTCATCCCAAGAGGAGAAAGGATATTTATTATGAAGAAGACATTTAAGTGTGAAGTTGATTGCGCAAACTGTGCTGCAAAGATGGAGGAAGCTGTTAAGAAAATCGAAGGCGTTGTAAATGCCAGAGTTAATTTTATGACTCAGAAGTTTGTTCTTGAAGCAGCAGATGATGTATTTGATGATGTTTTTGAGAAGGCTGTTAAGGCATGCAAGAAGGTTGAGCCCGATTGTGAGATAGAGGGCGCTTAATTAAGAAAGAAGAGATGTCACTATGACTAAGAAGCAAAAGAAAACAAGAAACAGAATACTTATTGTACTTGGAATATTTACGGTATTACTTATTCTTGAAAAGACAGGCTTGCTTAAAAATGTTCCGCTTATCGTGAAATTCCTCATATTCCTCGTTCCGTATGTGATGATCGGCTACGACGTAATTAAAAAGGCGGCAGTAAATATCAGTCACGGACAGGTTTTTGATGAGAACTTCCTTATGATGATCGCTACATTTGGTGCTTTTGGTATCGGAGAGTATCCCGAAGCGGTTGCGGTAATGCTCTTTTACCAGATTGGAGAACTGTTCCAGAGCTATGCTGTTGGAAAGTCGCGCCAGTCCATCACTGAGATGATGAGCATTGCACCTGAGATTGCCAATATTGTCGGCGAGAACGGTGAAGTGAATGAAGTTGACCCTTCTGAAGTAAAGATTGGTGACACATTACTTGTAAGAGCCGGTGAGAAGATTCCTGTAGACGGTGTTGTTATCGAGGGTGAGTCCTTTATTGATACGGCAGCGCTTACAGGCGAATCTGTTCCGAGAAGAGTTGTAAAAGACTCTGATGTTATTAGCGGATGCGTAAACGGCGAAGGAATTCTTAAGATCAGAGCCGTTAAGGCATATGAAGATTCAACCGTTTCAAGGATTTTGGAGCTTGTTGAGAATGCGAGCGATAAGAAGTCCCGTATGGAGAACTTCATTACGAGATTTGCAAGATATTACACTCCCGTGGTTACAATAGGAGCACTCCTTCTTGCGATCATACCGCCGATTCTCGGACAACTGGCTTTATCTGACAGTATAAAAAGAGCTTGTATCTTTCTTATTGTTTCTTGTCCATGTGCGCTTGTAATATCTGTTCCGCTTGGATTCTTTGGCGGAATCGGAGCTTCTTCCAAGATTGGTGTTTTGGTTAAGGGAAGTAATTTCCTTGAAGCTGCGTCGGGTATAAAGACGGTCGTTTTTGACAAAACGGGAACACTTACCAAGGGCGAGTTCAAAGTTACAGATGTTGTATCTTCGAACGTGGCAAAGATTTCGAGAGATGAACTTCTTGAGATGGCTGCTACAGGTGAAGCATTCTCAAATCATCCGATCGCAAGGTCTGTATTTACTGCTTATCTTAATGAGTCGGGCAAAAAAAACATAGACAGAAGCAGCATAAGCGAAGCTGATACAAAGGAAATCTCAGGAAGAGGAATAGAGACTCTTTATAATGGAAAAAAACTTCTTCTTGGCAATTCAAAGCTTATGAACGAAAATGCCATAAGTTCTTTTGCGGAAGCTGACTCTGTATCCGGAACAATTGTCTATGTAGGATATGACGGAGAATACAAGGGATATGTTGTTATCTCTGATGTTATAAAGGATACAGCCAAAGCTGCGATTGCAGGCATCAAGAAGGTTGGCGTTGCAAAGACAGTCATGCTTACGGGTGACAGGAAAGATGTTGCCGAAGATGTCGGAAGGAAGCTTGGTATAGATGAAGTTATTTCACAGCTTCTGCCTGCAGATAAGGTGGAATGGGTTGAAAAAATGCTTTCATCAGAGGATAATGGTAGTAAGCTTGCGTTTGTTGGCGATGGAATTAACGACGCTCCGGTCCTTATGAGAGCGGATGTCGGAATAGCCATGGGTTCACTTGGAAGTGATGCGGCCATTGAGGCTGCGGATATTGTTATCATGGATGATGATATCAACAAGATACCTTCGGTTATTGCTATTGCCCGCAAGACTATCAGGATCGTGAAAGAAAATATTGTATTTGCGCTTTCCGTAAAGGTCATCATTTTGATCTTGGGAGCACTGGGACTTACAACGATGTGGCTTGCGGTGTTCGGAGATGTCGGAGTGGCCGTAATAGCTATTCTGAATTCCATGAGAGCGCTTAAGACAGAGAAGATATAATATTTTTTTATCATAAAAAAGATCCGGGCTCTGACGGAGGAAACAGAATAATGGCAAAAGCAGGACTTGACATAGGAGAGCTTCTTTTAAAGATTGCTACCGGCGAAACCGGCGAAATCAGCAAGGTTGATTATGTTGCACAAAAACCGAAATTCAGTACCATCAGTGCAAATGATGAACAAAAGCTAAAAAGATGTTCGCCTGAATCGCAGGGTGTCAGTTCTGCTTTTTTTACGTCTTTATTAAGGGAACTTGCCGAGAACAAAGAATGTAAGATGCACAAATTCATGGCTCTAAGAAACGGAAATGTTATCTGTGAGTGTGGATTTGAGCCGTATTCCATTGATTATTGGCATGTTTCTTATTCTATGTGTAAGAGTATTGTCGCTATGGCAATAGGCATACTCATAAACGACGGGAAACTCACTATTGTAGATAAGATCGATGATATCTTCAGTGAGCAGATAGGTCTTCTTAAATTCCACAGAAAGACAATAACGGTAAAAAATCTTCTCGATATGACAAGCGGCTCCGAATTCAACGAAGCAGGTGCCATAAGCGGAAATGACTGGGTATCGGCGTTTCTTGAAGCGGGAACCAAATTTGAACCGGGCTCGCAGTTTGAATATAACAGCATGAATACTTATATGCTGTCGGCTATCGTGACGCAGATTACGGGCAAGTCTTTATTTGAATTTTGCAAAGAACGTATCTTTGATCCGATGGGGATAAAAAGAGTGTTCTGGGAGAGCTGCCCTAAGAAGATAACAAAAGGCGGCTGGGGGCTCTTTATCCGTACTGAAGATATGGCAAAGCTCGGACAGCTTTATCTAAATAAGGGAAAGTGGAACGGCGTACAGATTGTCCCTGAGAAATGGGTGGAAGAGTCTATCACTCCGCAGATCCTTACGGGACGTGAAGACAGCACGCACTATGGTTATCAGTTATGGATAAACGGAGACAGGCAGGATTCTTATGCGTTTAACGGAATGCTCGGTCAGAATGTTTTTATCTATCCGGATATTAATATGGTTGTGGTTACGAATGCCGGAAACAGCGATATTTTCCAGACGTCATTGATGGCAGTTAAGATCCGAGAGGCTATTAAGAACCTTGAGATAGGAAATAAGCCTTTGGATGAGAATTTCTCGGCGTATTCAGAGCTTATGGCACTATGCAAATCGATAAGCGGAGAAACTGTCAGTTACCCTGCGATTGTCAGCGGAGGATGGAAAAACAGGGCGATTAAAGAATCTGTCGGAAGTACAAGAGGAAGGACGGCCGCTTATAAGAGCAGGAGAGGCGACTTTAAGAAATCCCTTAATTATTTCAATATGAGAAATGAAAGCCTTCTCGCTGCGAAATGGCTTCGCAAGATCGACGGAAAGATCTATGATATTGAAAATAATAATATAGGCGTATTTCCTATTATGATGCAGGTTGTGCACAATAACTTTACCGACGGCATCAAGAAAATCGGATTCAGGATTGATGATAACGGATTCTTTTTCATAGATATCTATGAAGGGGATGCTCTTTATGCGCTTAAATGCGGCTTTGGCGGTAAGAGATATGTCACAAATATCAACATGCACGGTGAGATGTATCAGGTAAGTCTCGAGTCGTATTGCAAGACTGACGAATACAACAGATTTGTGCTTAGAAATGAGATCGTGTTCCTTGAGGAAGCCTGCAGCAGAACAATAAATATCTATTTTGACGACGATGCTTCCGACAGAGCGGACAGGAAAGGTACATTTATTTATCCGTCGGTTCCAAGCGGTATTGAGGTTAGATTCTTTGAAACACCGGGCGGTGAAATGCTGATTGATGCGATGAAGAATGTTTCTCCCGAAGGTCTTGGAGGACTTCAGGGTATTATCTTTGGAAAGATCATAAAAGGCGGTGTCAAAGGGCTTTTTGAGGATGCGATAAAGAATATGCTCGAACCGAAAGTTCGTGGAGTATTGTCGCAGTGGTAATTATGATAGAATGTCTAAGGAAACACTGATTGATTTTAATATTATTTAAAGTGTTTTTTGGAAAAAATGTAATTTCAGATGAGAGAGGTGGCAAAATGGCTGATAAATTATATGAAAAACTTACACGCTGCGTTGATGCGGTTAGAAGTAAGACTGATTTCGTTCCCGATGTAGCATTGGTTCTTGGTTCGGGACTTGGAAATTATGCGGAGAATATTAAAGTCTGCGCTGAGATTGAATATAAGGACATACCGGGATTTCCTGTTTCTACTGTTCCCGGACATGCAGGTAAATTCATATTCGGATATGTGGGCGATACTAAAGTTGTCTGCATGAAGGGAAGAGTTCATTTCTACGAAGGATATGATATCAGCGATGTCGTTCTTCCTGTTAGACTTATGGGAATGCTTGGCGCTAAGATTCTCTTTTTGACAAATGCGTCCGGAGGACTTGGAAAGGGCTTTGCGGCAGGTGACCTTATGCTTATAACGGATCACATTTCATGCTTTGCGCCCAATCCACTTATCGGTGCGAATATCGATGAACTCGGACCCAGATTCCCCGATATGAGTGAGGTCTACAAAAAAGATCTTCAGGATATCATTAAGGAAACTGCGAAGGAAAACGGTATCGAGCTTAAAGAAGGCGTATATTGCCAGCTTACGGGACCTTCGTTTGAGTCACCCGCTGAGATTCAGATGCTTGCAAAGCTGGGTGTTTCTGCAGTCGGAATGAGTACGGTAAATGAAGCAATCGCTGCAAATCACATGGGACTTAAAATCTGCGGAGTTTCATGTATCTGTAACCTTGCATCGGGACTTTCGGAGAATCCTTTGTCTCACGAGGAAGTGCAGGAAGCTGCAGATAAAGCGGCTCCGTTATTTACAAAGCTTGTGACGGAATCAATCAAAAAATTCAGCAAAGGATGATGACAGTATATGGATAATTCGGGACTTGTATATGTTTTGGGAGTTCTTTTTGCGTTCGTGATCATTGCTTACGTTCTGGGCGTGAGGGATGCTGCACTTGCAAAGAAGAATCTTATTTATAAACTTAAGAAAAACTGGGGCGATTCGCCAAAGAGAAAATATAAGGAAGATGACTTTGATCATATTACCGGTTACTACGATAACCATAGAGAGGGATTTCAGGTAGACGACACGACCTGGAATGACCTTAACATGGACGGCGTATTTACAAGAATGAACTATTGCCTCAGTGCATCTGGTGAAGAGTATCTTTATTATATGCTCAGAACGCCCAAGCAGACTGATGATTTTGAAAATGAGGAGAAAAAGATAAAGTTCTTTTCCGAAAATGACGAGGCAAGGCTTAAGTATCAGCAGATCTTTGCCAGAATCGGAAGAGGCAACAGATATTCAATCTATGATTATCTCAAAGTTCTCAATGATGTAGGGAATTTCAGCAATGCAAAGCACTATCTGATGATAGCTCTTATTGCTTTGACGATCGTTATTACATGCATTAAGTTTGAGCTCGGAGCATTTCTTTTTCTTGCTGCCGTAGTAGCAAATGTGATCATGTATTTTAATATCAAAGGGAAGATTGATCCGTATCTTTCGACATATTCTTATATTCTTAAGGCTCTTTCGTCTGCGAAACTTTTTAAAGGAGCAAGTTATCCTGAGCTTAGTGATGATATTGAGCTTTTGAATAAGTCTTATGACAGCCTTAAAGGATTTGTCAGCGGTTCAAGTGTTCTTATGAAGCCGTCGGGTGGCGGTGGTCCTGCTGATATTATCATGGATTATGTTCGTATGATCACGCATATCGATCTTATCAAGTTTAACAAGATGTATCGTCAGCTCATGGAAAAGAAAGACGATCTTGATGTGATACTCACCGTGATCGGAAGATTGGATGCATATATTTCGATTGCTTGTTACAGAGAGTCTGTAAAGGGGCAGTATTGTATTCCTGTTTTTGAAAACGGCGAGATGAACTTTGATAACGTGATGCATCCTCTTATCGAGAATGCGGTTTCTAACAGTATTGATACTAAGAAAGGAGTTCTTTTGACCGGTTCGAATGCTTCCGGTAAATCGACATTCCTTAAGACCATCGGTATCAACGTTTTGCTTGCACAGTCTGTGCATACAGTTCTTGCAAAGAGTTACAAAGCACCTCTTCTCAGAATTTATTCTTCAATGGCGCTTAAGGATGATATCTATGAGGGTGACAGTTATTATATTGTCGAGATCAAGTCCATGAAGAGAATAATTGATGCGGCGAAGGAAGAGGGAAATCCTGTTCTTTGCTTCGTTGATGAGGTACTTCGCGGAACAAACACGGTTGAGAGAATCGCTGCGTCGACAGAGATACTTAAGTTCCTTACAGATTCCGGAGTTAATTGTTTTGCCGCTACGCATGACATCGAGCTCACTCAGCTTCTTAAGGATAAGTACGACCTCTATCACTTTGAGGGAAATGTCTCTGACAACGATGTACATTTTGATTATATGCTTAAAAAAGGTCCTGCGACGAACAGGAATGCGATCAAGCTTTTGAGCGTTCTTGGATATGACAGCAGTCTTGTAGACAACGCGCAGAATCTTGCGGAGAAATTTTTGAATACGGGAGTTTGGGAATAAATATGAAAGTTGAAATATATTCAGACGGCGCTGCAAGAGGAAATCCGGACGGACCGGGTGGATACGGCACTGTGCTTAGATATGTCGATTCAAAGGGCGAGGTTCATGAAAAAGAACTGAGCGCCGGCTATGATAAGACGACTAACAACCGAATGGAGCTTATGGGCGCAATAGTCGGTCTTGAGTGCCTTAACAGACCATGCGAAGTTGAGATGTTTTCCGATTCGCAATATGTTATCAAGGCATTTAACGACAAGTGGATAGACGGATGGATAAAAAGAGGCTGGAAGACAGCGGGAAAGCAGCCTGTAAAAAATGTAGAGCTCTGGAAAAGACTTCTTGAGGCAACAAAGGGACATGCGATAAAGTGGAACTGGGTCAAGGGCCATGCGGGACATCCTGAGAATGAGAGGTGCGACGAGCTTGCGACAACTGCTGCCGATGACGATCCGTCCACACTACTTCACGATGACGGCGGTGACCTTCGATGATATATTATATTGCCGATTGCCATTTTTTTCATAACGCACTTAATGAGAAGATGGATAAGCGCGGCTTTTCAAGCTGCGAAGAGATGAATGAGTACATGATAAAAAAGTGGAATGACAAGGTTACGCGCGCCGATACCGTTGTTATTCTTGGAGATTTATCTTTTGGCACGGTTGAAGAGACCAATGAACTTATTCACAGGCTGAAAGGAAAGCTCTGTCTTATAACAGGGAATCATGATAAATATGTTAAATCTATAAATTTTGATAAGGACAGATTTGAGTGGATCGACAATTACAGAGTGATCACGGATTCCCAGAAGAAGGTTGTCTGTTGCCATTATCCGATGCCTTTCTATGACGGGCAGTACAGGCTGAAACACAGCGGAGAACCTAAGACTTATATGTTATACGGGCATGTGCATGAAACAAGAGATGAAGTCCTCATGAAGAAGATAATTGAGATGATAGGATCGACGCCTTATGTGCCGATTGCGGCGGAGCATGAGAAGACAATTCCATGTAATATGATAAACTGTTTCTGCATGAGATCCGATTATGAGCCGCTGACGCTGTCAGAGTGGATCAAGTTGTCGGGTAGTCTTGGCGGAATTTAAAGAAAAAGAAAAGGCATATCACCTTAGAGCTTACTAAAGTGATATGCCTGTATTTATGCGTGTAAAGCTTTATTATTTGCCGAACACTGCTTCGTAATCTTTTACGAATTTCTCAATTCCCTGATCTGTAAGAGGGTGGTGTGTCATCTGCTCGATTACCTTGTAAGGTACTGTTGCAATGTCTGCTCCTGCAAGTGCGCAGTCGGTAACGTGCATAGGATGACGTACGCTTGCTGCGATAATCTCTGTTTCAATTCCGTGGATATTGAAGATCTCGGCAACTTCAGAGATAAGATCTGTTCCGCGAACGCTGATGTCGTCAAGTCTTCCGAGGAAAGGACTTACGAATGCAGCGCCTGCTCTTGCTGCAAGAAGAGCCTGGTTAGCTGTGAAGATAAGAGTCACATTGACTTTGATGCCTTCGGCTGCAAGTGTGTGGCAAGCCTTAAGACCTTCAACGGTCATGGGGATCTTAACAACCATGTTCTTGTGTATTTTAGCAATCTCGCGACCTTCCTTGATCATACCTTCTGCATCAGTTGTTGTAGCCTTAACTTCGCCACTGATAGGTCCGTCAACGATAGATGCGATCTCAGCAACTACCTGTGTGAAATCACGTCCTTCTTTTGCGATAAGAGAAGGGTTTGTTGTAACTCCGCAAATTACGCCCATGTCGTTGGCTTTTCTGATCTCATCGACATTGGCTGTGTCCAAAAAGAATTTCATTTTTGCATATACTCCTTGTCTGTAACCTTATTGATAGTTATGGATAATCCCAAAGGATCTCCAAATAAAAATGATACCACTAGGATAGCACTATATTATTTTTTTTCAATATGAATTTCTTGTACATTTTACTTTGACTTTTTTGTACTATTTGATTGCCTTTAGCGATTGAAAGTGTTAAAGTGAAGAAAGATTATTTACTTTAAGGAGAGAAGGTATGATTATTAAAGTGTTAATGTTACTTGTGTTCTTTTCTGTAATGATCTACATCGGTCTGATGTGCAGGAAGAACTCGACTGACGTAAGCGGTTTTGTACTTGGTGGAAGAGCAGTAGGCCCATGGGTTACAGCCTTTGCTTATGGAACATCCTATTTTTCCGCGGTTATTTTTGTGGGGTATGCGGGACAGTTTGGATGGAAATACGGTATAGCCGCAACTTGGGTTGGAATCGGCAATGCACTCATAGGTTCACTTCTTGCATGGGCTATCCTCGGAAGAAGGACAAGGATCATGAGTCAACATCTTGATTCAGCCACGATGCCGCAGTTCTTTGCTGCAAGATTCGGAGGAAGATCTCTTAAGATAGCAGCCTCCGTTATCACATTTATTTTCCTTATTCCTTATACAGCTTCATTGTATAACGGACTCTCAAGACTATTTGGTATGGCTTTTAACATCGATTATTCAATCTGCGTTATTGTTATGGCCGTACTTACAGGTATTTACGTAATCGCGGGCGGTTACATGGCAACTGCGATAAATGACTTTATTCAGGGAATAATCATGCTTATCGGTATCTGCGCGGTTGTTCTTTCTGTTCTTAATTCGCAGGGCGGTTTCCTTGCAGCTCTTGACGGACTTGCAAGAATCTCAGATGAGAGCGTATCGACAACACCGGGCGTGTTCGCTTCATTCTTTGGACCTGATCCGCTTAATCTTCTCGGAGTTGTTATCCTTACATCGCTCGGAACATGGGGACTTCCTCAGATGGTTCAGAAGTTTTATGCGATAAAGAGTGAGAAGTCAATCTCAAAAGGTACCATTGTTTCTACATTCTTTGCGTTTATTGTTGCCGGCGGATGTTACTTCCTCGGCGGTTTCGGAAGACTCTTTTCCGATAAGATAGATATTGCGGCGGATGGCTTTGACAGTATCGTTCCTACGATGCTTTCGGGGCTTCCGGATTTCCTTATTGCTGTGGTTGTTGTTCTTGTTCTTTCAGCTTCAATGTCCACACTTTCATCACTTGTTCTTACAAGTAGTTCGACTCTTACGCTTGACCTCTTGAAGGGCCATGTTATCAAGAATATGGATGAAAAGAAGCAGCTTCTTATCATGAGAATTCTTATCGTCGTATTTGTCGGCATCTCTGTTGTTATTGCGATTGTTCAGTACAAGCAGAACGTGACATTTATCGCGCAGCTCATGGGTGTTTCGTGGGGAGCGCTTGCGGGAGCATTCCTTGCGCCTTTCTTTTACGGATTGTATTTTAAGTTCATTACAAAAGCTGCTGTATGGGTGAATTTCATATTTTCTACAGTAGTTATGCTTGCAAATATGCTCATAAGACCCAAGTTCCCTCAGCTTCTTCAGTCACCTATAAATGCAGGTGCGTTCTGCATGATCGCGGGACTTATCATTGTGCCTGTAATATCTCTTTTCACAAAGAAGCCTCCGAAGGAACTTGTGGACAGCGCGTTTGCATGCTATAACAAGGAAGTACTTGTTCATCAGAGCACATCACTTTCTGATGATTCAGAGTAAATTTTTTGATTAAAGAGGTTGTTTATGGCAGAACATGTTTTAAAGAATGATCATATTGCAATCAAGGTATCGGAGCACGGTGCTGAGCTTAAGTCGCTTATAGGAGCTAAATCGGGAAAAGAATACATGTGGCAGGCAGATGCTAGGTTTTGGGGAAGGACTGCACCTGTTCTTTTTCCTATTGTAGGTTCGGTTTGGAACGGTGAGTATAAGTATGAAGGCGTTTCTTATAAGCTTTCACAGCACGGATTTGCAAGGGATAATGATTTTTCTCTTGTAAAAAAAGCTGATGACGAGCTTGTGTTTGAGCTTACCCAAAATGAAGATACGCTAAAAAAATATCCTTTTAAGTTTTCTTTGAAGATTGGCTATAAGCTTGTTGGAAGCAAAGTGGTTGTTTCATATACGGTCACGAATACGAATGATAAAGAGATGTATTTTTCAATCGGTGCGCATCCTGCGTTTAACTGCGATCTTAATAAGGATAAGCTCCTGTTTGAAAAAGACGAATCTCCTGTTGCGGGAACTCTTAGATCAAATGTTATTGATATGTCCTGCGGTTGTCTTTCCGATAAGCAGATTGATGTAGAAACTTTGGAAGGAATTGTAAATTTAAGTCCCGAGCTCTTTGACGGTGACGCACTTATATTTGAGGGAAGGCAGGCTGACGCGGTTACACTTGTAAGTGCGAATGACGGAGATAAACTTCGTGTTACTTGTGATGTTCCGCTGTTTGGAGTATGGTCACCGGTTAAAAAGAATGCACCTTTTGTCTGCATCGAGCCTTGGAACGGAAGGTGCGACAGAGTAGGCTTTGAAGGTGGCATTGAAGATAGAGAGTACGGCAATAAATTAGCGGTGGGAGAGAGCTTTGATACTTCATTTGAGATTGAGATTCTGTAATGAAGTTACTTGGCGGATCGTTTTATGATAATTGATTTTCACACGCATACATTTCCTGATTCAATCGCTGCAAGGGCGGTTGACAGCCTCAGCAAAGAGGCACATATCGTTCCGCATACTGACGGTACGGTTTCAGGTCTTTTGGATTCAATGGATAAGGGCGGCATAGATATGTCCGTCCTTTTGCCTGTTGCAACGGCGTCTTCTCAGGTGGAGAGTATCAATGACAAGGCTCTTAGAAATAATGAGAAGTACGGGGACAGGTTATGTTCTTTTGGATGTATTCATCCTGAGTATTCACGTTTTAAAGAGGAGCTTAGAAGGCTCAAAAATAACGGCATTAAAGGAATCAAGATTCATCCTGTTTATCAGAATGAGGATATTGATTCCAAGACTTT
Organism: Butyrivibrio sp. AE2005; assembly: GCF_000686965.1. Classification (NCBI taxonomy): domain Bacteria; kingdom Bacillati; phylum Bacillota; class Clostridia; order Lachnospirales; family Lachnospiraceae; genus Butyrivibrio; species Butyrivibrio sp. AE2005. The sequence goes on from NZ_JMMD01000001.1 coordinate 434,396, forward strand.
TCTTGATATCATTTATGCTGCCTGCGAGAATGACCTTATCGTCATTACCCACGCAGGGCTTGATATCGGCTTTCCGGGCGTTGTCAGATGTTCGCCGAAGATGTGCAGAAATGTAATTAACACGATTGGTGAGTTTAAGTTTGTTCTCGCACACATGGGCGGATGGAGGAACTGGGATGAAGTTCCTTTGTATCTTGAGGATACAAAGGCTTTTCTGGATACATCTTTTTCCTCCGGGAGAATTCAAGCGCTTTCTGATGGATATTGGGATGATAAGGATACAGGAATGCTTGATGCAGATGGATTTATGAAGCTTGTAAAGGCTTTTGGTAGTGACAGGCTTTTGTTCGGAAGTGATTCACCTTGGTCAGATCAGAAAGAGGCGACCACGTTCATCAAGGGATTACCGATTGATGAGAATGATACTACTAAGATTCTTAGCGGGAACGCATGTAAACTGCTCGGGAGGTGAGATATGATCATAAGAGATGCACAGAATAAAGATATTCCGCAGCTTTTGAAGCTGTTGTCTGAGGTGCTTGAGATTCATGTAAAGATAAAGCCGGATTACTTTGTATCCGGTTATACGAAGTATAGTGAAGCTGAGCTTGAGGCTATCCTTAAAGCTGAGGATGTGAAAGTATATGTTGCGGATGATGGCGGTAAAGTCCTTGGTTATGCGTTTTGTATGCTGCAAGAGACTTTACGCAAGCCTTTTGTAGTGTCTTTTAAATATATGTATATCGACGATCTCTGCGTTGATTCTGCGTGCAGAGGTAAAGGCATTGGCAAGAAGCTTTTTGCGCATGTCTGCAAGGAAGCAAAGGCACTTGGCTGCAGGGATATTACGTTGAATGTTTGGGAAGGTAATGACAGTGCCAGAGCTTTCTATGAGAGCCTTGGCATGAAGGTGCAGAAGACAACAATGGAAATTACACTTTGACTTTTGACCAGAAATGATCCTATTCAAAAGAGAAACGGAATAAATTTTCCTAAGCCATAGGAAGAGGAGGGCCAAGACCATGAAGTTTGAAACAGTGTTATCTAAGGTAAGAAAACTGGCTGAGAAGGCTGATGTCAGCAATGTGGATTTTCTTGCGGTGCAGGTCAATCTTACAGATACTGAACCTAACGTATTTTATGTTGAGGTCAAGGATCACAAGATCAACGTGGAGCCCTATGACTATCACGACAGAAACTGCGCAATTACTATCAAGTCTGATGATTTTAACAAGCTGATCTTCGGCAAACTTGATCCTGTTGCAGCATTTACAATTGGCAAGATTAAGGTTGATGGTGATGTTGGAAAGGCTTTGGAATTTTCAAAGCTGCTTAAGAAACCAGGGTATAATGATGTGTAATAGCGCCTCTGACTTTTTTGTGAAGTTAGGGGCTTGAATAGAGCAAAAGAAGAGTTTGATTCTGAGTTTGGAAAAGACCTCCTTAAGAAATTAGGAGTTGAAGGCAACTTCGAAGGAATCGGTCATTGTGCACTTGGCTATGCTGCTGAGCCTGCTAAGGATGCTGCTCCCAGAAAAGAAAACTATGTTTACTACGTAGAATAATAGAATAAAAAACCGGATGCTTCCTGTCAAATATAGGAAAGCATCCGGTTTTTTGTTTATTAAAGTGAGAATTTGGAAACGAACTCCTGCAGGTCTTGTGCATTGCTGGCAAGTTTATCGGAAGCTTCTGCAACTTCATGCGAGGAAGCGGTTTGTTCCTGTGAAGCGGCGGAAACGTTCTGGGTTTCATCTGCAACGCTGGCGCTCATATCCTCTATCTTGCTGATGTTACTTGCAATGGTGTCGGTGCCTTCAGAAAGCTGGTTGACAATTTCACTCATTCTTTCTGATTGCTCGGAGATTGAGTATACCATATCTACGATACTGTTGAAGGTATTTCCTGCGTCGTTGACGGTTTCTGTTCCGGATACAACGTCCTGAGCACCCTGACGCATTGAAGAAACAGCTTCGTCGGAGTTGTGCATTATTTCATCAATCAGTTCCGTGATCTTTGAAGCAGCTTCATTGGACTGGTCGGCAAGCTTGCTGATCTCGCTGGCAACAACCGCGAAACCTTTACCCATTTCTCCGGCTCTTGCAGCTTCTATGCTGGCATTGAGGGAAAGAAGATTGGTCTGGCTTGCTATTTCTGCTATGGTATCAACAAAAGTGTCGATATTCTTGAGCTGATCGCCTAAGGCTTCTACTACAGAGGCAGTGCTTTCCACGGAATTTTTGATTGAACTCATCATATTTGTAGCATTGGTCATGTCAGAAGCACCCTTGGTAGCAGCTTCATTAGTGGTTTTTATCATTTCAGTGGTCTTGTTGATCGCATCCTGGAATTCCTGCATGTTATTTACAAATGCCTGTGTTTCGTTACTTGCTTCCGCTACAGAGGTTATCTGTCCGGAACATGATTCGGCAACTGAAGTGCAGGAGGTAGCAACCATTTCACTGGCTTTCGCGGATTGCGAAGCGCTTGATGAAAGCTCTTCAGATGCTGATGCTACGTAAGATGTTGTGTCAGAGATTTTTAGCATAAGTTCTCTTATGTTGTTGTGCATAAGGTCAAGTGCCTTTGCAATCTGTCCGATTTCATTGTTCTCTCTGGCAGGAAGCGCTCGGACGCTATTCATTTCTTTATTATCAGAAAAATCATTATTGGACATTCTGACCATCTGGCTTGTAGCAAGTTTAATGGGAGTAGTAATTCTTTTTCCCATATAAGCAGCGATGGCAATTCCGATGAGCAAAAGAATTATCATGGTAATAATGCTGTTTCTGATGGTGGCTGCAAGTGCTTTGCCGGATTCCGCTGTATATTCGCTCTTAAGCGTATCGATATAATCAACCCATACGCCGGTGCCCATAACCCAGTCAAAAGGCTCGAAATATGCTGTATAGTTGATCTTGGGAAGAGGCTCGGTTTCATTGGGCTTAGCAAACATAAGATTTGTGTAACCGCCTCCGGACTGCATACCATTTTTTATCATCTCCTGGATAAAGTACGTGCCGTTAGGGTCAACGCTGTCCCATCTTGACTGTCCTTCAGTATCTCGGCCTAAAAGAACCACGTTAATGCCTTCAGAAGTATCAACCCAAAAGTAGCCTGATCCATCATTATACTTTAGCTCTCTGATGATATTGGCAGCTTCTAATTTAGCTTCTTCCAGAGACATTGTACCGGCTTGAGATCTGTCATACATAACCTGACAAATGCTCATGGCTTCCTGCGTTTCATTTTTTAGCTCATTAGACTATATCACCAACGTGATAACCGGTAAATGTAAAATTGTTAATAATTCATAAAATAATCGTAATAATGATGGAGACTGGCTATTACATGATAAAATATATTATGGAAAACAGTTTCTTTGTTGTCTTATAAAGAAGGTGGCTCTCTTGGAAAAATACAGGTATAGTGATGAAGAACTAAATCTATTGGAAAGTAGCCCGATTCCCTTTGCAATTTACCAGTGTATTGATGGGAAAGTGGTTACAATAGTCATGTCTGAAGGTTTTTTGGAGCTTTCAGGATATGTGGATGTGGAGAAAAAAGAAATCTATAATCTTGTAAATGACGACATATATCGTAATGTACATCCTGATGATCTGTCTTCTATAGTTGAGGCTGTAAATTGCTTTTTGGCAGAGGGCGGCGTATTTGATGTGATCTACAGGCAAAAAAAGGATGGAGAATACAGAGTAGTTCATTCATATGGCAGGCACATTTACAAAGAAGACGGCACAAGACTTGCTTTTGTCTGGTACACGGATCAGGGAGCTTTTGTTGGAGAAAGTATAAATGAAAATGAGGATATTTCAGCAGAATATGCGAGGCTTCAGCAGGAGAATGAGCGTCTTAGGAAAGAGGCTGATGCAAGCCGAAAGATAATGAGCCTTAAGAAATCGCTTTCAGATCTTTTGACCAATATGCCGGCCATGACATTTTCAAAAGATGTAGACACAGGGAAATATCTTGCTTGTAATCAAGCCTTTGCCGAGTATGCAAATAAAGAAACTCCGGAAGGTGTTGTAGGGCTGACTGATTTAGAGATTTTTGACGAAGAGACTGCTATTCATTTTATAGAGGATGATAAAAAAGCTCTTGCGATGGATGGACCGTATATTTTCTATGAGGACGTGCCTGATGCGGCCGGCAATCCGTGACAGTTTCAGACAACAAAGCTTAAGTTTACAGATGATACCGGAAGGGAATGCTTGTTAGGTCTGTGTCAGGATGTGACTGATGCTATGCGCATTAAACGTGAATATACGGAGAAGCTTGCGCTTGTGCAGAATATGGCTGAGATTGATTCGCTTACAGGCATCAAGAACAAGAATGCATATAAGGTAAGAGAGAGTATCATGAATCAGAGAATTCAGGAGCAGCGTCAGCCTGAGTTCGCTATTGTGGTTTTGGATGTAAATGATCTTAAGAAAATTAATGATACTGAAGGGCATGAAGCCGGTGATAAATATATATGTGATGCGTGTGACATAATCTGCAATATTTTTAAGCGCAGCCCTGTTTACAGAATAGGCGGCGATGAATTTGTGGTTATTTCGCAGGATGAGGACTATGCTCGTAGTGAGGAACTTGTAGATGTAATTGCACGGCATAACAAGGATGCTCTTATAAACGGCGGAGTAGTCGTTGCCTGTGGTATGGCAAAATATGACCAACAAGATTGTGTGGCTGCAGTATTTGAAATTGCAGACAAAAGAATGTATGAAAACAAGAAGAGCTTGAAGATGCGTAGGTCATAGAGGGATAAAAAGTTATATGCTGTAAATTAGCAGTGTTTATTTACGGGTGAATTAACTTGTGATTTTTCCGGAAGAGTTTTATACTAAAAGTTAGAGTTATATATATTGTAGTAGATAGGAGGTTATTTAACATGCCAGCTATTATGCCTATTTCCGATCTTAGAAATTATACAGATGTACTTAAAGAAGTTGATTCAAGTAGTAGAGTATACCTTACCAGAAATGGTAGAGGTGCTTATGCAATAATGACTGTGGAGGAAGCAGATGAACTTGATCACTTAAGGACTCTTCATAATGTATTAGGTGATCTTAAGAAGGCTGAAATGCGTTCGAATCGAGAAGGTTGGGTTAGTGATGAAGAAATGCAGAAAGTGATGGGACTTGACGATTGAAGGCATTACGTTATTCTCAGGATTATAAAGAAAAGATTATAGAAATGCGGAAGTACATTGACTCGTATTTTGGAGAAGCAAAAAGGAAAGAAGTATTCGCAAAAATAAATGGCAGAATCCATGAAGTCAAGGAAAATGAAAATATAGGAATATCTGTCAAAAATATGTTTGGAATCGATACTGATTACTATTTTATTTATGTTGCAAAGAATTATATTTTCTACAGGATTGATGATAATCAGATATATATTGTGAATATTTATGATGAACGTGAAGATTATATGTGGAAATTGTTTGGAATAAAAACGACTTCTCAAGAAACAGAAGAATATTGGGGCGAATAATTAGTGTCACATTTTGGCGTGATAGGATATGGAATGGATATCTTAATCACGCTATTTATACATATATAGGGAATTTTTGATGGATTATAAGCAGAAGATTCATACCACTAGGCGATACTTATGGACAAACCAAATTTCAAAGATTTAAAGAAGTTAATAAACGCAATTGATGATGCAAATGCGGCATTTAAAAATATCTATAATGACCGGACGCTGCAGGAAAGTAATATCAAGCAGATTTGCAATAAGATCGCAGGAATTGAGGCTCGGAAGGAGCTTTTTAACATTCCTGTGGATGAGCTAAAAAAAGCAAGAGCAGGCATTCGTGTTCAGGCACTTGTGGATGCAGGTTATACGAGTCTGGGACAGCTGGCAAAAGCTACTGACTATGAAATACAGTCTCTTGACGGCATAGGAGAAAAGCAGACAGAGGCTATAAGAAATGTCGTTACTGAATTTGCCAATAGTTTGGCGTCAAGAGTGACAATCCGTCTTGATCCGGATGATAAGTCTGAAAATGCAGACGACAATGCTGAGCTTATTACAGAACTTGCTAATTATCTTAATAGCGAAAAAGTAAGAAGAGATGTTTCGGAAGGTTCATCAAATCTTGATGATTATGCTCAGAGGATAAAGAACAGCGGGATGATAAGAAACGGGTTCCACTGGATCTTTTCCTCAGGTGTTTCTAAGCAGAATACCGTGACTATGGCTGAAGACATATATGAGTTTGTGAGTAGCTCTTTCTTTGATAATATGCTTCATGCCATTAATCAGTATCAGGAAGCATCTCATACAACTAAGGTTGCGGCCATGGAGGCTTTTAACAGGAATAGCGCTGAATTCTATGTGCTGCTGGAGAGCCTTGGCAATATGACCGGCAACAAGCCTTTTGTATATGACAGTATTCCGGCGCAGCTTGCAGAAGAGATAAATAAAACAGCTCTTAATTTGGATGGATTTAGTGGATCGCTTAGGGCTTATCAGATATTTGGAGCAAAATATATTTTACATCAGAAGAAGGTTCTTCTTGGCGATGAGATGGGACTTGGAAAGACAATCCAGGCCATTGCTGCAATGGCTCATATACAGGTGACGCAGCAAAAGAAATGTTATTTTCTGATCGTTTGTCCTGCCAGCGTGCTTATAAACTGGGCAAGGGAACTAAAGAAATTTAGCAGGATAGAGGCTTTTATTATACATGGTCAGACACTTGAAGATTCTTTTGAAAGATGGCAGGATAATGGCGGTGCTGCAATAACCAACTACGAGTCCATGGGAAAGATTGTAGATCGCATAGATAATCACATGTCTCTTTCTATGTTGGTTATAGATGAAGCGCATTACATGAAGAATCCGGATGCCAAAAGAACTATGTACATCAGAAGGCTTGATAACGAGTCGGAGAGAATTCTTTTGATGACAGGAACGCCGCTTGAAAACAGCGTTGACGAGATGTGCAACCTGATTGATTTTGTTCGGCCCGATATGACAGAACAGGTAAAGGCACTGGCAAATATCAGTCACTTGCCGCAGTTTAAAGAAAGCTTGGCACCGGTATATATCAGAAGAACAAGGCAGCAGGTTCTCAAGGAACTTCCGGAAATCGCACAGGAACAGGAGTGGTGCAGCCTTACAGATACAGATAAAGACACCTATAAAGATGCGATTGTAAGTGGAAGATTCTCCGATATGAGAAGGGTTTCTTTTCTTCAGGATGACATGACTACATCATCAAAGTGCATGCGACTTCTGGAACTTCTTGATCAGGCAGAAAGTGAAGGAAGAAAGGTTATCATATATTCTTTCTTTAGAGAAACAATATCTAAAGTCAGTGATCTTCTTGGAAGAAGATGCATAGGTGTGATCAGCGGAGACACTAAGATGAGTACAAGGCAGTTTCTTGTGGATAAGCTGGGCGAGGCTCCCGGAGGAAGCGCTCTTGTTAGCCAGATAATTGCAGGGGGCGTCGGATTAAATATTCAGGCTGCCAGTATAGTGGTGTTTTGCGAACCACAGATTAAACCGTCTTTGGAAAGCCAGGCCCTTTCAAGAGTGTACAGAATGGGACAGGTCAGAAACGTGCTTGTATACAGGCTGTTATGCCCTGATACTATAGATGATGAGATGATGCTGATCCTTGATGAGAAACAGACAGAATTTGATAACTATGCTGATGAGTCCGTAGTTGCAGGCGCTTTCGATAACATAATGGACAAGGAATGGATTACTAAAGTAATTGAAAAAGAAAGACAAAAATATTTACCCGCTAGTTTTTCAAATTTTATATGATTCTATTTTCTTCATAAATAAAACGTTGCTACACAACAACTATTTGTTGATGGTTATCAAAAAGCCCGTATTTTAAAATATTTCTATGGCAAATTTTTTTTAAACGATGGTTATCGGCATATGGCAGAACTAAAAAATATGCCGGATAATAAGGAGGTTTCAATGAAATACAAAGGGCTTTTTGAGCCGATCAAAATCGGCAAACTGGAAATCAAAAACCGCTATGCCATGGCTCCCATGGGACCGCTTGGTCTCGGAGACTGCGAAGGCGGATGGAATGACAGAGGTATCGACTACTACACCAGACGTGCTCAGGGTGGTATCGGTCTTATTATTACGGGTGTAACTTTTTCGGATACAGAGGTGGAAAAACCTTCTTTCCCCAACACACCCAATTCAACATACAATCCGGTTCAGTTCGTAAGAACCAGCCGTGAGATGACAGAGCGTGTTCATGCTTACGGATCAAAGATCTTTTTACAGATGAGCGGTGGATTCGGACGAGTTACAATTCCTACAAACTTAGGTGAATTTCCGCCTGTATCTGCATCACCAATTCCTCACAGATGGCTTGATAAGACTTGCCGTCCTCTTACTGTTGAAGAGATTCACGGAATCGTAGAGAGTTTCGGAAAAGGCGCATATAATGCTAAGCGTGCGGGATTTGACGGTGTTGAGATTCACGCCGTTCACGAAGGATATCTTATCGATCAGTTCGCTATTTCTTTCTTCAACCAGCGTACAGATGAATATGGCGGATCACTTGAAAACAGACTCAGATTTGCAAAAGAAATCCGTGAAGAGATTGCAAAGACTTGCGGATGGGATTTCCCCGTTGCGTTAAGATTCTCATTAAAGAGCATGGTTAAAGATTTCCGTGAAGGAGCACTTCCCGGAGAAGAATTCGAGGAGAAGGGACGTGATATCGAGGAAGGTATCGAGGCTGCCAAGCTTCTTGAGAAATACGGCTATGATGCTCTTGATGTTGATGCCGGAACATATGATGCATGGTGGTGGAATCATCCCCCGATGTATATGGAGAAGGCTCCGTACAAAGAGTTTGCAAGAATTACAAAAGAAAATGTAAATATCCCTGTTATCATGGCAGGACGTGTAGATAATCCCGACACAGCTCTTGAGTGTCTTGAAAGCAATATTTGCGACATGATATCTCTCGGACGCCCGACTCTTGCAGATCCTGATATCGTAAACAAGATTCGCAGAAACAATTTGAGTCAGATCCGTCCTTGTATCAGCTGTCAGGAAGGCTGCATGGGACGTATCCAGAGCTATTCTCTTATAAACTGCGCGGTTAACCCTCAGGCAGGAAAAGAGAGATTGAACCGTTACAATCCTATTGTCAAAAAGAAGAAGGTTCTTGTAGTAGGCGGTGGTGTTGCCGGACTTGAGGCTGCACGCGTACTTGCAGAGAGAGGTCACGAGCCTGTTCTTTATGAGGCAACAGAGAGACTTGGCGGAAATCTTATTCCCGGAGGCGCACCTTCATTTAAGGAAGACGATATAGCTCTTGCAAAGTGGTATGAAGATGAAATGACTCGTCTCAGAGTTGAGGTTCACCTTAATACTAAGGCTACTGAAAAAGAAATTCTCGACAAGCAGTTCGATGCTGTTATTCTTGCTACAGGTTCTCGTCCGAAGATGTTCTCACTTGGAGATGACGAGAAAGTATATTCTGCAGAGCAGGTACTTCTTGGTCGGAAGGAAACAGGTGATAACGTAGCAGTAGTTGGTGGCGGACTTGTCGGATGTGAGCTCGCGCTTGACCTTGCCATGAAGGGCAAGAAAGTTACTATCGTTGAAGCTCTTGATAAGATTCTGGCAGTTAACGGACCTCTATGCTCAGCAAATAAGGAAATGCTTGAGAAGCTTATTCCTTTCAACGGAATTGAAGTTGTAACAGGAGCGAAGGTTACAGAGTATAAGAACGGCGTTCTTAAGGCTGAAGTTGCAGACAGCACTAAGGAACTTGCCGCAGACAGCGTTGTTTTATGCGTTGGATATTCGAGCGAAAATACTCTCTATAATCAGTACAAGAACGATGTGGATGAGATCTATCTTCTCGGAGATGCAAGACAGGTATCCAACATTATGTACGGTATCTGGGATGCATTTGAAGTAGCAAATCATATCTGATAAAAGAAAATCAAAAACAAAAATAAAAACGACGAATGACTCATTATCTAAGTCATTCGTCGTTTGTTTGTGTAGCATCTTTAATAAAACCCCCTGCTATGCAGGGGGACAACAGCTGCTTCAGCTTACAGTAAAAAAACCTCCCGTGCTAGAATTACTACGGTTCGCCAACCAAAGTAAAGCACAGGAGGTAGTCCAAAATGGACATGAATAGTTTATCACACACTAGATGGGAGTGTAAGTATCACATAGTATTTGCACCTAAGTTCAGGAGAAAGGTTGCGTATGGTCAGATCAAGCAGGACATTGCAAATATTCTCAGTACATTATGCAAGAGGAAAGGTGTAGAGATAATAGAGGCAGAAGTATGCCCAGATCACATACATATGCTGGTAAGGATCCCACCGAGTATGAGT